>JARDZW010000189.1 GCA_029240655.1 Chloroflexota bacterium
GAATCCACGAGGCGGTCGAGTCGCTCGATCTGCTCGAGCGTCGCGCCGTGCCAGTCCGCGCGCGTCTTGCGCCGCTCGACGTCGCGCGATTCGCGTCCGGCGAGCTGCGGTTCCTCGGCGAGCAGGTCGGCATACGCACGCACGACCGCGAGCGGGGTACGCAGCTCGTGGGTGACGAGCGCGATGAGCTCGCTGCGCGCCTCGTCGATCGCCTTGAGCGACTCGACCCGGGCCTCGGCCTCCGATTGCTGGCGGCCCTTCTCGACGATGCCGGCCAGGAGGTCGGCGACGGCGCTCAGCTGGGCCACGTCCGACGGGCTGAAGACGCGACGCTCCTCGGTCTGGACGTTGAGCACACCGACGGTCTGATCGTGCCACGAGAGCGGGACGCTGAGCATGGACGTCACGAAGCGTCGCTGGTCGAGGCCGCGGACCCAGAGGAAGCGTGGGTCCGCTTTGACATCGGGGATCATCAGCGGCTCGCGATGGGCCGCCACGTGACCGGTCACGCCTTCGCCGAACGGGACCCGCGCCCGGCCGATCTGGAAGCGGTCGAGGCCGTTGGTCGCGGCCAGCGTCAGGTACGCTCCGTCCCGGTCGAGCAGGTACAGCGAGGAGACATCGGCATGGAGGGCGTCGCGCGTCCCGTCGACGACCGTCTCGAGCAGCTCGTCCCAGGTGCGCGCGGTCGTGGCCAGGCGCGCGACGTCGTGGATGAACCGCAACTGGTCGAGCTGGTCGGGGGCGGAGATCGCGGCCGAGCCGACCGACTCGCGACGTTCCGTGGCGGCTTCGGCCGACGCGCGCTTCCGGCCCGCCGAACCCGGCGGGCGAGCGTTTCGAAGCCTCGTCCGATCGGCTGCCATCGTGGTCACGATACAAGGGTAGGAAAGGTTGCGGCGCAGAAAGGTTGCGGTCGCGTGCTCGCTAGGTTGCGGACACGGCAGGCCGAGCGACGCTCCGGGTCGGCGACGTGACGGCACCGGGCGGACGGAGATCGGGACCGCGGCCACGACGCGCGGAGCCGACGGGCATCGGATCTGCCGGCGCGCGCGACCCCCTTGCGCTCGAGGTCCGGCTCCTCGGCGCGCTCCTGGGCCAGGTCATCGAGGAGCAGGCTGGCGCTGAGATCTTCGACCTGGTCGAGCGACTCCGGCGCGCGGCCATCGACCTGCGCCGTGGCGACGACCTGGAGCTACGGGCGCGCGTCGAGGCCGAGCTCGACGGACTGGACGTGGGGGCCGTCGAGGCGGTCATCTCGGCGTTTTCCCTGTACTTCCAGCTGGTGAACCTCGCCGAGGCCCGCGGCCGCGTCCGGGCCCTTCGGCGCCGGGAGCGTTCGGCGCGCGACGGGATCCTGGACGACTCGATCGCCGAGGCGGTGGCGCGGCTGCGCCGGGCCGGGCGCGACGACGCGGCGCTCGACGACATCTTCGCCCGCCTGCGCATCACGCCGGTCCTGACCGCGCATCCGACCGAAGCTCGGCGACGGACCGCGCTCATCGCGTTGCGTCGTTGTGCGGCGCTCCTCGAGCGTCTGGACGACCCGCGTCTCACGCCGTCGGAGGACCGCGAGGTCCGCCGTCGGCTGCGCGAGGAGATCACGCTCATGTGGCGGACCTCCGACCTGCGCTCCGTGGCCCCCGAACCGCTCGACGAAGTGCGTACGGCGATGGCCGTGTTCGATGCGACGTTGTTCACGCTCGTGCCACGGCTGTATCGCACCACCGACGCCGCGCTGGATACCCCGGGCGCGCGCAGCCCTCGGACGGGCGCTCGACCGCCCCGCGTACCGGCGTTCCTGCGCTTCGGATCGTGGATCGGCGGTGACCGCGACGGGAACCCGGCCGTGACGGCCGAGATGACCGAACGGACGCTGCGCATCCAGGCGGACCACGTCCTCCACGGGTACGAAGCGGTCGCGCTGCGCCTGATGCAGACGGTCTCGGCGGCCACGACGTCGACGCGCGTCGCCCGGCCCCTCGCGAACCGCCTGGCCCGCGACGCAGAGGCCTTTCCCGAAACGGACCGTCAGCTCCGCCGTCGCTTCCCGGACGAGCCATATCGCCAGCGATTCGGGTTCATCGCCGAGCGGCTGCGCCGGACTCGCGTGACGCTGGCCGACGACACGGGACCCCGCTCCGGCCACTACGAAGCTGCCGCGGACCTCGATGCGGAGCTGGCCGAGCTCCAGGCCGCACTCGTCGTGGATGGCCTGGAGCGCGTCGCCTGGGGCGAGGTTGCCGAGCTGCGCTGGCAGGTCGCGACGTACGGATTCCACCTCGCGTCGCTCGAAGTCCGGCAACACGGCGCGGTCCATCGGGCGGCACTCGAACGGCTCGGGGACGGGACCGGTCCGGCGGACGTGGACGGCAGCGTCGAGGTCGCGCCGGGCGTCACGCTCGACGAGGTGCTGGCCACGTTCCGATCCATCGTCGCGCTCCAGGATCGGTTCGGAGAAGAGGCGTGCCGACGGTTCGTGGTCTCGTTCACGGCGTCGGCCCGGGATGTGACCGACGTGCTGCGCCTGGCGCGCATCGCGACCGAGCCCACCGATGACGGGTCCGAGGCCCCGGCCCCGCGCCTGGACGTCGTGCCGTTGTTCGAATCTTCGGACGCGCTCGCGGGGGCCGGCGCCATCCTGGACGAGCTGCTGCGCGACCCCGGCTATCGAGCCCACCTTGCCACCCGCGGTGACCGCCAGGAGGTGATGCTCGGCTACTCCGACTCGAACAAGGAGTCCGGGTTCCTCGCCGCCGCCTGGATGCTGCATCGCGCCCAGGAGGGGCTCGTCGCGGTCGCACGGGAGCACGGCGTCGAGCTGACGCTCTTCCATGGTCGCGGCGGCGCCATCGGGCGCGGCGGCGGACCCGCCAATCGGGCGATCCTCGGGGGCGCACCGGGCTCGGTCGATGGGCGCCTCAAGCTCACCGAGCAAGGGGAGGTCATCGCCGCCAACTACGCCGATCCCGCCATCGCCCGACGCCACCTCGAGCAGCTGACGGGCGCTGCGCTCATCGCCTCGACGCCCGAGCACGATGCCGCCGCCACGGAAGCGTTACGCGAGGGTGGACCCCTGATGGCGGAGCTGGCCGACACGGCCCGGAACGCGTACCGCGCGCTGATCCACGACGACCGTGGGTTCGCTGGGTTCTTCCGCGACATCACGCCCATCGCGGAGCTGTCGGATCTCCGCCTCGGATCCCGGCCGGCGGCCCGCGGGAGAGCCGGTGGGTCCGGGGCGGCGATGCCCCCGATCGACGACCTGCGCGCGATTCCGTGGACGTTCGCCTGGTCCCAGTCGCGCATCAACGTGCCCGGCTGGTATGGCCTCGGCTCGGCCCTGGAGGCGTTCCGCGCCGCGCACGGCGACGAGGGGCTCGGCGAGATCGGCCGGTTGTACCGGTCGTGGCCGTTTCTGGCGTCCGTGCTCGACAACGCCGAGATGATCCTGGCCAAGGCGGACATGGGCGTCGCCCGCCGGTACGCGTCGCTCGCGACGAGCCAGGACGATGACCGTCGCTGGGAGGCGATCGAGGCGGAATACCACCGGACTGTCGGGTTGCTCCTGCGGGTGACCGGTCGCGACCACCTGCTCGACGGCGCGCCGGTACTCCAGCGCTCGATCGGGCTGCGCAATCCGTACGTGGACGCCCTGTCGGAGCTCCAGGTGCGCCTCCTTGCCCGGTTCCGTGCCCTCCCGGCGGACGACCCGGAGCGCCCTCGGGTCCTGCGCCTGGTCCAGATGTCCGTGAATGGCGTGGCCGCTGGCCTGCAGAACACCGGCTGACGATGGACCACCGCGACCACGTCGCCCTCATCCGGGGCGGGATCCCAGGTTCGGGCGGCACCTGGGCGGATATCGGGGCGGGAGAGGGAGCGTTCACCCTCGCCCTCGCCGAGGTCCTCGGTCCGGGCGCGCAGATCGTCGTCGTGGATCGAGACGCCAGTGCGTTGCGGTCGAACGCGTCCACCGTCGCCGCACGGTTCCCCGGCGTGGGACTCACGACTCTGGTGGCGGATTTCACGACGGAGCTCCCGCTGCCCCCGCTCGACGGGCTCATCGCCGCGAACAGCCTGCATTTCGTGGCGCGCGACCGGCAAGTGGCGGCTATCCGCTCGCTGGCGACGCAC
>JARDZW010000075.1 GCA_029240655.1 Chloroflexota bacterium
GACGCGTACCGGCCGAGACCGGCGACCCTCGATCTTGTCGCGGAGCTTGATCAGGGTCAGTTCGCCACGAGCCACCTGGTCGGCCAGCCGGCGTCGCTTCTTGGGGTCGTCGACCTTCATCAGCTCGTAGGCATGGGACAGGGTGTCTTTGCGCAAGGACACCAGCTCGCGGATCTCCGGGGGCGCGTCCGCCAGGCGGAGCCGGTTCTCGAGATATCCCTTGTCCTTGCCCAGCTTGTCGGCAAGCTTGCGGATGCTATAGCCGTGTTCGCGGACCATCCGGTCGTACATCGCGGCTTCATCAAGCGGTGAGATGTCCTCGCGCTGGAGGTTCTCGATGATCGAGATCTCCAGGGCGGTGTCGTCGTCGATCTCCTCGATGAGGGCCGGGATCGTCTCGAGGCCGGCCTGCTTCGAGGCTCGCCAGCGCCGCTCACCCGCCACGAGCTGGTAGCGGTTCTGACCGATGGGTCGGACGAGGATGGGCTGCAGGACGCCATGCTCGCGGATGGAGGCAGTCAGCTCGTCGAGCGTCTCCTGGTTGAAGGCCAGCCGAGGCTGCTGTGGGTTGGAGTCGATGCGATCGACCGGGACGATCCGGACGCCGACGCTGCGTGTCGGGGAGTCGTTCGACAGGAGGCTGACGATGGCAGGGGAGAGCTCGCGCTCTTCCGACAGGCGACGCGCGGCGGTCGCTCGGAAATCAGGCCGTGCCAAGTTCCACCACCTCCCGTGCGAGCTCGCGGTACGTACGCGCGGCGTCGCTGCCCCCGGCATAGGTCGTGATGGGGCGTCCCACCAGCGGTGCCTCGCCGAGCTTCACGGTGTTGCGGATGATGCTGCTGAACACGTGGTGATCGCCGACGACTCGCAGTTCGTCGAGCATGTCGCGAGCGAGGTTGGTGCGACCGTCGTAGAACGTGGGCAACAGCCCGAGGATCTTCAGGTCCCGGTTGAGCTTGAGCCGGATCGCGTTGATGACCTTGACGAGATTCGTCAGGCCCTTCATCGCGTAATACTGGGTCTGGACCGGGATGATGACGCCATTCGCCGCGACGAGACCGTTGACCGTCAGTAGCCCGAGGTTCGGCGGGCAGTCGATGAGGACGTAATCGTAGGCGTCCGTCTGCCCCTCGATCGCGTCACGGAGGATCTGCTCGCGGCCGAGGGCCGTGAACAGTTCGCCCTCGGTCGATGCCAGGTCGATGTGCGCCGGGGCGACGTCGATGCCCGCACTCTCGGTGGGGCGGATGACTTCGGGAAGCGTCGCTCGTCCATCGGCGAGCACGTCGGCCATCGAGCGTTCGACGGTGTTGAGGTTGATCCCGAGTCCCGCCGTCAGGTTGGCCTGGGGATCCATATCGATGCAGAGGACCCGGAGGCCCTCCTCAGCGAGGGCGCCCGCGAGGTTGATCGCCGTGGTGGTCTTGCCCACTCCACCCTTCTGATTGGCGATCGCGATCACATTGGTCACCAGGGCATCACCTCGAATCATCGGCCGGGCTCGCGCGCTCTGCGGGCGGTTGGGGCGGGGATGCGGTCATGCTACTCCAGCCCGCGCCCTAGCGGAGAGGCTGGTTATCCACACGGATCGCGAGTTGTTCACCATTTCGGTGGATAAGTAGGGACCGTATGATGGCCACTGTCCTTGCACAAAGACGGCCCACCGCAGCGGGAGGATCGGCATTGCCGACGAATGAGGAGCGAGCCGCACGGCTCGACGCGATGCGCGCGGAGTCGATGCTCGGCGGTGGACAGGAGCGCATCGACCAGCAACACGAGCGCGGAAAACTCACCGCACGCGAACGATTGGAGCTCTTGCTCGACGCCGGATCGTTCGTCGAGTTCGACGCTTTCGTCACGAATCGCAATCCCGACGCCGAGACCGCGTTCCTGGGGGACGGCGTGGTCACCGGGCACGGCAAGATCGACGGTCGGCTGGTGTTCGTCTTCAGCCAGGACTTCACCGTGTTCGGCGGATCACTGTCCGAGGCATACGCCGAGAAGATCTGCAAGGTGATGGATCTCGCGATGAAGGTCGGGGCACCGATCATCGGGCTCAACGATTCCGGCGGCGCGCGGATCCAGGAGGGCGTCGTGTCCCTCGGTGGCTACGCCGACATCTTCCTGCGCAACACGCTGGCGTCCGGCGTCGTGCCGCAGGTGTCGCTGGTGATGGGTCCGTGTGCCGGCGGGGCCGTGTACTCCCCGGCGATCACCGATTTCACCATCATGGTGGAAGGCACGAGCTACATGTTCGTGACCGGGCCCAACGTCGTGAAGGCCGTCACCCACGAGGATGTGGATGCGGAGACCCTCGGTGGTGCGACGACGCACACGACGCGCAGCGGAGTGGCGCACATCGCGGCTCGTGACGAGGCGGAGGCGCTCGGGTTCGCGCGGCGCATCCTGGGGCATCTGCCACAGAACAATCTCGGGGATGCGCCGCGTGGGCCGACATCCGATCCGATCGATCGGCAGGATGTCGCATTGGATCGGATCGTCCCCGACGACCCGAGCAAGCCATACGACATGCACGATGTGATCGAGCTCGTCGTCGACGACGGCGCCTTTCTCGAGATACAGCCGGGCTGGGCACCGAACATCCTGACCGGCTTTGCGCGCCTCGGAGGACGCAGCGTCGGGATCGTCGCCCAGCAACCGGCGGTCCTCGCGGGGTCGTTGGACATCGATGCCTCGACGAAGGCGGCGCGGTTCGTCCGGACCTGCGATTGCTTCAACGTGCCGCTCATCACGCTGGTCGATGTGCCGGGCTTCATGCCGGGCGTCGGCCAGGAGCACGGCGGGATCATCCGCCACGGCGCGAAGCTGCTGTATGCCTACTGCGAGGCGACCGTCCCCAAGCTGACGGTGATCACGCGCAAGGCCTATGGAGGCGCCTACGACGTCATGTCGAGCAAGCACGTCCGGGGCGACATCAACCTGGCATGGCCGACTGCGGAGATCGCGGTCATGGGCGCCGAGGGCGCGGTCAACATCCTCCATCGCGACACCATCGCCGCCGCGGCCGACCCGACCGCCGAACGCGCCCGGCTGGTCGCCGATTACGAGGAGCGTTTCGCCAACCCATACGCGGCGGCGGCCCGTGGGTATGTGGATGATGTCATCAGGCCTTCGGAGACGCGCCCCCGGCTCATCGGCGGATTGGAGATGCTGGCCGACAAGCGCGACACGAACCCGCCTAAGAAGCACGGCAACATCCCGCTGTGACCGCGTCTTCGCGCACGGCGGGGAAGGGCGCGTCTTTGCGCAAAGACGGCGGCCGGCCGTTCGCTCGGATCCTCGTCGCGAACCGGGGGGAGATCGCCCTACGCATCATCCGCACGTGTCGCGATCTCGGCGTCGAAACCGTCGCCGTGTACTCCGACGCCGACGTCGAGGCAGGCCATGTCGTGGCGGCCGACACCGCGGTCCGACTTGGTCCGGCGCCGGCGACGGAGAGCTATCTGCGCGCCGACGCGATCGTCGATGCGGCGCGGGAGACGGGCGCCGAGGCGATCCACCCCGGTTACGGCTTCTTGTCGGAACGCGCTGCCTTCGCGCGCGCGGTGATGGATGCCGGTCTCACATTCATCGGGCCCACGCCCGACGCGATCGACGCCCTCGGGGACAAGCTGACCGCGCGTCGGACGGCGAAGGATGCCGGCGTCCCGGTGGTGCCGGGGACGTACGAGGCCGCGGCCGTAGACCGACCCGACCAGGCCGCAGCGGTCGTCGGGGCCGCCGAGGAGGTCGGCTTTCCGTTGCTGGTGAAAGCCTCGGCCGGCGGCGGGGGTCGTGGCATGCGGCGCGTGACGACCGCGGCGGATCTGCCGGCCGCCTTGGCGGGAGGGGCGGCAGAGGCACTGGCAGCATTCGGCGATGGCGCGGTCTACCTGGAGCGAGAGGTGCGGCCGGCCCGTCATATCGAGGTGCAACTGCTCGGGGACGCGCACGGCACGATCGTCGCCCTGGGCGAACGCGACTGCTCGATCCAGCGGCGGCACCAGAAGCTCGTCGAGGAATCGCCGGCGCCGGGGCTGACGCTCGGTGAACGAGCCCAGCTCCACGACCTCGCCATCCGTGCCGCGCGCGGCGCGAAGCTGCACAACGCCGCGACGGCCGAGTTCCTCTTCGACACGGACCGGCGGTTCTGGTTCCTCGAGGTCAATGCGCGCCTTCAGGTCGAGCACGGCGTGACGGAGCTGGTGACGGATCTCGATCTCGTCGCGGAGCAGTTGTGGATCGCGGCGGGGGCGCCGTTGTCGGAGGCGGTCCTGGCGGCGGCCGCCAACGCGCTGACCCCGGATCGCCACGCGATCGAAGTCCGCTTGGCCGCCGAGGATCCGGCGCGCTCGTTCGCGCCGTCGCCGGGACGGGTGGGCGACTGGCGGATGCCATCGGGTCCAGGGGTTCGAGTGGACACGGCACTTCGCGCTGGGGAGCGCGTGCCACCGCACTACGATCCGCTGATCGCCAAGGTCATGACGGTCGGCCCGGACCGCGGTACCGCCATCGACCGGATGCGCCGGGCGCTCGACGAAGTCGCCGTGACCGGCATCCAAACCACGCTCCCATTCGACCGTGCATTGATGCGCGATGCCGCATTTGCGGCGGGCGAGCTATCGACGGATTGGGTGGCCACGCGCTGGGCGGGCGATGCGCGCCGGGCAGAGGCGTTGGTGCGGGCGGCCCAGGTGGCGGCGGGCGTCGCCGACGGGGTGCCCGTGGGAGCCGCGACGGATCCGTCTTTGCGCAAAGACGGCAGCGGCTCGGCCTGGCGGGAAGCGGGCCGTCGGGCATCCGCCGATCGCTGGCCTCGATGACACGACCTACGGGCGCCAGAGCCCGGCGAGTCATGCTCGCGCCTCCATCCGCCCATCCCGGGGACGAGCCGGTGACCATCGGGCCGGAACGGACGGCCACCGACCGATCCAACGTGGTGGTGGGCGCCGTGGGCCCTGTCGATCGCGACGGCCGACTTGGGGTCGAGGTCGTCGTCGAGGGCTGGCGCTTCGAGCTGCTGGTCGAGGACGAAGCGAGGGCCGCCCTCCGCGAGCGTGCCTCGCGTGACGCGGCCGCGGGCGGAGCCGCTGGTGGGCCGCTGGAGATCCGTGCCATCATCCCCGGCAGGATCGCGTCCGTGGCCGTCGCCCCCGGCGATACCGTCGAGGCCGGCCAGACCCTGCTCGCGGTGGAGGCCATGAAGATGCAGAACGAGCTGCGGGCGCCACGCTCGGGAACGGTGACCCGTGTGCCAGTGGGTGCCGGCTCCACCGTGGAGCTCGGTGACATCCTGGTGGTCCTCGGATGAGCCAGCCCGTCGAGCGACCGCGTCGCCCGGTGGGGGAGGGCCGGGACCCGGGCCGCGACCGATGGCGCGAGACGCTCCGGACGAAGGCCCGGGGGGCGGCCCCAGAGCGGCGCGAGCGGTTCGAGACGTCATCGGGTATCGAGGTGCGCGACCTCTACACGTCCGCCGACCTCGAGGGGCTCGAAGAGGATCGCGACCTCGGGCGTCCGGGCGAGTTCCCGTTCACCCGCGGAGTCCAGCCCACGATGTACCGCAGTCGCTTCTGGACCATGCGCCAGTACGCAGGGTTCGCGACCGCCGAGGAGACCAACCGCCGGTTCCGATACCTCCTGGACCACGGCCAGACCGGTCTGTCGGTCGCATTCGACCTGCCCACCCAGATGGGCTACGACTCCGACGCCCCGGAGGCCGAAGGCGAGGTCGGCCGGGTCGGCGTCCCGATCAGCAGCCTTGCCGACATGGCCGTCCTCGTCGACGGCCTGCCGCTCGGGGAGGTCAGCACCTCGATGACCATCAATGCGACCGCCCCCATCCTGCTGGCGCTGTACGTCGCCGCAGCGGAGGCCCAGGGGGTCCCGCGCGAGCGTATCTCGGGCACAACCCAGAACGACATCCTCAAGGAGTACATCGCCCGCGGCACCTACATCTTTCCGCCGCGTCCCTCGATGCGCCTCGTGACCGACGTCTTCGAGTTCTGCGCCCGCGAGCTGCCGCGCTGGAACACGATCTCGATCAGCGGCTACCACATGCGCGAGGCCGGCGCGACGGCCGCACAGGAGCTGGCGTTCACCCTGGCCGACGCGGTCGCCTATGTCGAGGCCGCCGTCGAGCGGGGCCTCGACGTGGACGACTTCGCGGGGCGCCTGTCCTTCTTCTTCGCGGCCTGGTCGGAGCTGTTCGAGGAGGTCGCCAAGTTCCGGGCTGCCCGCCGGATGTGGGCGACGATCATGCGCGAGCGGTTCGGGGCGACGAACCCCAAGTCGCTGCTGTGCCGGTTCCACGTTCAGACCGCCGGATCGAGCCTGACCGCCCAGTCGATCGACAACAACGTCGTCCGGACCACGATCCAGGCGCTGGCGGCCGTCCTCGGGGGAGCGCAGAGTCTTCACACCAACTCGCGCGACGAGGCGCTTGCGCTCCCGACCGAGGAGGCCGCCCGCTTGGCCCTGCGGACGCAGCAGATCCTGGCCTATGAGGCGGGCGTCACCGAGACACCGGATCCGCTGGCGGGCTCGTACTACGTCGAGAGCATTACCAACGAGCTGGAGGCAGCCGCGTGGACCTATCTCGATGAGATCGAATCGATGGGGGGGACGCTCGCGGCGATCGAGCGTGGCTTCCAGCAACGGGAGATACAGGAGGCTGCCTATCGCGTCCAGCGAGCCGTGGACAGTGGCGACCAGGTCGTCGTCGGGGTGAACAAGTTCCGCGACGACGAGGTCTCGACGCCACCGACCCACCGGATCGACCCGGAAGGGGAGCGGCGCCAGATCGAGGGCGTCCGGCGGGTCCGAGCCGAACGTTCGGCCGAGGCCTGGGACGCGGCCATGGATGAGCTCGAGCGGATCGCTCGCGCCGACGGCAACTTGATGCCGGCGATCGTGGAGGCGGTCCGCGCCTATGCGACGGTCGGGGAGATCAGCGATCGGCTCCGGGTGGCATGGGGCGAGCACCGCGAGCTCATCACGGTCTGAACACGGGAGCGGAGGCGAACGCGATGAAGCATCGACACGAGGAGCGATCGTGAGCGCGGGAAGGCCATTGCCGGCGCGCATCCGATCGCTCGGCAAGATCCATCACGTCGCGCTGATCGTGGCCTCGATCGAGACCGCCCTGGGCCTGTGGCGAGACATGCTGGGCCTCGAGCTCGAGACGATCATGGACATCGAGCACGACCGGGTCCGCATCGCCTTCCTCACGGTCGGCGAGTCCAAGATCGAGCTCGTCCAGCCGACGGACGACAGCACGGGCGTGGCCCGCTTCCTCGCCGCCAAGGGCGAAGGGTTCCACCACGTGTGCTTCGAGGTTCCCAACCTGACGGAGACGCTCCTGCGGCTCGAGATGGACGGCCTCGAGCTGATCGACACGGCCCCGCGCAAGGGCGCCGAAGGACCCGTGGCCTTCATCCATCCGCGCTCGTGCCACGGCGTCCTGGTCGAGCTGATCGAGGCTCCCGGTGGCCCCGCCTGGACGGCTCTCGGGTTCGGCTGAGCTATCCTCGGGCGGCAGCCCATCGCCACAGAGAGCCCCGGAGGACACGATGATCATCTCCACGACGCCGACCCTCGAGGGACGCCCGATCGCCGAGTACCGCGGCCTGGTGACGGGTGAGGCGATCCTCGGCGCGAACATCTTCAAGGACCTGTTCGCTGGCATCCGCGACATCGTCGGCGGGCGTTCGGGCGCCTACGAACAGGAGCTGAACAAGGCCCGCTCGATCGCGGTGGAGGAGATGACCGCCGCCGCAGCGGCGCTGGGCGCCGATGCGGTCGTGGGCGTGGATCTCGACTACGAGACGGTCGGCCAGGGCGGCTCGATGCTGATGGTCACCGCGTCGGGGACCGCCGTTCGCTTGGGCTGACGGTCAGCTCACGAGCGCGCGCGCAGGGCGGTGCCGCCGAAGGCGCGGGGGAGCACGAGAGCGAGCGACGTTCCCGGAGGTCGAGCGCCCATCGCCAGCCATCGGCCTGACGGGTCCTGCATGAGCGATCGCGCGGAGCGGGCAACGCACGCCGACGCCGTCATGCGAGCGCGACCTCAGTCGCGGAAGGCGCGCGAGTTCTTGGTCCGCTCTTCCTTCGATGGCTTCGGCTCGCGTCCCGGGCGTGGCGGTCGCGGCGGGGTGCCCGGCGCCATCGGGGGCGGCGGCTCGACGGGCCCACGGGCCCGGGCGGCCGCGACCGCGGTCGTGAAGGCCTTGGCCGCGTCCGGGGCGAGGCTGCCGAGCCAGGCGGCCTCGATCTCCTTGACCCGGATCGTCTCGGCGGCGCGTCGTTCGCGCTCGGCGCGGGAGTGCTTGGTCATCGTCGGTCCTCGATCATGTGCTGGGCATCGAACGGGCGGAGGTCCTCCGTCCGTGGAAAGCTCGAACGGGAAGTGTACGCCGGTTCAGCCCGCCGCCGGCCTCGTGGCGCGCAGGGAGAACATCAGCGGGAGCTCGCCAGCCCCGGGCGGGAGGACGAAACGGCCGCTGCCGGGCTCGGATTCCACGAGGAAGTCGGTCGCCCAGTCGAGGTACGGAAGCTCCTCGAGCGACTCGATCCGGAGGCCGGCGTCGATCAGGGCCGTGACGATCTCGCCCAGGCCGTGGTCCCAGCCATGTTCCTTCTGCGCTCCGACATCGGCCGTGGGGTCCGCGTAGGAACCTTTGATGTCGAACACGAGCGGGTCGCGATGTTCCCAGTAGGGGTAGAGCGGCCGCAGCTCGCCGGGCGCGACGCCGTCGGTCTCGAACACCTGGAGGACGGGATGGGCCTCGGTGATGAAGAACGTCCCACCGGGTGCCATGAAGTGCGCCACGACCTGCGCCCACCGGCGGATGTCCGGCAGCCAGCCGAGCACCCCTCGTGACGTGTAGACCACGTCGAATTCTCCCTCGAGGTTGTCCGGCAGGTCGTACAGGTTCGATTCGACGAAGCGGGCGTCCTCGATGCCGATGTCCGCGGCGATCTCCCGGGCGAGGCGGATCGCGCTGGGCGAGAAGTCCGCGCCCGTGACCTGCGCCCCGAGGCGAGCCCAGGACAGCGTGTCGATCCCGAAGTGGCACTGGAGATGGAGGAGCGACTTGCCCTGCACGTCGCCGACCGCGGCGATCTCCTCGTCACGGAGCCGCACCCCGCCGGCGCGGAACCCTTCGAGGTCGTAGAACTCGCCCTCCGCGTGGACTACGGTCCACGCCTCCCATAGCCGCCGGTTCGCTTCGTACGATTCAGCGTGGTCACCCCCGGCCGTCATCCTGCCCCTTCGCCGCCCCAGCCGCCTCCGCCGCAACGCGTTCCTCGGCGAAGTTGATCATGTCCAGTTCCCCCGGCGATCGCCCCGCCGCGGTCAGGAGCGCCGCTGCCTCGGAACGATGTTGGGTGCCGTGGTTCACGACGTGGACCAGCATCTGCCAGACGGCGATGCCCTCGTGGACGTACGCCAGCAGGGCGTCGTCGATGCTTCCGAGGAACGCATCGACGTCGCGCCATTCCTGCTCCCAGCGATCCCGAAGGTCGGCAAGCGACGGGAGCGGCTCGTCCTCCGGATGCGGCTCCTCCGACGACTGCGATATGGCGTGGCGCCAGCGCTGGTGGGCGCCGAGCTGATGGACCAGGATCGCGCCAAGGCCGCGCTCATCGATGACGTTGGCCGCGGACCAGGTCCCCTCGTCGATGCCCACGGCCGCATCAAGTACCCGGCCGGTGCTCCAGCGGTCGTATTCGAACAGGAAACGGATCTCGGATGGCTGCATCGGTCGAGCTCCGATCAGCCGCGGTAGCCGGCGTCGCGCAAGAGGCCGGGCAGCTCGGTGGGGGAGCCCGCCACCCGGAAGCCGGCGGCTTCGAGGGCCTCGACCTTGCTGGCGGCCGTGCCGGCACCACCCGAGATGATCGCCCCTGCGTGGCCCATGCGCTTGCCTTCCGGTGCCGTCCGGCCGGCGATGAACGCGACCTTGGGTACGTCCCGAAGGTGCTCGCCGGCCCAGGCCGCGGCGGCCTCTTCGGATGCGCCGCCGATCTCGCCGATGAGCACGATCGCATCGGTCTCGTCGTCCGCTGCGAACAGCTGCAGCACGTCCAGGAAGGTCGTGCCGATGATCGGGTCGCCACCGATCCCGACGCAGGTCGACTGGCCGAGTCCGGCATCCGTCATCGCCTGGACCGCCTCGTACGTCAGCGTGCCGGACCGACTCACCATCCCGACCCGGCCTTCCCGATGGATGTCACCCGGGATGATCCCGACCTTGGCCCGACCGGGCGAGGTCGCACCGGGGCAGTTCGGGCCGATGAGGCGGGCACCATGAGCGCGCACGACCTCGACGGCGGCGATCATGTCCAGTGCCGGGATGCCCTCTGTGATGCAGAAGATCGTGGCGATCCCGGCGTCCGCTGCTTCCATCACCGCATCCGGGGCGCCGGCCGCCGGGACGAAGATCAGCGACGTGTTCGCGCCGGTTTCCCGGACGGCATCGGTGACCGTATCGAAGACCGGCACGGCACCATCGAGCGCCGTCTGACCGCCCTTGCCCGGGGTCACGCCGGCGACCAGGTTCGTGCCGTACGCGCGCGAGGCCGCAGCGTGGAAGCCACCCTCCCGACCGGTGATGCCCTGCACGACGAGGCGAGTCTCGCGCCCCACCAGGATGCTCATGCCGGCGTCCCCTCGCTCCGCGACGCAGCCACGGCCTTGGCGGCCGCGTCATCCAGGGAGGAAGCCGTCTGGAATCGGGCCTCCTCGAGCAGGACCGCGGCCTCGGCGGCGTTCGTGCCGACGATGCGGACGACCATCGGGACGTCGCGGGTCTGCTGCGCGCGCGCCTCGATCAGGCCGCGGGCCACTTCGTCGCCGCGAGTGATCCCGCCGAAGATGTTGACGAGGATGGCGTTGACCTTGGGATCGGCCAGGATCAGGCGCATCGCGTGAGCCACCTTGTCGGCGCGAGCGCCCCCGCCGATGTCGAGGAAGTTGGCCGGCTCTCCGCCGGCACGCTTGACGAGGTCCATCGTGGTCATCGCCAGCCCCGCGCCGTTGACCATGCAGCCGATCGTCCCGTCGAGCTTGATGAACGTCAGGCCGGCCTCGCGGGCCTCTTTGTCCTCGGGCGCCTCCTCATCGGGGTCGCGCAGGTCTTCGAGCCCCGGATGACGACCCAGGGCGGAGTCGTCGAGGGTGATCTTGGCGTCAAGGCAGACCAAGCGCTCGACCGGCGTCCCACCGGGTTCGCTCTCCAGGATGATCGCCAACGGGTTGATCTCGACGAGGTCGGCATCATAGTGGCGCATCGTGGTCACCAGGCCCTGGGCGATGGCCACCGCGGCCTTCAGGTGCGCCCCCAGACCCATCGCGAAGGCCAGTTCACGCGCCTGGAATGGCAGGAGCCCCAGGAGCGGATCGGCGTGGCGGCGGACGATCGCCTCGGGGTGCTCCTCGGCCACGGTCTCGATCTCGACGCCGCCCTCAGCCGAGCCCATGAGCAGGATCTTGCGCTCGGCGCGGTCGAGGACGGCCGAGAGGTAGTACTCCTTCACGATGTCGGCGGCCGGGCCGACGAGGACCTTGCGCACCGTCATGCCCTTGATGTCCATCCCCAGGATCTGCGATGCGATGACCTCGGCCTCGTCAGGCGACCCTGCGAGCTTGACCCCACCGGCCTTCCCACGCCCGCCGATGAGGACCTGCGCCTTGATGACGACCTTTCCGCCGACGGGTCCAGCGGCGAGGAACCGCTCGGCCGCCGACCGCACCTCGGCCGCTGTGTGGGCGACCTCCCACGCCGGGACCGGCAGGCCCTGGGCGAGGAGCAGCGACTTGGCGTCGGCTTCGTGGAGTTTCACGCGCGGCAGGCTCCGGTGGCGTGGACGGTGATGGGGACCGCGATGGTACCGCGTCGGCCCGGGGTGAGCGCCAGTGACCGAATCTGGAACGGAATAGGGATGTCGCCTCGCCATACTGACTGAGCGTGGCCACGTCGGCCGCGCCACCGCCGAGGGGCGCGTCATGCAGCGAGACCTCGTGGAGCGAGCGCGGAAGGGCGATCATGACGCCTTCGCCGAGCTGGCAGGCGCCGCGATCTCCCGTCTGGACGCGGCCGCCTGGCTCATCCTCCGCGATCCCGAACAGGCCAAGGACGCCGTGCAGAACACACTCGTCCGGGCCTGGCGCGATCTGCCCACGCTGCGGGATCCGGACCTCTTCGACGCCTGGGTCCACCGGATGCTCGTCCATGCCTGTATCGATGAGGCACGTCGGCTCCGCCGCCATCGCGTCGATGTCGAGCTCACGAACCTTCATGCGCCCGCCGTTGCCGGCATCGAGTCGGCCGTCGCGGATCGCGACCAGCTCGAGCGCGGCTTCCTCCGTCTCGGGCCGGACGCGCGGGCGCTCGTCGTCATGCATCACTACCTCGACCTGCCCTTGCCGGAGGTCGCCACGACGCTCGGGATCCCGCTCGGAACGGCGAAGTCGCGCCTCCACCGGGCGCTCCAGGTCATGCGGGCGGCGCTCGACGCCGATGCCCGCTATCGACCAGAAGCCAGGGAGGGTCGTCCCGCATGACGACGAACGACGTCTTCGGACGGAACCTCTCGACCTGGCTGCACGAGGACGCGGAGCACCACGTGCCCGACCACCTCGAGGAAGTCCTGCAGCGCACCGCGGTGACACGCCAGCGACCGGCATGGTCGAGCCTCGAAAGGTGGCTCCCCATGGATACGACCCTCCGACCTCGCCTCCTCCCGCTGCCCGGTGCGGGGCGACTCCTGCTGGTGGCGGCTCTGCTCATCCTTGCCGCGTTGGCGGTCATCGCCATCGGCGCGTGGCAATCGCGGCTACCGGATCCGTTCGGGTTGGCGCGCAACGGGTTGATCGTCACCAGCCGCGATGGCGACATCCTCCTGATCGATCCGGTCACGACGGACTCCCGGGTGATCTCGGGCGATGAACGGGCGTTCGACTTCTCGCCGATCTTTTCGCGGGACGGGACCAAGATGGTCTTCCTGCGCTCCGATGGGCCGTTGCCCAAGACGGGTTTCGCGGTCCTCACGCTGTTCGTCGCCAACGCGGACGGCACCGAACCCAGAGCTCTGACGCCGCCGACCAAGGCTCTGGACTGGTTCGATTGGTCGCCGGACGGGGCCTCGATCGCCTACATGGCGAGAGGGGGGCTCTATGTCGTCGACGTCGACGCCGCCCGACCGCGGCAGGTGAAGGACACAGGAACGATGCACTTCCCGACGTGGCTGCCGCCCGACGGCAAGGACATCGTCTACCGCCTGGAATCAGCGGCGAACCCCGGGATCTACGCCATCGCGGCCGATGGCAACGGCGAGCGACGGCTGCTGTCGACGACACCCGCCAACAACGAATTCGACTACCAGGCGATCGCCGTCTCGCCGGACGGTTCGCACGTCACCTTCACGCGCTGGTCCGAAGCCGGCCTCCCGCGCGTGTACGCGCTGGAGATCGCGACAGGTAGGGATGCCGTCTTCCCGATGTCGGCAGGGGTCGGTCAGCGCGGGACGGCGGTCTATTCGCCCGACGGGGCGCTCGTGGCGTACGCCCGGATCTTCGG
>JARDZW010000190.1 GCA_029240655.1 Chloroflexota bacterium
CGCGTATTCGTCGTTCGGTGCCTATACGACCGAGCCGACGATCGCCCTCGCGGAGCGGCTGGCGGCGCTCGCTCCCATCGATGACGCCGTCGTCTTCTTCGGCTCGGGCGGATCGGATGCGGTCGACACGGCGGCGAAGCTCGCGCGGCGCTACTGGGACGTCCTTGGTCGGCCCGATAAGCGGGTCATCGTGTCCCGCGAGCACGGCTATCACGGCATGCACGCCTGGGGCACGGCGCTCGCCGGAATCCCGGGCAACAAGACCGGCTACGGCGGCGAGATCATCGAGGAAGTCGTCAACGTCGGGGCGAACGATACCGAGAGTCTCGGTGCGCTCTTCGAGTCGCGCGGAGCCGAGATCGCCGCCTTCGTCGGGGAGCCGGTCATCGGCGCCGGCGGGGTCTATCCGCCCGAGCCGTCGTACTGGGCGGAGGTCCAGCGGCTGTGTCGCGAGCACGACGTCCTGCTCATCGCCGACGAGGTCATCACCGGCTTCGGGCGGACGGGTGTCCTGTGGGGCTCGGAGCGCTACGCCATCCAGCCCGACATGATTCTGTTCGCGAAGGGCGTGACGTCCGGCTACGTGCCACTGGGTGGCGTCATCGTCGGACCGCGCGTGCGCGAGCCGTTCTGGGACGGGCCCGCGCCCGGTCCGATGTTCGTGCACGGGTACACCTATTCGGGTCACGCCGCGGCCTGCGCCGCAGCAGAGGCCAACCTCGACATCCTGGAGCGAGACGGGCTGGTTGCCCGGGTAGCGTCCCTGGAGCCCGTGTTGGACACGGCCGTTCGCCGCCTCGGATCCCTGCCGATCGTCGGGGAGATCCGGACCGTCGGGTTGACCGCGGCGGTTGCGATCGCGCCCGACCGGCTGGCCGCGGATCCTGCGATCCCGGCACGGGTCGTTGCCGCGGCGCTGCGACATGGGATCGCCACGCGCGTCCTGCGCGGCCACGCGCTGCACATCTCACCCGCCTTCGTGATCACCGAAGGGGAGATCGACATGCTGGTCGACGGCCTCGGCGCCGCCCTGGAGGACGTGGCCGCCGCGTAACGCGGTCCCGCCGCCAGAAACGCGTCGCGGACTTGATTCCGGCACCCCGCGGTGCCACCATCGTCGGACCTCCTGCCGACCCCGCAACGCGTCGGCCCGAGGCTCCGGATGCTCCAGCAAGACGCATGGCGCCGCCTTCCCGCCGAGGGCCGGGACGGTCGGTCGCCTGGCACTCAGTCGTCGAAGGAGGTCGGCTCGTGGGTGAACACATCTCTCTCACGGTCAACGGAGCACAGCGGGAGCTCGATGTCGAGCCCAGACGCCTCCTCGTCCAGGCCCTGCGCGAGGACATGGACCTGACCGGCACCCACGTCGGGTGCGACACCAGCCAGTGCGGCGCCTGCACCGTCCACATCGATGGCCGCGCCGTGAAGTCGTGCACGATGCTCGCGGTCCAGGCCGATGGCGCCACGGTCACCACGATCGAAGGCATGGCCACCAGCGCCGATGAGCTGCACCCGCTCCAGACCGCCTTCTGGGAGAAGCACGGCCTCCAGTGCGGCTTCTGCACGCCGGGGATGATCATGACCGCGGCGGACCTGCTCGCGCGTAACAGCGATCCGAGCGACGACGAGATCCGCGACGCGATCGAAGGCAACATCTGCCGCTGCACGGGCTACCAGAACATCGTCGCGGCGATCCGCGCAGCCGCGGCCGCCAACCGCGAAGCCGCCGTCCCGGCCGGCGCGTAAGGGAAGGGGAGACCACCATGACCGACGTCCTCGACCCTCCCGCCATCGAAAGCGTCCTCGGCAAGCCCGTCAAGCGGACCGAGGACCCTCGCTTCATCACCGGCGAAGGCCGCTATCTCGACGACATCAAGCTGCAATCGATGACCCACATGGCCATCCTGCGCAGTCCGTACGCGCACGCCAACATCCGCTCGATCGACACGTCCGCGGCGGCATCGATGCCGGGCGTCGTGACGGTGATCGTCGGAACCGACATCCCGTACAACCCGCTTCCGATGGCCTGGCCGGCCGGTGGCAGCTCGGGGATCCAGAACAACGTCAATACGCCGCGGATCCTGGCCACCGACGACGTCAAGTGGACCGGCGAGGGGGTTGCAGCGGTCATCGCCGAGACCGAAGCGCAGGCCTACGACGCGATCGAAGCCATCACCGTCGACTGGGAGCCCCTCCCGACGGTCGTCGACGCGGACAAGGCCATCCAGCCGGGCGCCCCGCAACTCCACGAGAACGCCCCCAAGAACATCGTGTTCGAGTGGAACGTGGGCGACAAGGCCGGCACCGATGCCGCCATCGATGGCGCCGAAGTCGTGGTCCGTCAACGGATCGTCAACCAGCGTCTCATCCCGAACCCGATGGAGACGCGTGGCGATATCGGCTGGTACAACCCGGGCACCGACGAGTACACCGTCTGGATGTCGAGCCAGACGCCGCACATCCAGCGGCTCCTGCTGGCAGCCTTCGTGACCGGGATCCCCGAGCACAAGATCCGCTGCATCAGCCCGGACGTGGGCGGCGCCTTCGGCACCAAGATCTTCTGTTATGCCGACATGGCGCTGACGATGTTCGCCAGCAAGAAGATCGGTGGTCGGCCCGTCAAGTGGGTCGAAGGCCGGCGCGAGAACTACCAGAGCACGATCCACGGTCGCGACCACATCACGTACCTCGAGATCGCCGGCAAGAAGGACGGCGAGGTCACCGGCCTGCGGGTCAAGACCCTGGCCAACCTGGGTGGCCGCCTCTCCACGATCGGACCGGGCATCCCCACGACGCTCTATGCCCGGGTCCTCGCCGGCTGCTACAAGATCCCGAACGTCTACGCGGAGGTCACGGGGGTCTACACGAACACGACGTTCGTGGATGCGTATCGCGGCGCCGGTCGCCCGGAGGCGACCTTCGTCATCGAGCGGGCGATGGACCTGTTCGCGGCCGAGATCGGCATGGACCGCGCCGAGGTCCGCCGGCGAAACTTCATCCAGCCTGACCAGTTCCCGTACGAGAACCCGTCCGGGCTGCACACTGCGGCCGGCGGCGCGAAGATCTCGATCGATTCGGGCAACTACGAGCCGGCCATGGACATGGCCCTCAAGACCGTCGGCTACAGCGACCTGGCCGCCAAGAAGGCCGAGGCCAAGGGGCGCGGCAAGCTCCTGGGCCTAGGTCTCTCCACCTACATCGAGGTCTGCGGGGTCGCACCCAGCAAGTGGATCGGCGCCGTCGGCGAAGGCTGGGGCGCGGCGATGTGGGAATCGGCCAACGTCCGGGTCCACCTCACCGGCAAGGTCATCGTCACGGTCGGTACCCAGCCGCAGGGCCAGGGCCACGAGACGACCTACGCACAGGTCATGAGCCACGAGCTCGGCATCCCGATGGAGGACATCATCGTCCAGCACTCCGACACGCAGGGGACGCCGTTCGGCTACGGGTCGTACGGCAGCCGGACGTCGTCGGTCGGCATGACGGCGGCCATCAAGGCCGCGGACAAGATCCGGGACAAGGCGCGCCGCTACGCCGCGCACATGCTCGAGGCGTCCCCGAACGACATCGAGATCGACGGTGCGACCTATTCGGTCAAGGGCTCGCCCGACCGCAAGAAGACGTTCCAGGAGATCGCCTTCGCGCTCGACCTCGCGTTCGACGCGCCCGAGGGCATGGAACCGTATCTCGACGAGACGGCCTACTACGACACACCGAACTGCACCTGGCCGTTCGGCACGCACATCGCGGTCGTCGAGATCGACGAGGAGACCGGTCACGTCGAGCTCGTCCGGTACGTGGCCGTCGATGACGTGGGCAACAAGATCAACCCGATGATCGTCGATGGGCAGCTCCACGGCGGCATCGCCCAGGGCGTCGGGCAGGCGCTGTGGGAGGGCGCCGTCTACAGCGACGACGGCCAGCTCCTGACTGGCTCCATGCTCGACTACGCGCTGCCGAAGGCATCGCAATTCCCCAACATCGAGCTCGACCAGACGGTCACCCCGTCGCCGGTCAACCCGCTCGGGGTGAAGGGCGTCGGCGAGGCCGGCGCGATTGCCTCGACCGCGGCGGCCGCGAACGCGGTCATCGATGCGCT
>JARDZW010000191.1 GCA_029240655.1 Chloroflexota bacterium
GAGTACCCCGTCGCGGTGAGCTTGTCCCAGAGCGACCCGGCGTTGTTGTTCTGGATGTGATCCATCATGTAGCCCTGCCCGACGTCGACCGGGCCGAAGACATCGTCGAACCGGATCCGCTTGATGGTCTCCTCGCGGGTCCAGCCCTTGGCGACCGCGTCGGCGACGGCGGCCTTCCAGGCGAGGAGCACGGCCCGCTGGGTGTCCACATAGCTGAGTGGCTGGACCGGTCCGTGTCCGGGCACGACACGGTCGACGTCCAGCTGTCGGATCCGCTCCAGCGCCTCGATCCATTGGTCCACGTTGGACGTCATCAGCCACGTCTGGACCTCGCTGAAGATCGTGTCGCCGGTGAACACGACACGCTCCTCCGGCACGTGGACCGCGAGCTGGCCCGGCGTGTGGCCGGGGGTATGGAGCAGGTGGAACGTGTGATCGCCGAGGCGAAGCGTCAGGTCGCCCGTGAAGACGACGGTGCCCTTGTTCGGGTCTTCGTAGTAGATGTCACGCTCGGGGATCAGCGGGGCGGCCTCGGGATCATCCGTCGGGATGGCTTCGAGCGCGTACGCGAACGGGTCCAGGGCCGCATTCGGGTCCATGAAGTTGTCGTACAAGCCCTGGTGGTTGACGACCGGTACGCCCTTGAACCAGTAGTTGCCGAAGATGTGGTCGACGTGATGTTCCGTGTTGATGAGGTAGCGGATCGGCCCGTGCGTCTCGGCCTCGGCCCGCATCGCGATCGCGCGGGTCGGCAGCTGTGGCGTGTCGATGTGGACGACGCCATCGGACGTCGTGACGAAGCTCGGGTTGCAGCCGCGCAGCTTGGTCGTCGTGTAGACGTTGGGGGTGACGCGCTCGAGCTCGATGGCGGCGGTCGCCATCGCTACTGGGTCGCCGTCAGGCCGCCGTCGATCCCGAGGATCTGGCCAGTCACGAATGAGGCCGCGTCGGAGCAGAGGAAGATCGCGGGACCGACGATGTCCCGCGTCTCCCCGACCCGCCCGAGCGGGATGCGGTTGACGATGCCGGCCTTGAACTCCGGGTCCGCGAGCAGTGACGCGACCTGGGGCGTGTCCACGAAGGTCGGCATGATCGCGTTGACGCGGATGCCGTGGGGCGCCCACTCGGTGGCCCACTGGCGGGTGAGGGAATTGATCGCCCCCTTGGCGGCCACGTAGGCCGAGTAGCCGGCCTTGATCCCGAGGTTGCCGCGGACCGACGAGATGTTCAGGATCCGGCCGCCACCACCCTGGGCGATCATCTGGCGCGCCGCGGCCTGGGTCGGGACGACCGTGCTCCGCACGTTCAGGTCCATTATCCAGTCCCAATCCGAGCGGGGATAGATCTCGGCGTTGTGCAGGACCTTGCCGGCGCCGCCGCCGACGGCGTTGATCAGGATGTCGAGGCGGCCGAAGCGCTCGACGGCCCCCGTGACCATCCGCTCGGCGTCCGCCTCGTTCGTTGCATCCGCCACCACGGCCAGGCCTTCGCCGCCGGCTACCTCGACCTGCCCGACGGTGGTGTCGAGCGACTCCTGTGTCCGGCCCCCGACGACGACGTTGGCTCCGGCTCCGGCGAAAGCCACCGCCAACGCCGATCCGATGCCGCCGCCACCGCCCGGGATCAGGGCGACGAGGCCGTCGAGGCTGAAGTCGTCGAGTCCGGCCATCGTGCTCCCTTCAGGGTTTGTTCGATTATCGCGTAGCGTCGCCGCGCGGTCGCCCTCGACCGGCCCGTCTGACGCCGGCAGGGCCTTCCGGCGTACGATAGTAAACGGTTACTGGTCCCGCCCCCACGACCCCACGGAGCGCGCCATGACACTGAACCTCGACGGCCTGATCCCCGCCACCGTGCTGCCCATGGACGCGGACGGTGGCATCGATGAGCCGGCCCTGCGGTCCTACATCGGGTGGGTCGTGGCCCAGGGACCCGTCGCGTTGGCGATCAACGTGGACACCGGTGAGGGGCCGCACCTGACCCACGACGAGAAGGTGCGCATCCTCAGGATCGTCCGCGACGTGACCGACGTCCCGATCGTGGCGGGTCTGGCCGGTCCCTCCACCGACGCGGCCGTCCGCCAGGCGCGCGACTTCCGAGCCGCCGGCGCGGACGCGCTGCTCGTGTTCCCGATCCCTGCCTACCTGAGCCAGCCGCTCGATCCCCGCGTGCCGGTGGCCTATCACGAGGCCATCGCCGACGTGGGCCTGCCACTCATCTTGTTCCAGCTGCAACCAGCGCTGGCCGGGGTCAACTTCGAGACCGACACGCTGCAGGCCATGGCTTCGGTCGACGGCGTCGTCGCGATCAAGGAAGCGTCCTTCGACGCCCGGCGCTTCGTCGATACGGCCCGGCTCCTGGAGCAGCTCCCGCGCAAGATCACGCTGCTGACCGGCAACGACAACTTCATCCTGGAGTCGTTCCTGCTGGGCGCGACCGGCGCGCTCATCGGCTTCGGCGCGGTGATGACCCGCGAGCAGGTGGACATGATCGCCGCCTGGCAGGCCGGCGACACCGACACCGCGATGGCGCTGGGGCGCCGCGTCCAGCGCCTGGCCGACGTGGTGTTCGCCGCTCCGGTCGGCGACTACCGTGTACGGCTCAAGGAATGCCTGCGGATCCTCGGCGTGCTGGATTCCGCCCACGTGCGCCGCCCGCTCCTGCCGATCGACGACGACGAGCGCGCCTTCCTTGCGAACGTCCTGGCCGAGGTCGGCCTGCGGGAGGACACCCCGGCGGCACCGGTCCTGGCCCGATGACCGGCGAGCCAGCCGACGTCCTGATCGTCGGCGCCGGCGCCTCGGGCGGCGTCGTGGCCCTTCGCCTGGCCGAAGCCGGCTTCTCCGTCGTGTGCCTCGAGCAGGGTGGGTGGCTCGACCGCGCGGACTATCCGGGCAACAAGCTCGACTGGGAGCTGAAGGCTCGCAAGGACTGGGCGACGAGCCCGAACATCCGTGGACTCGCGCAGGACTACCCGATCGTCGAGGACGACACGCCCGTGTCGCCGCTCATGTACAACGCGGTCGGCGGGTCCACGATCATCTTCGCAGGCGCCTGGCCGCGGGCGCTCCCGTCCGACTTCCGTGTCCGCTCGCTCGACGGGGTCGCCGACGACTGGCCGATCGACTACTTCGAGTTGCTGCCGTACTTCTATCGGACCGACCGGCAGTTCGGCGTGTCCGGCCTGCCGGGAGATCCGGCCTACCCGCCGGACACCGAGGACGCGCCGATGCCGCCGCTCCCGATCGGGGCGGCAGGGCTCAAAGTGGCCCGCGCGCAGACGAAGCTGGGCTGGCACTGGTGGCCGGAGTTCAACTCCATCAACTCGACGCCCTACGACGGCCGCCGAGCCTGCGTCCAGCGGAGCACCTGCCAGTCGGGCTGCAACGAGGGCGCGAAGGCGTCGACGGACCTGACCCACTGGCCGAAAGCACTCAGATCGGGCGCCCGGCTCGTCACGGGCGCTCGCGTACGTCGCATCGAGACCGACGGACGAGGTTTGGCCACCGGTGCGACCTGGATCGATGCGGATGGTGGTGAGCACTTCGAGCCGGCCAGGGTGGTCGTCGTCGCTGCCAATGCGATCGGCACGCCCCGGCTGCTGCTGAACTCCGCCGGGCCGCACTACCCGGACGGCCTGGCGAACTCGTCCGGCCTCGTCGGCAAGCGGCTGATGATGCATCCCTTCGCCAACGTCGCGGGGCTCTTCGAGGAGCCGCTGATGAGCTGGCAGGGTCAGTTCGGCGACCTCATCGAGTCGCTCGAGTTTTACGAGACCGACGAGAAGCGCGGCTTCGTCCGTGGCGCCCGCTGGGGCCTCGCGCCGACCGGCGGGCCGATCAACACGGCGCTCCCCAGCCGGGCCGGCGAGCAGGCCTGGGGCCCGGACCACCATACCCACGTAAAGACCCATCTTGGCCACGGCGCGAACTGGGGTCTGTTCGCCGAGGACCTGCCCGACGAGGCGAACCACATCACGATCTCGGATACGGTCACCGACTCGTCGGGGATCCCGGCGCCCGAGGTCCACTACCGGATGGCGGACAACTCGCGACGGATGCTCGACTTCCACATCGAGCGCGCGAAGGAGTCGATGGAT
>JARDZW010000076.1 GCA_029240655.1 Chloroflexota bacterium
GGTAGCGGCGCCGCGGGGCGAGGCCAGGCGGGGGATGATCGGCATGTGGCGCATCTTGCGCCCGCGAGGTGCATCGGGACACCGGCGAGTTGGGGCCAGGGTCACCCCGGCGAACGTCCCATGCGCCCTGAGCGCAGGTGGCGGTCGAACCAGTCGAGCATTCGGGTCATCCGGTCGATCCGGCGGTCCGGCCGGCCTGCCGAGGCATACACGTGCGACTCCTCCGGGTAGAGGACGTACTCGACGTCGCGGCGCAGATGCCGCAGCGCCACGAACAGCTGCTCGTTGTCCGCGGGTGGGCAGCGGAGGTCGGACTCGGCCTGGAGGATCAACAGCGGCGTGTGGACCGCCGCCGCGTTACGCAGCGGGGACATTCGCCACAACGATTCGATGCCTTCGGGGCCGTACACGTCGCCCATGCGGGACGCGCGGGAGAACTCGGGTCCGCTGTCGGCATTGCCCCAGCCAGAGATCTGGTTCGTCACGCCGTTCTCCGATACGGCGGCCCGGAACCGGTCCGTCGTCCCCACGAGCCAGTTCACCATGAAGCCGCCGTAGCTCAGGCCCATCACGCCGAGCCGCTCAGGATCGGCGAGGCCGAGCTCGACGACGCGATCGACAGCGGCGTGGACGTCAGCGGCGTCGACGCCGCCCCAGTCCCCGAGCTGCGGCCGGATCCAGTCACGGCCGTACGTGGCCGAGCCGCGGATGTTCGGCAGGATCACGCGATAGCCGGCGGCGACGAGCAGGATGACCTCGATGTGCGGAGCCGGCGCCCAGGCGCCGAGCGGCCCGCCGTGGACATCGACGACCGTGGGGAGCACCTTGTCGCCGGCGCCGGGTGGGGAGGCGACCAACGTATCGATCGGGCCCCCGGGCCCCGGCGCCTCGATGCGGCGCATCTCGGGCATCGGATGACGGTCCTGCCAGGCCGAGCCGAAGGTCGAACGGCGGCGGGGGTTCGCAGGGTCGTGGCCGTCGGTCGTGTAGAGGTCCATGGCGCTCGTGCCGTTGGTGGCGAGAACGGCGATGCGCGGTGGGTCCGCCGTTCCGGCCGCCACCGCGATCGTGTGCGTCGTCAGGTCGCCGGTCGCCGCCATCGTCCGCGCTATGAGATGGCCGGTCGCGGAGTCGATCGTGTAGACGTGCGGGTGCGAGCGCCCGCGGTCCGAGACGGTGGCGACGAGACGCCGCTCATCCACCCACGCCGGCCCGTGGCGACCGTCGACCATCCAGCCGTTGAGGTCCGTGTCCGTCCAGTTGCCGATCGGGCGATCGAGCTCCGGGTCCAGGGCGTGCGGTTGGCCCGAGCCGTCCGCGGGGCCCACGAGGATGTCCGGCATGAGATCGTCGAGCGGCTCTGGTTCCAGGACGCCGATCGCGGCGAGCCAGCGCCCGTCCGGCGACCACGCTGGGTGGTTCGCCCAGCCGCCCGCGGCGAGGACCTCGCGCGGCTCCGTGGCCGTGCTCGCCGCGCGGGCACCACGTTTCGAGGAACCGTCCACGTCCACGGCCCAGATCGTCGTCCAGGGATGAAGGTCCGCATCGGGACCGCGGTTGGCGGTGAAGGCGATCGAACCGCCGTCCGGATGCCACGCGATGTCGGAAACGCCCCAGTCGCCGCTCGTCACCTGTCGCGGTCTCCCGTCGCCCCAGTCGACGATGAACAGGTGCGTCCATCGATCGAGATGGCCCTCGCCGTCCCACCGCCAGTCGGTCCGGGTCATGCGTCGGGCACGAGGCGAGGGTGTCTCGGCGACCTTGGCGCTCGCTCGTCGCCGGCGCCTGACGGGTGTCGCCGGTCCCACGATGAACCTGGGCGGGTCGACTTCTGCAGTGAAGGCGAGGCGCCGGCCGTCGGGAGACCACGCGAGCTCGACGACGGCCCCGTGATCCCCGGTCTTGACGAGGCGGACGGGGTGACCAGGGCGTTCGAGGTCGAGCAACGCGATCCTCGCCGGTGTGTCCTCATCGTTCGGGGCCGTGCGGACGAAGGCGACGGTCCGCCCGTCGGAACAGAGGCGTGGCCGCGTGTCCCGCACCGCCCCACGGGTGAGCTGCCGCGGCCGCGGGACGTCGCGGCGTTCGAGGTCGATCGCGAACAGGTGGCCGTGATAGCGGTCGCCCTTGATCGAGCGGCGGACGACGACCGCCAGCCGCCCGTCGGTCGAGAGGTCGAGCTCCTCGACCACGACGACGCGGCGGATGTCTTCGGGCGTCATCGGTCGGCGTGCGGGCATGTAGGCAGGGTAGCGGCGACGCTACGCTTGCAACATGCCCATCCCGTCTACCGTGTCCGAGCGGATCGTCGTGTCCGCCGAGGTCGCCTCGGCCCTCGAGGATGGCCGACCGCTGGTCGCGCTCGAATCGACGCTCATCAGTCACGGATTGCCGTACCCGCAGAATCTCGAGGTCGCGCTCGCGTCCGAGGCGGCCGTACGCGAGACCGACGACGCCGTGCCGGCGACGGTCGCCGTCAGGGACGGGCGGCTGCTCGTGGGGCTGGATGCGGAGGCGCTCGAGGCGCTGGCGACCGCGCCGGCCGGCTCGGTGCGCAAGGCGGCGCGCCCGACGATGGCCGTTGCGCTCAGCGAGGGCGGCTGGGCCGCCACGACGGTTTCGGCCACGATGATCGCGGCGCGCGCCGCGGGGATCCGTGTCTTCGCGACGGGCGGGATCGGCGGCGTCCATCGGGGCGCACTGGCGGGGTCCCCGGGGGCAGCGGCATCGCTGGACATCTCGTCGGACCTCGAGGAGCTGGGGCGCACCCCGATGGCGGTCGTCTGCGCCGGGCCGAAGGCCATCCTCGACGTGCCTGCCACGCTCGAGTACCTGGAGACGCGGGGCGTGCCGATCCTGACCGTCGGGCAGGCGGAACTGCCCGGGTTCTTCGCCCGTTCCGCGCGGGTCCCAGCGCCGCATACCGTGGCGGACATCGCAGGGGCTGGGGCGGTCGTCGGCGTCCATCTGGGGCTCGGGCTGGGGAGCGGCGTGCTCGTGTGCGTGCCGGTGCCCCGGGAAGTGGCCCTCCCCGAGGATGTCGCGCGCGATGCCGTCGAGCGAGCGACCGCCGACGCCGAAACAGCCGGTGTGCGCGGACCCGCGCTCACCCCCTGGCTCCTGGTACGGATCGCCGAGCTGACCGGCGGCGCGTCCGTCCGGGCGAACACGGCCTTGATCGTCAACGACGCCCGCGTGGCCGGTGAGCTGGCGGCTCACCTGATCGGCTCGGCCTAGGCAGCGACGCAAGGTCACCCGCCGCCCGCCGTCCCGACAGATCGGAGCCTTGCTGGCGGACGAGTCGCTCGCTACACTCCCGCGACGGGGGTCATCCGCCTGTCCGAGTGCCGGGTCGCGGAACTCTCCGAAGCTCGACGAGACCCATCGGTTCCCGAGGAGGACGGCTGCGCATGCGGATCTACGAGGGCAGCCCGCGCCAGGACTTCGAGGAGGTCTTCCGCTCGATCGGCGCGTTCCTCGATCAGCGTGGCATGAAGGACGTCCTGCTCGTCGAGGCTCCCGACGGTTTCATCGTGCAGGGACTCGTGACGTCGGGCGCTTCCGGCGGCACGTGGTCCGAATCGCTCGGGACCCAGGTCAAGGAGACGCTCACGTTCCTCGACGACGACATCGCGCGGTTCATGGAGGAGGCCGCCGCCCGGCGTGGGATGGCCGAAGCCGCCCCACCGCCACCCGCCCATCAGGCGGGCTACTATGAGACCGCGTTCCGAGTGCTTGGCCGATACGTCGACGAGCAGAAGCCACGCGACGTGTTCTTCTTCGAGCAGGACGGCGCATTCGTCCTCCGCCTGCTGCTGGGCACGCAGGCCGGCAATCGCCACGAGCTCGCCGAGTTCACGCGGGAAGACATCACCAACATGGTCGCGCGCGGGCCCAACCTTCGCCATCCGGTGACCAGTCCTGGTTCCGGCAGCACGACCAGCGCTTGACCGCAGAAGAACCAGATCCGACGTCCACCATCCGTAGACCACAGGAGGCCCACTCATGAAGGCTCTCAAGACCGTCGCCGTCGCCCTCGGCATCACGCTCGCCGCTCTGATCGTCATCCCGCTCGCCGTGCTGGCCGGTCTGTTCGTCTGGCTGAAGCTGACGGAGGAGGCGGACGAGGAGCTCCTCGAGCTCGACCGCGACGGCGCCTGAGCGACCCCCAGCCCGCCTCGGTGGCGGGCATCGACTCGCGCCCGACACAACCGACGCACCCGACGCCCGCCGGCAGACCGGCGGGCGTTCGACTGTTCCGCGACCGGCGCGTGACGGAGATCGCCGTCATCGCGGTGATGGTGTTCTGGGCGGCGAACTTCATCGTCGTCAAGGACATCATCGGCATCCTTCCGCCGGTCGCGTTCACGTTCCTCCGCTATTTCCTGGCGGCGCTGGCGCTGCTGGCGATCCTGCGCTGGTCGGAGGGGGAGATCCGGTTGCCGAGGCCCGGAGCTGGACGGATCCTGTTGCTCGGCGGCCTCGGGTTCGGCCTCTACCAGATGCTCTGGACGGTGGGCCTGCAGTCGATCCCCGCCGGTGATTCCGCCCTGCTGATCGCGGCCAGCCCGGTCCTCACCGCCGTGATCGCCGTGATGATCGGGACCGATACCCTCAACGCCCGCAAGGCCGTCGGCGTGGTCTTGTCCTTCTTCGGCGTCGTGCTGGTGATCGCGGCCGGCGTCGGGATCGAGCTGACCGGCTCACCCATCGGATTCGCCCTGACCATGGCGGCCGCCCTGTGCTGGGCGACGTACACGGCCTTCGGCGCGAAAGTGCTGCGCCGGCATTCGCCGCTCGTGCTGACGACGTGGGCCACGATCGGCGGCACGCTCGTCCTCGCGCCCGTGGGCGTGGGCCAGCTGGTCGCGCCGGGGGCGCTCGGCCCAGAGGTGGTCGCCGATCTGCCCAAGATCGTCTTCGCGGTCGCCTTTTCCGGGTTGCTGGCCGCGGCGCTCGCCAACGTCATCGTCTTCGAGGGCGTGGGGCTGCTCGGCCCGACCCGGGTGATGACGCTGCAGTCGCTCGTGCCCGCGATGGCCGTCGTCCTCGCCTTCGTCTTCCTGCAGGAGCCGATCCGGCCCGTCCAGATCGTGGGTGGCGCGGTGATCATCCTCGGCGTAGCCCTGACGCGATTGCCTTCGCGCGGGCCGGCGGCCGTGCCCCAGTGAGCGACGAGATCGGCCCCGGCCGCTCGCAAGCGGACGAGCCCCCGCCGCCCGTGCGGCCCCCTGCGGGCGGCGAGCCGCCCGTGGCGATCCTCATCGACTACGACGGGACGATCTCGCTGACCGACGTGACGGACATGGTCATGGCCGAGCATGTTCCGGGCGTCTGGGAGGAGGCTTCGGCGCTGTACGACGCCGGGGGGATGGGCTCGCGGCGGCTGATGACCTGGGAGATGTCGCTGGTCGACGCGGATCCCGCGGCGCTCATGGGTACGGCCGCTCGGCAGCCGCACGACCCGAGTTTCGTCCCGTTCGTGCGACGCGCCCAGACGGCCGGCATCCCGATCGAGATCGTGTCGGACGGCTTCGGCTTCTTCATCGAGCCGGCGCTCGCCGCGCTCGGCGTGCCCGAGCTGCCGGTGGTGACCGCGCGGACCATGTTCATGGGCCGCCGCCCGTCGATCGCCTTCCCGAACGGCCATCCGGCGTGCTTCGTGTGCGGGACGTGCAAGCGCGAACGCGTGCTCGCCCATCGCGCGGCCGGTCGACGCGTCCTGTTCATCGGCGACGGCGAGAGCGATCGCTACGCGGCCGGATACAGCGACATCGTCTTCGCCAAGCGCTCACTCGAGCGAATCTGCCTGGAGGCTGGCTGGCGGTTCCACCGGTGGACCGCCTTCAGCGAGATCGAGACCTGGCTGGCCGACCTGCTCGCTTCATGGCGCGCCGATCCCGGCACGCTCCAGCCGGTGCCCCCCGGCGCGGCGCCACCGAACGGCTACTTCTGCGGCCCCGAAGCCTGGGGCGAGGGTCTCGTCGATCCGCCGCCCGACTCGTGGCCGCCACGTTGACGGTCGAGGCGCCACCAGAAAGATCGAATGTCGGCCGCAACGGCGCCCTCCGATACGGTGAAGGGCCCCGACATCTGGTGCGGGGGGCATCAGGCGGTCCAACTTCGGCCTACGCCCAGCGTTCCCACCTGGCAAAGGCTTCGAACGGCACCCAGCCGCGCTTGAGGCTGGGTGAACGGACGTCGGAGAGGGCGCGGCCGACCGGCATGACCCCGATCGGCACGAACTCATCGGGGATCCCGAGGTACGCCCGCAGCGGCTCGACCTCGGGACCCATTCGATCTCGTTCCCGTTCTCGTCGACCTTGTCCGGCTCTTGATACCGTCGGTGATAGATCGCTTCGCTGACACAGGGGATGAACTGCGCGGCGCACTCGCTGATCCACGGCCCGAAGTCCGCTTCGTATTCCTCTTCGCCGCAGATGCGGGCGACTTCACGTCGCGAGGTGGGATCCGTCACGACCACCAGACGCTGGCCCTGGCTGAACCCCGCCGACGGCGTCCGCTGGGCGAGCCGAGCGATGCGCTCGATGACCTCGCGGTCAACCCCGCCGTCTTCGAACCGGCGCACGGCCCGGCGCTTCATCACGACGTCCGCGAATTCCATGGGTCGTCTCCTGTCGATCGCGCGTCCGCTCGCCCGCGGCGGACGCATCGCTGGCCTGATGATGGCGGCGGTCGGTGCCATCATCCGCACTGGGGCCGCGCGCAGTCGTCTGATGATGCCGCGAGGATGCTGGGTCTTGGAGGGACGTCGGCCGTGTCGCGACGTTGGATCATAGCGGTCTCGATCACGCTCGCTGCACTCGTAGCGGGGTGCGGTGGCACGCCGTCACCAGCCGCCTCGCTGTTCGCTAGGTCGGCCACGACGGGTTCCCCGCCGCCGACCCTGTCGCCCTCGCCGGCAGCCTCGCGGACCCCGCCGACGTCCGCCGCCGCGACCTCCTGGGTCGACTGCATGGATCACCGACTCGCTCGCGCGGTGGGCGGTGTCAAGGGCGGCATCTCGGCCGCCGTCATCGCGCCCGAGTGGACGTGGGACGCGACGGCAGGTTTCGCGGACACAACGACGGGGCGGGCGATGACATCGGCGACGCAGTTCGCTGTCGGGAGCATCACGAAGACGTTCCTGGCGGCCCTCGTCCTACGTCTCGTCGATGACGGGCTTGTGGCGCTGGATCGCCCAGTCGGCGACTACCTTCCGGACGACCTTGGCGTCGACCTCAACGGGGCCACGGTGGCCCAGGTCCTCGGGCACCGAAGCGGCATCGGTGAGCACACCATCGATGCGTTCTTCGCCGCCGTGATCGCCGAACCGGGCCGCGCCTGGACCGCTCGCGAGGCACTTGCCTACGCGGAACCTCCGCAGTTCGAGGCCGGATCGCGGTTCAGCTACACCAACACGAACTATGTGCTGGCGGGCCTGATGATCGAAGCGGTCACCGGGCGCCTGCTGGCCACCGTGCTCCGCGACGAGATCCTCGCCCCGGAGGGCCTTGATCACGTCGAGCTCCAGTTCGACGCCCCGCCATCGGGACCTGTGGCCGTCGGGGTCTCCGATCTGGATGGCGATGGCTCCCTGGAGCCGATCCCCGGCAACGGCTATGTCCCGACCCGGGCGCTCGCGACCGCGGCCGGTGCGGCAGGCGGCGTCGCCGCCGACGCCACGTCGATCGCGGCATGGGGGCGAGCGCTCTACGGCGGTGACGTGCTCTCGCCAAGGTCGCTCGATGCGATGACCACAGAGGGCGAACGCGGGACCGGGTACGGTCTGGGGACGGAGATCCGACACCTGCCCGACGACGTGGTCGGTTACGGCCACACCGGCGGGATCCCAGGGTTCACCTCGGCCTTCGTCCACCTGCCCGACCGGGACGTGACGGTCGCCATCCTCATGAGTACGGACCTGGTTGGCCCCATCCGCGATCCGATGGAGGTCGCCCGGCTGTTCTACGAACCGATCGTGGCTGCATCGCTCGACGCCTGTTAGCGCAGGATTCACAAGGCACGGATGGAGATCGCTTTCCGTGAGGCACCCGCCACGGCCCCCGCCTCCTCCGGGATCGAGCGATCTTCGGCGCACCCGGGAGGAACGCTCGTCGATTCGCCTTCGAGGCCCGGATTCTGTAGCATTGGAAAAACCCCCGGAGGACCCGACCCATGGCGAAGTATGTCTTTGTGACCGGAGGCGTGACCTCCTCTCTGGGCAAAGGCATCACCGCCGCCAGCGTCGGTCGCATCCTCAAGGCCCGCGGTCTGCGCGTCTCGATCCTGAAGCTCGATCCATACATCAACGTGGACCCGGGGACGATGTCCCCATACCAGCACGGCGAGGTCTTCGTCACCGACGACGGCGCTGAGACCGACCTGGACCTGGGTCACTACGAACGCTTCATCGACGCGAACCTGTCCCAGCTCAGCAACGTCACGACCGGCCGCATCTACCAGGCGGTCATCGCCAAGGAGCGTCGCGGCGATTACCTCGGCGGGACGGTCCAGGTCATCCCCCACATCACCAACGAGATCAAGGAACGCATCGCGCGGGTCGCGCGCGACGGCGACCCGGACGTCGTGATCGTGGAGGTCGGCGGGACCGTCGGCGACATCGAGTCGCTTCCGTTCCTCGAAGCCATCCGCCAGATGCGCAAGGACGTTGGCCGGGCCAACGTGCTGTATGTCCACGTCACGCTGCTTCCGGCACTGGCGGCGACCGGCGAGCTCAAGACCAAGCCGACCCAGCACTCCGTCAAGGAGCTGCGTGGCATCGGTATCCAGCCCGACGTCATCGTGCTGCGCTCCGATCACCCGGTCAGCGACGAGATCCGCGACAAGATCGCGCTGTTCACCGACGTGGCGAGTGAGGCGGTGATCCCGGCCGAGACCGCGGACACCATCTACGAAGTCCCGTTGATGTTCGAGGAAGCCGGCCTGGGCCGGCTGATCGTCCGCGACCTGGGTCTCGTCGACGCGGACGTCGAGCCCGATCTCGACTCGTGGCGCGCCCTCGTCGCGCGCATCAAGGCGCCCAAGCCCATCCTTGAGATCGCGCTCGTCGGCAAGTACATCGAGCTGCCCGACGCCTATCTGTCCGTCACCGAAGCCCTTCGACACGCCGCCTGGGCGCACGAGGTCGACGCGAGGGTCCGCTGGGTCGACTCGGAGAAGCTGACGGCGGACAACGTCGCGGCGGCCCTCGAGGGCGCGGCCGGCGTGCTCGTCCCTGGCGGCTTCGGTCACCGCGGCATCGAGGGCAAGGTCCTGGCCGCTCACTACGCCCGGGACCGGGGCGTGCCGTATCTCGGGCTATGCCTGGGTCTCCAGTGCGCGGTCATCGAGTTCGCGCGCGAAGTGGTCGGGTCGCACGACGCCAACTCGACTGAGTTCGACATGTTCACGGAGCACCCCGTCATCGACTTCATGGCCGACCAGCGCGACATGGAGGACAAGGGCGGGACGATGCGGCTGGGCCTGTATCCCGCCCGCCTGACGCCGGGCTCCAAGGCGGCTGCCGTCTACGGTGAAGAGGTCATCTACGAGCGTCACCGGCACCGCTTCGAGGTGAACAATCGCTATCGCCAGACGCTGGAGGCCGCCGGGATGCTGCTGTCGGGCCAGTCGCCGGACGGCCGGCTCGTGGAGATCGTCGAGCTCAAGGACCACCCGTGGTTCGTGGCGAGCCAGTTCCACCCGGAGTTCAAGAGCCGGCCCGAACGGCCGCACCCGCTGTTCGACGGATTCGTCGCAGCCTCGATCGCCGTGGCCGCAGGGCAGGAGCCCGAATTCCATGCGCGTCCGGAGCCCGCCGTTCCCGCGAGCATCGGGGCAGCCGAGCCGGTCACCACCTCCGATGCACCCGAGGCCGCGCCGACGTTCTGAGGGGCCGATCACCCGGATCGACGCCATTGGCTGGCAGCCAACATCCAGCCACGAAGCGGGGCCGATCCGGCCCTTGGCCCGATTCGATGTCCTTTCGTTGTCTAGCAGCCAACGCCAGAGCAACGTGAGGGGTCGGTCCGGCCGCCAGACCGGTCTGATCTTGCAACGGGCCTGCCGCCGCTGACACGAGGCCGTCACGCTGGCCGGGGGTAGAATCCCAGCCCACACTTGCCTGCCTGATCGGAGCCCGCTCGCCATGAAGATCTTCCTCGACACCGCCGACATCGAAGAGATTCGCACCGTCGCCCGCTGGGGCATCCTCGACGGGGTGACCACGAACCCCACGCTGTTCTCGAAGACCAGCGGCATGAGTTACGAGGACGTCCTCAAAGAGATCTGCTCGATCACGAGCGGCCCGGTGTCGGCCGAGGTGGTCGCCGAGGATGTCGACGGCATGCTCACCGAGGGCCGTGCCTTCGCAAAGCTTGCCCCGAACATCGTGGTCAAGGTCCCCATGAGCGAAGAGGGCCTCGAGGCCATGAGCCGCTTCGCCGACGAAGGCATTAAGACCAACTGCACGCTCATCTTCACCGCCAACCAGGGACTGTTGGCCGCGAAGGCGGGCGCCAGCCTGCTGTCGCCGTTCGTCGGGCGGCTCGACGACATCAACCAGGACGGGATGATCGTCGTTCGCGAACTGGCCGAGATCGTGGCCATCCACGAGCTGGATACCGAGGTCCTCGCCGCGTCCATCCGCAACCCGGTGCACATGACCCAGGCGGCCCTCGCCGGCGCTCACGTGGCGACACTCCCGTTCAAGGTCCTCAAGCAGATGGTCCGCCACCCGCTCACGGACTCGGGCATCACGCAGTTCCGGTCGGATTGGGAGAAGGCTCGCGAGGCGCTGGCCGCACGGGACGGCGGCCGGAAGAAGGAAGTCGCGGCCACAGCGACCAAGCCCGGCGAGTAGACCGCGCCGGCGGGTCGGTGCCGAGCGTCCGGCCGTGCCATCATCGATGATCGAGCGAGATCACCGTTGAGATCGCACCAGGACCGCCCGGAGGACGCGCCCGTGGCAGCGACAGAGGAGATACTCGGGCAGTTCCTGGGCGACGAGACGTTCCCGGTGACCTGGGAGTCCGACGTCGAGAAGGACTTCTTCTGGGTCTACGACGATCTGCACTGCCCGCACCCGGTCAGTCCGATGTTCTTCGACATCGGTGGCTGGTGGTTGAGCTGCGACCACATGTTCCGTCGGTTCGGCACGCCGTTCGCGGTCGACTGGCTGGCCAAGAACGTCAACGGCTACGTCTACACGACGGCGATCCCGGCCGATCCCGCCCTCCGCATCGAGGGCACCGAGTACAGCTCGCGCTACGGCGCCCGCGTGCCGCGCGACGCGTCATACGCGGCCAACATGGGCGCCTACCTCGACACGGTCCTGCCCGTGTATGGCGAGCATTTCGCCGACTGGTGGCACGACCGGCTCGTGCCCGAGATGCAGCGCAATTTCGGGTACATCGAGGAGCGCCTCGACGATGTCATCGGGATGTCGCTCGCCGAGGCGGCGACGCTGCTCGAGGACGCGATCGACATGCACGATCGCCACTGGAAGATCCACTGGATGCTCAACTTCGCCCAGCTGTCGGCGACGCTGAACCTGCGCGCGGTGATGGAGAAGCACCGTGGGGGCGTCGACGAACAGTTGCTCGGCCGCCTCCAGAATTCCGCTTCTGATCGCAACTGGGACTCGATCGAAGCGCTCTGGAAGATGAAGAACGAGGTCCGTGACGACGCCGAGCTGCGGACCGCATTCGCGGCCGAAGAGGTTCCCGACATCGTCCGGATCCTCCAGGGAACGGAGCGAGGAAAACGCTTCATCACCGAGCGTGTCGAGCCATATCAGCGGGAGTTCGGCTGGCACGCGGTCTGGAGTCATGAATTCATCTTTCCCACGGTGCGCGAGCAGATGGAGCCGGCCATCGAGCTCGTTCGCGGCTACCTCACGACGGATTACGACTTCCCGACCGCGATCGAGGCCATGCGAGTGGATATCGAGGCGGCATCGCGCGAGATCCTCGACGGCCTCAGCGGGGACGCCCTTGAGGAGATGCGGGCGGCGAACGCCGTCAACCTGCGGATGGCGCCGCTCACGCCCGACCACCACTTCTACATCGACCAGGGGGCGAATGCGCACGTGCGGCTGGTGCTGCTGGCCGTCGGCCGGAAGCTGGTCGAAGCCGGCCGCCTCGAGAAGCCCGACGACGTGATGTTCCTGCGCTACTACGAACTCCGCAGCCTGATCGGGAGCGCGGCCGCGCTCGATGCCCGGTCGATCGTCGCAAGCCGCCGCTCCGCGCGCGAGGCCGCCGCGCGAATGCAGCCGCGAGACTGGGTCGGCACGGTGACGCCGTCGCAGCTCGCCTTCCCCTACCTCGTCAACTGGGGCTACCCGGACCGCTTCTACCAGACGCAGTCGGACGACCAGCGGTTGATCACGGGGATCGGCGGCTCGCCCGGCGTGATCGAAGGGGTCGCCCGGGTCGTGCGAACTGTCGACGAATTCGACCAGGTCCGCGAGGGCGACATCCTGGTGTGCCAGATGACGAACCCGGCATGGGTCGTCCTGTTCACGAAGATCGCCGGGCTCGTCACTGACACGGGGGGCACCACCTCGCATCCGGCCGTGCTCTCACGCGAATTTGGGATCCCGGCCGTCATCGGCACGTCGGTGGCGACGCAGCGCATCGTGACGGGCGACCGACTCAGGATCGATGGAACGGCTGGGCGCGTCGAGATCCTCCGCGCCGATGAGGCGCGACCGGCGCCCACGCCGGCATCGGCGATCGGGCGATAGGCACTCGCATGGTCATCGCGGGACCGCTCGCGCGCAACGTCCTGGCCGACCGGGCGCTCTAGGCGCCACCGATGCGAGCGTTCGCGTACGAGCGGCCGACCCGCCTCGATGACGCCATCGCGTTGCTCGCCTCGGGGGAAGCCGAGGCGCGCCCGCTGGCTGGCGGCACGGACCTGATCATCCGACTCCGCGATGGCACGATCCGGCCGCAGACGGTCGTCGACATCAAGGGGCTCGCCGAGCTGGATGGCGATATCCGCGACGACGGCGAGTACCTGAGGATCGGAGCCCGGACCGTGATGACGGACATCATGGGCGACGAGCGAATCTGGCACGACTATCAGGCGCTCGCCGAGGGAGCCGCCGTGGTCGGGTCCGCCCAGATCCGGAATCGGGCAACGCTGGCCGGCAACATCTGCAACGCCTCTCCTGCGGCCGACACGGCGCCGGCGCTCCTCGTGTACGGCGCAGTCGTGGCCGTGGCCGGACCGGCGGGCACCCGCCGCATCCCGATCGACGACTTCTTCGTGAGCTCCGGTGTCACGACGCTGGCGGCGGGCGAGCTCGTGACCTCGATCGAGCTGCCTCGCTCGCCGATCCGGCCGGGGGCCGTCCATGTCCGGCGGACCCGACGCCGTGGCCACGACCTCGCGTCGGTCACGCTGGCGTGCGCGGTCCTCGCCGATGGGACGACCCGGTTGTCCTACGGCAGCCTCGGGCCTCGGCCGGTCCTCGTCGTCGACGAGACGGGTGTTCTGGCCGACCCCGCGGCGCCCGACGGGGCAAAGATGCGGCGGTTCGAGGAGCTGTTCGTGGGTGCCAGCCCGTCCGCGCGTTCGATGCGGGCAAGCCCGGAATACCGGCTGGCGATGCTCCAGGTGCTCGGGATTCGAGCGGTGAGCACGGCGATCGCGCGGCTGGCCGACGGGAAAGGCCGGGCATGACGACTTCACGCCAGATCGAGATGACGGTCAACGGCCGCACGCGCTCGATGGCGATCGCGGCGCATCACACGCTCCTCGAGGTGCTCCGTGACGACCTCGGGCTCACGGGTACGAAGGAATGCTGCCTGGTCGGCGAGTGCGGCGCCTGCACCGTGCTGGTCGATGAGGTCAGCGTCGATTCGTGCTTGGTCCTCGCGGCCGAAGCGGACGGTGCGTGCGTCACGACCGTCGAGGGCCTCGCGGTCGGCGGCAGACTCCATCCGCTCCAGCAGGCGTTCCTGGACACGGGCGCCGTGCAGTGCGGTTTCTGCATCCCAGGCCAGCTGATCGCCGCGCGAGCCCTTCTGGCCCGCAGCCCGCACCCGTCGCGCGCCGAGATCGAGGAAGGGCTGGCCGGGAATCTGTGCCGGTGCGCCGGCTACGAGCAGATCATCGAGGCGGTGCTCGCGGCGGCGGCACTGGACGAGACCGGCGACCGCGCCGTCGCTGACGGGGACGCCCACGCGCCGGCGATGGGGGATCGAGCATCCACCCCGAACGCGGACGTCGCCCCGCAATGACCGGGAGTGTCGGGACGTCGCCGGCCAGGGTGGGCGGCATCGGGCGCGTGACGGGACAGCAGGCGTACGTCGCGGATCTCGATCTCGAGGACGTCCTCCACGTGAAGCTCGTCACGGTCGATGCGGCCCGCGGCCGGATCGGGGAGATCGACGCTCGCGCGGCTCTGGACGTACCCGGGGTTCGGCTCGTGATGACCGCCGCCGACCTGCCCCACCCGATCCCGCGCTTCGGGCCGCAGCGGCGCGACCGCCCGGTCCTGGCCGTCGGGGAGACGAAGTACCACGGTGAGCCGGTGGCGGCGGTCGCGGCCGAGACGTCCGACGCGGCGGAGGAGGCGGCACGACTCGTCCGCGTCGCCTGCGAGGAGCTGCCAGCTCTGCACACCCTTGCCGCGTCGCTGGCCGACCGGGCGCCACTCGTCCAGGATCCATCCCTCCGGCCGGACGATCCCCACGCCGGGACCAACGTCCTGAGCGAACACCGCTACGGCTGGGGCGACCTCGATGGCGCGATGCGCGAGGCGGACGTCGTCATCGACGGCACCTACACGTTCCCGATGGTGACGCAGTTCGCGATCGAGCCCCATGCGTTCATGGCCGCGCCCGATGGCGACGGCATCGCGATCTGGAGCGCGATCCAGCACCCGTATTGGCTGCAGCGGGTCATCGCCGACCTGGTCGGCCTGCCCCTGGCCAAGGTCCGGGTAATCGCGCCAGACCCCGGCGGGGCGTTCGGGGGCAAGCAGCACGCGAAGTACGAGCCGCTACTCGCGTTCATGGCGCTCAAGATGGGCCGGCCGGTTCGGCTCGTCCTGACCCTCGAGGAGACATTTCAGGCGGTTCGTCGCGGGGCCGCTCAGGTGCGCGTCCGGTCCGGGTTCCGCAGCGACGGGACCCTCGTATTCCGGGAGATCGACGCGGACTACCTGATCGGCGCCTATGCCGACATCGCCGACCGGACGGTCGCCAAGGGCAGCTACACGTCCGGGGGCCCGTATCGCTGCCCGGCCACCCGCATCGTCGCCCGAAGCGTGCTTTCGCACACGGTGCCTTCTACCGCGTTCCGTGGATTCGGCAATCCCCAACAGATCTGGGCGGTCGAATCGAGCATGGATGAGGCTGCCCTTCAGCTGGGGATCGATCCCCTGGCGCTTCGCCTTAAGAACCTCGCCGGACCCGGGGAGGTCTTCCTCCCGGACGACCGCCCCGCCGACGGCGACTGGGCCCAGACCGTGAACCGCGCAGCCGAGCTGATCGGCTGGGGGACTCCGGTCCCGCCCGGTCGCGGACGGGGACTGGCGGTCGGTCTCAAGTCGGGCCCGACGACCGGCCTGTCGTATTCCACCGTTCGATTGCTCGCTGACGGGAGCGTCGTCGTCAACGCCGGTACATCCGACATGGGCCAGGGCGCCCGCACGATCTTCGCCCAGATCGCGGCACAGGAGCTTGGCGCGCCAGTGGAGTGGGTGCGGGTCGTCATGGGCGACACCGCCGTGGTCCCGTACGACCAGCAGACGTCGGCGAGTCGTTCCTCCGTCTTGATGGGCAACTCCGTCCTCCTGGCTTGTCAGGACATCCAGGCCAAGATCCGGGCGATGGCGGCGCGGCTCGAGTCGGTCGAGGAGGGCGACATCGAGGTCTCACGCGGCGAGGTCCGGATCGGTGACCGCGTCCTGCCGATCCGCGACATCCTGGTCCGGGGGCTGGGTCGACTCGGTGGCGAGGTCATCGGGATCGGCGAGGCGCGCAAGGAGGCGGAGCCGGGGCATCCCCTCGGAGGGACCGCGGCATTCTACGAATTCAACTGCACGGCAGTCGAGGTCGAGGTGGACCGGGACACCGGCGACATCGTGGTCGCCCGCTACGTCACCGTGTCGGACGTCGGCAAGGCGCTCAACCCGACGCAGGTCCGTGGTCAGGACGAGGGTGCCGCGATCATGGGCCTCGGTCACACGTTGATGGAGCAGTACATCTACGACGTCACGGGGCGGCTCCGCAATCTCGGTGCGATCGACTATCGGATCCCGACGAGCATGGACCTGCCACTCCAGATGGAGAGCGACATCGTCGAGAACGATGACGGGCCTGGGCCGTATGGCGCCAAGGGCATGAGTGAGGGCGCGCTGCTCCCGGTCGCGCCGGCAGTCGCTGCTGCGGTCCGAGACGCGGTCGGTGTCGTCATCCGCGATCTGCCGCTCACGCCAGAGCGGGTTTGGCGGGCGTTGCAGGAGGCGCAGGTGGACGCCCCATGACCCACGCCTACCCACTGGACGCGTCGCATCCCGGCACGATCGACGACGCGAAAGCGCTCGTCGGTGGCAAGGCCGCGAACCTCGGCGTCATGGCGCGTGACCTCGGTCTCCCGGTCCCGCCGGGCTTCGCGATCACCACAGCGGCCTGCCGCGAGTTCCTGGCCACCGGCTGGCCGGCCGGCCTCGACGATGAGATCGTCGCCCGGATGGCCGACGTCGAGACGGCGGTCGGGCGGCGCTTCGGCGACGCGGCGGACCCGCTACTGGTCAGTGTCCGTTCGGGCGCGCCGGTGTCGATGCCCGGGATGATGGACACGATCCTGAACCTTGGCTTGAACGACGACACGACCGCCGGCCTGGCCGGTGCCGTCAACGGGGACTTCGCGCGCGATTGTCGGGACCGCTTCGTCACGAGCTTCCGCTCGATCGTGGGCGTTCCGGATGTCCCGGAGGATCCTTGGAGCCAGCTCCGTCTCGCGATCGAAGCCGTCTTCCGATCGTGGGACAGCCCGCGGGCGCAGGCCTATCGACAGAAGGAGGGGATCGCGGACGACCTCGGGACGGCGGTGACGGTCCAGGCCATGGTCTTTGGCAATCGCGGCCCGGTTTCCGCGACGGGCGTCGTCTTCACCCGGAACCCCGCGACCGGGGAGCCGGGTCTCTACGGCGACGTCATGTTCGATGCGCAGGGTGATGACGTCGTGGCCGGGGCCCACCAGACCGAGCCTATCGGCGTCCTGGACGAGCGAATGCCCGCGGTCGCCGGCGAACTGCGGGAGTTCGCGACGAGGTTGGAGCGCCATTACGCCGATCTGTGCGACATCGAGTTCACGATCGAGGACGGCCGACTCTGGATGCTCCAGGTCCGGGTCGGCAAGCGCAGCCCGCAGGCGGCGCTACGGATGGCCGTCGACATGGCCGAGGACGAGTCGTTTCCCCTTTCGCGGCCCGAGGCGGTCGAGCGGGTCGCGTCGCTGCTCGCCGATCCGCCCGAGATCGCGATGGGCCGCAGCCGCGCGGCACCGCGCCTGACCGTCGGGCTGCCGGCCTCCCCAGGAGTGGCGAGTGGCCCGATCGTCACGAGCCCCGAGGCCGCCGTGACGGCCGCCGATGAAGGCGTTGCCGCGATCCTCGTCCGTGCCGAGACGTCCCCCGACGACGTGCATGGCATGGCCAAAGCGGCCGGGATCCTGACCTCGCGGGGTGGCCTCGCGAGTCACGCCGCGGTCGTCGCGCGCGGTTGGGGCATCCCGGCCGTGGTCGGTGCTTCGGGGATCGAGGTCCGTGACGGAGAAGTGGTCGTGGGCGACCGGACCCTGAATGCCGGCGAGGTCCTCACGATCGACGGCAGCACCGGCGAGGTCTTCGAAGGCACTGTCGCCGGAGCCACTGAGCCGATGCCGGAGGCGCGGACGCTGCTCGAGTGGGCGGAGGAGGCGGGGATCGCCATCCGCAACGACGCCGCGGCCGTCGTCCCGCAGCCCGCCGAGGCAGCCGCGATCGCGCCATCAGGCGGTTCCGACGCGGAACGCGAGGCCACGGCCGACGATTGCGTCCGGGCGCTCGCGATCAAGGGCCTCGCCCAGGTCGAGGCGGTAGCCGACTTCGCGCTGTCCACGCCGGACGAGGTCCGGATGATCCTGGACCGGCTCGTCACAGATGGGTTGGCCACCTCGGTCGCCGGCGCCTACAAGCTGACCGAGTCAGGTACCAGCCGGGCGGCCGACGTGCTCGTCACGGAACAGGAGGCGTGGGGCAGGGAACCAGCCGCCGCCGCGCTCGATGCGTTCCTTGACCTCGACCACCGCGTGAAGGTCATCGTCACGGCTTGGCAGCTCCGCGGCGATCCCGACAGCGGCGTCGTGAACGACCATTCGGACACGGACTACGACCGCGACGTGCTCGAGCGCCTCGCCGCCCTCCATGCGGACGCCATGACCTGGCTGACGCCCCAGGCCGTAGGTCTCAGCCGACTGGCCGACTACGGCGTCCGGCTCGGTCGCGCCGTGGATCGGGCGGTCGGCGGCGATCAAAGATTCGTGGCATCACCGCGTGTCGACAGCTACCACGGCATCTGGTTCGAGCTCCACGAAGACCTCATCCGCCTCGCCGGCCGGACCCGCGAGGACGAGGCGGCAGCAGGTCGCGCATAGGTCCCCGGGGAAATGACTCTTTGCGACGAGAGCGTCACGGCTTCTCCCTGGCAACGATACGCAGGACCGACCGCAACAGACTCGTTGGCTTGGGCGTCCACGTCGCATAGAGGGAGGCACCACGTTTGATGCGCCGGCCCATCCTGATGGTGATATTCGTGGCCGTGGGTGCGGTCGGTCTCCTCGCCCGTCCCGCCCTCGCCCGAGCCGAGTGCCCTTTCTTCGTCATCCCGCCAGCCACGGACGCGGCCACGTCAGCGCGCGAAGTGGTCGTAGGTACCGTGGTCGAGAACGTGGACGAAAACTACTTCGATTTCCGCCTCAGGATCGACCACGTGCTGCGTGGCCCGGCGGAAGTGGGGGACGTCCGCCGCATGAACGGCGTCTACCCGGGCTGGCCGCTGATCGAAACAGGCGACGGCATGATGGTCGGACCCTGCGAGCCCATCCCTGGCTGGAAGGGCAACGTGATCGCCCTTTCGCTCGACGCGCTCGCGCCCGATGGCGTGACGCGTTACAGCGCGGCATCGTGGATCTCGGGCAAGCTCCCGTTCAATCGAGAGGTTCCACGGACGACCCTAGCTGAGATGAGGGCGCTCGCGGGGATGCCGCCGACGGACACCGACTCCGTCCCGTCTCACGTGACCAGTGCGACCAAGTCGACCACTCCGACCCACGAGGCGATGCCCCTCCTGCTGGTCGTCTTTCTGTCGGTGTTTGCGCTGGTTGCGAGGCGCCTAACCCCGAGCAACCCCGGCCGTTCGTAACGCAGCACGCAAAGGCCATATCGGATCAGATGTCATTGGCGCACACTGACTGACCATGGCGCGACCTCCTGCACTCACTGCTAGCCA
>JARDZW010000192.1 GCA_029240655.1 Chloroflexota bacterium
TCCTACTTGTGGTTCTATGGCAGACCTGGGTGATCATCAGCCTGAAGCGAAAGGCTCGTGGTTCCTGAGTAGCTGCGCATGCCGGTCACGCTAGCTGCCGGGCCCGCGGCACCGCGCCCTCATCTCGGCATGTCCGTGCACACGGACTGGCTCCGGCAATCGCGGGCATACCGACACACGCAGTAAGCGTCAGGCCAGGTCGTGGAGGAACTGCTCCAGCCGTCGTTTGGTTGCTTCGTGACGTTCGATCTCGCGTCGGCTCAATCCGGGTCGCCGATGCCTGCTTGTAGGCCAAGATCACCTTCCCACACGAGAAGTGGGCGATCGCGCCCGACAGGGTGGCAGCAGCGGCGGAAGCTGATGCCATGTTGCGAAGGGCTCCCGGATGGATCGCTCGAGTGACCGCTTGTGTCGCGAACCCCGACAGACCGATGCCGACGAGGCCGATGAGCGTCCCGACCTGGATGCGGCGCCGCGGGAGGACTGCGCCATTCCACAAGGACCGCCACCTCTCCTCCACGTCGATGTTTGGAGGAATCAGACCTGCAGCCTGATCGAAGTCTGCCCCGGAACAGGGCCGGCCGAGCTGGAGCACGTCTCCAATGCCGGTCAGGACCGCTCCTCCCAGACCCGCAAGAGCTAGCCATCTGCCGGCCGAGGGTCCAGCCGCTGGAAATCTGGACATGAAAGGCACGGTAGCGGCTCGAAGGCCAGGAAGGTGGAGGTGCAAGTATTCGCCGCGGAGGCGCTGCAAGGCGGATCAGACACAGCGGAACGCTGTCCCAACTGGCCAGTCATGACGGTCCGCATCCCGATCGTCGGCTTGCCGTTGCGATGCTCGACAGCATCGACAACATCCTCAGCAATTCGGCACCGACGTCATCACGTCGCTCACATTCCGAGGGTCGTTCGCTTATGCCCAGATCGCGAGAGCCGGCTGAGGAGGTTGCCACTATCGCTGTGCAGGGGAAGCCGAAACTAGAGCCGATCTTGCCGCCGTCCGGCTCAACAGCCGTCGGTAGGCGTCGTTGACAGGGATTCCGTAGTTTTGCCTTGTCGCGGGCACCACCGCTGAGCCCGGGGGAAGGACCAATTCGGCTCGCGGCATCGGCGCGCTTGCCGGGCTCGTGGCAGGGCCTTTCTTCTTGGCGTCGGCCGGCCTCAATACTTGTCGATACTCAGTGGCGGCAGTCCTCAGACCACGCGACAGCCTCGCGGGCGGCCGCGGGCAAGGGTGCTCTTGGTCACCACAGCCAAAGTCCGGCCCTGGCACGAGGACCAGAACCACCGGACCACCAGGAACGAGCCGTACGTCTCCCACGTCACCCAGCGACCTTAAGTCGGCTATCGCCCGCTCAGCGGTCCGCTTACGAAGGGACCGGCAGGGGCCGGGAGAGGGATCAGGACGCTGTCCCCCTGATGTAACCCGCTCGAAACCAACCCTCGTTGCAACGAATGCCTGGGCACCTACCGGTGACGCGCATCGTCGGGTAGAACTCGATCATGACCGCTCGACGCGTGCCGCGATGGTCCGAGGTGAGACCTCTCCTCCGGCCCCGCCGTATGGCGCTCAACTCGACCGATCGACGGCTGTCTGGCGCGGCGTCGATCGCCGACCTACGCCTACTGGCGCGTCGTCGAGCTCCGCGTGCCGTCTTCGACTACACCGATGGCGCCGCAGGTGACGAGCTTGCTCTTCGTCGCTCTCGACAGGTTTATAAGAATCTCGAGTTCAGCCCGCACGTGCTGCAGGACGTGTCTTCCGTGGACACCTCCACAGTCATCCTGGGTCAGCCCGCGGCCGCACCGTTCGGGTTCGGACCGACCGGCTTCACCCGGATGATGCATACCGACGGCGAGCCAGCCGTCGCGCGTGTCGCCGAACGGGTCGGCATCCCGTACGCGTTGTCGACGATGGGCACGACGTCTATCGAGGGCCTAGCTGCAGCTGCACCGGACGGACGACGGTGGTTCCAGCTCTACCTGTGGCGCGACCGCGAGGCGAGCCGCGACTTCGTGGCCCGGGCCAAGGCCGCCGGCTACGAGACGCTCATGCTCACCGTCGACACCCCGGTCCCCGGGCCACGGCTGCGCGACGTCCGCAACGGCTTGACGATCCCGCCCTCACTCTCGCTAAAGACCTTCGCCGAGGGCGCCTTGCACCCTGCGTGGTGGTTCGACCTCTTCACTACCGAGCCGCTCGAGTTCGCCTCGCTCAAGCGCTCCGAGGGCACCGTTGCCGAGCTCGTCGCCCGCCTGTTCGACCCGGCCCCGACGATCGCCGATCTTGCCTGGCTCCGCTCGATTTGGCAGGGGCCGCTCGTCGTCAAGGGCATCCTCAACCCGGCTGATGCCCGGGTGGTCGTCGACGCCGGAGCGGACGCGGTCGTCGTGTCGAACCACGGGGGACGACAGCTCGACCGGGCCGCTACCCCGTTAGAAGTGCTGCCGTCGGTGCTCGATGCGGTGGGCGACCGGGCTGAGGTGTACGTCGACGGAGGCGTCATGTCGGGCAGCGACGTCGTCGCCGCGGTGGCGTTGGGGGCTAGGGCTGCCCTGGTGGGACGCGCATATCTTTACGGGTTGATGGCCGGCGGCGAGCGGGGGGTGGGGCGGGCGGCCGACATCCTGGTCCAGGAGGTCAGGTCGACGCTCGCGCTCCTGGGGGTAACGCAGGTATCGGCTCTTCGCGCGGAGCACGTGCGGATGCGTGCGTCTCTGCAATAGTTCGAACATGGACGTCAGCGAGTACACGCCCACCCGTGACCAATACGCCTACACCTTCGGTGGAGTCCCGTCTGTCATGCGGGTAAGGCCCGGGACCGCGCTTCGGCTCTGGTCGGAGGACGCGTTCAATGGGGTCCTGCGCAGCGTCGATGACCTATCGAGCGCAAAGGTCGACCTGCGTTACGTCAACCCGCAGACCGGTCCGTTCTACGTCGAGAACGCGCAACCCGGGGACACACTGGTACTCCACCTCGTCGCGGTGGAACCCGCGCGGGACTGGGGCGCCTCGGCGGCCATCCCCTTCTTCGGCGGCATGACGAGCACCGACCGCGTCGTCACCCTGCAGGATCCGCTTCCAGATACGACGTGGATTTACGAACTCGACCGTGATCGCGGCACAGTCGGATTCGCGGCACGACACAGCGACCACCGGATTGAGCTCCCCATCGAGCCGATGCTCGGCACCGTTGGCGTCGCCCCTGCCGGAGGAGAGGCACGCTCGTCCCTCGTGCCCGACCGGTTCGGCGGCAACATGGACACTCCGCAAATGCGGGCGGGCTCCACCATCTTCCTTGGCGTCAACGTCGAGGGGGCAATGTTTTCGATCGGTGACGGGCACTACCGGCAGGGGGACGGCGAGGCCTGCGGCACGGCCGTCGAGGGCGCGATGACCACGACCCTCATCGTTGAGCTCATCAAGGGCAGCGCGCCGGGCTGGCCACGGATCGAGGACGACACCCACTGGATGACGGTGGGCTCGAGCCGCCCAATGGAGGACTCGTGGCGGATCGCCAATGCCGAACTCGTGCACTGGGTCAGCCAGCTCCACGGCCTGCACGCCATGGACGCCTACCAGCTTTGCTCGCAAATTGCCGAGGTGCCGGTCGCCAACGTCGTTGACGCCAACTACAGCGTCGTCGTCAAGGCGGCGAAGGCGCTCCTGCCCGCGGCGGACGCCTTCGGCGGGATGCACGCCGACCTCCGCGCGCGAGCCCGCTCACTCATGACGACCTGAGGCCGCTCGGCGGGGCAGCGGCTCTCAGCCTGCCATCACTCAACGAAAGGCCAGCACCATGGATCTTCAGCTCACCGGCAAGCGAGTTCTGGTGACCGGAGGGACGCGTGGCATCGGGCGCGCCATCGTCGGCGCTTTCCTCGACGAAGGGGCTGTCGTCGGCTTCTGCGCGCGAGACTCCGGCGATGTGGAAAGGACGAACGACGAGCTGCGCAGCCGCGGCAACGTCACGGGGTCGGTCGTCGACGTGGGCGACGGCGACGCCCTCAGGGCGTGGGTCGAGAGGTCGGCCGAGGCCTTCGG
>JARDZW010000077.1 GCA_029240655.1 Chloroflexota bacterium
TGCGGGCCGGCGTAGTGATTGAACGCGGCGAATACGGTCGAGGGCGGACAGATCTCGTCACGCAGCCCGGCCGAGAACAGCGCCGGGGCGGTCGCCCGTGACGCGAAGTTCAGCCCGTCGTGGTAGCTGAGGGTCGCGAACGCCGCTTCCACGTTCTCACGGTGGACCGCGAGGTACCGGGTCAGCTCGTGATACGGAAGCTCGTCGGTGATGTCGACCGACCGCCGCCAATGGCACATGAACGGGACATCGATGCACGCCGCGCGAACGTCGCGCGATAGAGCGGCGACGGCGAGGGCGAGGCCACCGCCCTGGCTCTCTCCGGCGACGATGATCCGGTCCCTGTCGACCACTGGATGGACGCTCGCCGCATCGACTGCGAGGACCGCGTCGGTGATGAGCCGTCGGTAGTAGTAGCTCGAGGGGGCGGCGATACCCCTGGTGACGAAGCCCGGATACTGGCTCGCACCGCCGTCCACATCGAGATCCGGCGTGTCCCCACGGCTCCACGCGCTGCCTTGTCCGCGGGTGTCCATGACGAGGTGGCCATAGCCGGCCGAGGCCCAATCGAGCCATTTCGTCGGCTCCGAGCGGCCGCCGCCGTAGCCGATGTACTCGACGACCGTCGGCAAGTGCGCGGTCGCGGCGGCGGGGGCGAGGAACCAACCCTTGATGCGTTGACCGCCGAACCCGGAGAACGACACGTCGTCGACCGTAAGGGTCCGCAGCGGACCGTCCCGGCGCTCGAAGGCCGGCGGCGTCGCGGCCGAGCGCGCCGAGTCGAGGGTCTCGGTCCAGAACGCGTCGAAGTCGGGCGGCTCCTCGCGCTCGGGCCGGTACGCGTACAGCTGATCGAGGGGCATGTCGAAGGCGGTCATGGCTCGCGGGACTCCTGGCGGCGGACGCTTCGACCGGGCCGGTCCCAGGTCAGTCGACGGTCGAACTCGTCAGGTAATGATGCCGCTCCACGACCTCCACGGTGGGGCCGACGAGCGTCAGCTCCGCGGTCAGCGGCAGGTCGGCGGAGGAGCGGCCGACCTGCACACTGACGCGGCCAGGTTCGACGACCCGGCGGTGCCAGGCGTCGACGTAGGCGAACTGTTCGGTCGAAAGGCGGAACGAGACGGTGCGGCACTCGCCCGGATCGAGCCGGACGCGGCGGAACCCGCGCAGCTCCAGGACCGGGCGGGCGACCGAGGCCTCCTCATCGCGGACGTACAGCTGGACGACCTCGTCGCCGGGCCGCGGACCGGTGTTCGTGACATCGACCCGGATCGTCACCGCGTCGCCGCTCGTCTCGAGCATGGGAGGATCGACCCGCAGGTGATCGATGGTGAAGGACGTGTAAGAACGCCCGTGACCGAACGGCCAGAGGGGCGCCGTCGGCCCGTCAACGTAGTCGATCTTCCAGTTTGATCGGCCGCCGGTCGGGTGGTGGCGGTAGGTGAGCGGGACCTGGCCGACGTCGCGAGGGACGGTGACCGGCAGCCGGCCCCCTGGCTCGGCATCGCCGGCGAGGATGCCCGCGATCGCCGCCGGTCCGGCCTCGTCGGGGACCCACGCCAGCAGAACGGCCGCACAGTGTTGTGCGGCCCAGGGCAGCGCCAACGGCCGTCCGCTCACCACGACGAGGACGGTCGGAGTACCGGTCGCGACGACGGCCTCGAGCAGCTCCTGCTGGCGACCGAGCAGGCCGAGCTCATGGCGGTCGCGTGACTCCCCGGTCGTGGCGTCCTCGGTCAGGCCGGACCGCTCGCCGAGCACGCAGATCGCGACGTCGGCGTCGCGGGCCGCAGCTACCGCCGCGGCGAGGTCCTCGTCGCTGCCGTCGCGCAGGCCCACGCCCCGGGCATGGACGACTCGCGTGCCGCCGAACCTTGCCTCGATCGCCGACAGCACCGTCGTCCTACCGCTGAGCTCGTCGATCGGCTGGATGACGTCGCTTGCCGGGAAGCCGAACGGGTTGGCGCGGTGGCGCAACTCGGCCAGTGTCTCGATATGGGGCATGTGCGCGTAGTCGCCGAGGAGATCGCGGGCGCTGTCGGCGATCGGGCCGATGACAGCGATCCGGCCGGGGTCGGGAGCGAGCGGCAGGGTCCCGTCGTTTTCGACGAGCACCATCGACCGGGTCGCGAGGTCGGCGGCCAGGGCCCGTTCGTCGACCTCGAGAGCGACGAGTGACGCCGCCGACGGCACCTCGACGAACGGCTTGTCGAAGAGTCCAAGCCGGAACTTCAGGCGCAGGATCCGCTCCACAGAGGTGTCGACGAGCCCCTCCTCCACGAGCCCCTCGCGCACCATCTGCAGGAGGGGCGCAGCGTACGCGGCGGACGTCGGCAATTCGCTGTCCATGCCGGCCCGTAGGGCCATCGCGCCGGCGACCCCGAGGTCGGACGTCAGGCGGTGCTGGCCGACGAGCATCTGGACGGCCGTGTAGTCGGACAGGACGACGCCATCGAAGCCCCACTCATCGCGCAGGATCGCCGTCAACAGCTCGTGCGTGGCGTGACAGGGCAGGGCGTCCAGGTCGCAGTACGCAGGCATCATCGCCGCCACCCCGGCATCGCGGACCGCGGCCTCGAACGGCAGGAGCTGCTCGTCGCGGAGCTCGCGCGGTCCGACGTGGGCTGGGGCCTGGTTCAGTCCGCCCTCGGCCAGTCCGTGACCGACCATGTGCTTGCCCGTGGCCGCGATCCCCGTCGCGAGATCGGGCCCCTGGATGCCGCGGACGTAGGCGCAGCCGAGCTCCGCCGCGAGATACGGATCCTCGCCGTACGTTTCCTCGACGCGGCCCCAGCGCGGGTCCCGCGTGATGTCGAGGACCGGCGCGAGCGCCGAGCGGGCACCGATCGCCAGCATCCGCCGCCGGATCGAGGCCGCGACTGCCTCGACCAGCCCGGCGTCGAACGCGGCCGCCGCCCCGATCGATTGCTGGAATGCCGGCGCCCCGCGGGCGAGCAAGCCGTGGAGGGTCTCCTCGTGGAGGATCGCGGGGATGCCGAGTCTGGTCTCCTCGACGAGGAACCGTTGGATGGCGTTACCCGCTTCGGCGGCTCCGATCGCGTCGAGATTCGTCGCGCCGGCGACCCGGCTGATGTGCCCGATTCCGTCGGCGAGGCGGGTGCGAACGCGCTCGGGATCGACCTCGGTCTCAGAGCGGAACAGCTCGAACGACCACACGGAGCCGAGCTGGGCGATCTTCTCCTCGAGCGTCATCCGGATGAGCAGGTCCGCGACGCGCGCGTCGATCGGCAGGGTCGCGTCGCGATAGGGGATCTCGGTCGTCGCCATCGGCGGCTCAGCCCTTGACCGAGCCGCTGGTCAGGCCGCTGACGATGTAGCGCTCAGCAAACGCGTAGAAGACGACCGCCGGGAGCATCGTCACCACCGTGTAGGCCAGGACCCGGGCCTTGTCCGAGCTGTATTCGGTCGAGAAGTTCATCGCCCCGAGTGGCAGCGTCCACTGGTCGGCGCCGCTGAGGATGACCAGCGGCAGGAAGAAGGCGTTCCACGTCGTCACGATGGCGAGCACGCTGACCGTTGCGAGCGCCGGCCGTGCCAGTGGCAACAGGATCCGCCAGAAGAAGCCGAACGTGGTGCAGCCGTCGATCCGCGCGGCGTCCTCGAGCTCCGTCGGGATGCTCCGGAAGAACGGCCGCAGGATGACGATCGTGAGCGGCAGGGCGAACGCGGCCTGGGGCAGGGCGACCCCGAGCAGGTTCGCCGACAGCCCAAGCTGACGGACGAGGAGGTAGAGGGGCAGGATGGCGACGGCCGACGGGAACAGCAGGCCGAACACGAATAGCAAGTAGAGGGCCTCGCGGCCGCGGAAATGCATGCGCGCGAAGACGAACGCAGCCGCGGACGCGAACGCCACCGTCATGACCACCGCGACCGTCGCCACGACGAGGCTGTTGAGCGCCTGCCGCCAGAACGTGGGCGCGTAGTCGCCGAAGAGGATGTCCGTGTAATTCGTGAGGACCCATTCCTTCGGCAGGATCGAGCCCGGGTCGGCGACAAGCTGACCGTTCGTCTTGAAGCCCCCGAGGACCGCGTAGAGCAGGGGGAAGAGGATGGCCACCGCGACGACGAGCAGGACCCCGAACGCCGCGAGGCCTGTCAGGCTGGGCCGGCTCATGCGGAGGGCGCGCGGCGCCTCGGCCGCGACCGCCGATCCCTTCGTCCTGGAGGCAGACGTCGCCATCGCGTCAACCGCCGTATGCCGTGATGGCGCCTTCGGTGTCCCGCCGCAGGACGAAGCGCTGGTACAGCAACGCGACGACGAGGCAGACCACGAACAGGATCACAGCCAGGGCGCTGCCATACCCGAACTGGTTGCTGCGGAAGCCAGCCTTGAACATCGCGATGGCCATCGTGCTCGAGGCGTTGACAGGGCCGCCGGCCGTCATCACCCAGACCATCTCGAACAGCTGCAGTGCGCCGATCATCGACAGGAACACCGACACCCGGATGGTCGGTCCGAGCAGGGGCAGCGTGACGTACCGGAACGACTGACGGCGGTCGGCGCCATCGATCAGGGCGGCCTCTTCGAGCTCGCGAGGGATGCCCTGCAGACCGGCAAGCATGATGATCATGTGGAAGCCGAAGTACTTCCAGGAGATGAGCACGAACAGCGTGATCATCACGAGCGTCGAGTCGCCCAGCCAGTCCTGGGTCAGTCCCTCCAGGCCGATGGCGGCCAGGCTCGCGTCGACGACCGAATCCGGCTGCAGCATCAGCGTGAAGACGATCCCGGTGACGGCCTCTGACAGTACGTACGGGAGGAAGAACAGCAGGCGGAGTGCCGCCCGACCGCGGAAGCGCCGATTGAGCAGGACGGCGAGAGCCAGGCTGAACGGGATCTGGATGGCCAGCGAAAGCACGAGGATCAGCAGGTTGTTGCCGACCGAGGTCGTGAATACGTCGTTGCGCAACGCAATGACGTAGTTCTGGAGGCCGACGAAGTCCGTCAGCGGCGCGATGCCGTTCCATTTGAAGAGGCTGTACTGCATCGCCTGCAGGACCGGAAGGATGACGAAGACGGCGTAGAGCACCAGCGCCGGCAGCACGAACAGTCCGATCGTGAGCCACTTGGCTCCCACGGCCGGGCGCGGGCGAGTGCGGCGGCTGATGGCCGTCATCGAACGTCCTCGATCAGCGGGGAGGAATCGAGCAGGCCGGCGACGCCGGCCTGCCCTTCATCCATGACACAAGGGTAGACGCCGGGGACGGCCTACCCGGCGGCCGCCGCATCAGTGAGTGCTTGGCAGACCTCCGCGGGAGTGGACTCGCCAAGGAACAGTGCGATCGTCGCGTCGTTGAAGGCCTGGCTCAGCCCGCCGGACGTCGCCTGGTCGAGATACAGCTGCATGAAGGTGGCATCGCCGCGACCCGCGAGGACGGCCTGCAGGTTCGGATCCTGGACCGAGCCTTCCGTGCCGATCACCGTGGACAGGCCGACGTTGTCAGTGTTCAGCTTGTTGCCGATGTCGACACTGCTGAAGAACTTGAGGAAGTCGATCGCCTCGGGCGGCGCGTTCACGCCGACGGCGGTCCCGTTGCCGCCGCCGACGCCGTCGGTGGCCGCGCCCGCTCCGCCGGCGACTGTCGGGAAGGCGAACCAGCCGAGATCATCGCCGAGGCCCTTCTTGTCGGCGCTCTGGTCCATCTGGACCGACGGCGCCCACTGGCCCATCAGCTCCATGGTCGCCTTGCCATTGCCGACGGCCGCAGCCTCGGCGTTGTAGTCGGCCGACTTGTATCCCGCCTGGTAGGGCTCGAGCGCGTTGAGCCGTAGTACCTCTTCGCCGGCCTTGGTGCACGCGTCGGTGTTCCAGTTACCGCTCTGGATCATCTGGGACAGGGCCTCGCCGCCACCGATGCGGAGCACCAGGTACGTCCAAAGGTGCATCGATGGCCATTTGTCCTTTCCGGCGATGGCGAGCGGCTCGAGGCCCGCGGCCTTCAGCTTCTCCAGATCATCGAGGTACTCGTCCCACGTCGCCGGCGGCGCCGTGATGCCGGCCTGCTCGAAGTGCGCTTTGTTGTACCAGAAGCCGATCATGCCCATGTCCCAGGGGACGCCATACTGCGTGCCGTTGTAGGCGTAGATGCTCATGGCGCCGGGGTTGATCGTGTCTTTCCACTCGGCGATGTCGGCGGTGATGTCCTTGAGCAGGCCGGCGTCGGCCTGTGCGGCCATGATGCCGCCGCCCCAGGACTGGAACAGGTCCGGATAATCGGCAGCGGCCGTCGTTGACAGCTTCGTCTTGAACGCCTCGTTCTCGAGGACCGTGACATTGATGGTGACGTTCGGGTTCTCCGCCGTATAGGCATCGGCGGCGGCCTGGAAGATGGACTTGCCGGGTTCGCCGGTCGTGATGTGCCACCAATCGACGGTGGCGGGCTCGCCCGTCGTCCCTTCGCTCGCGGCCGGACTGGCGGCGGCACTTGGTGCCGCGCTCCCGGCCACCGAGGGCGCCGTCGAGGGGCCTCCGCCCGAACAGGCGGCCACCACGGCCACGATGATTCCCGTGCTCGCCAATGATCGCCAACGCGATGACACGACTCGACCTCCTCTTCCGAACGATGCTAGGCAACGATGGGGGTCATCCGACATGGACTGACCCTGTGGTTTCCTCCGAGTCGAAACTTTCGGTTCGCGGTGCGACTCTCTTTCGCGTGGCTGAACCTTAGAGAGGTCGCGCCACTGCGTCAAGGCTTTACGTTGTAGTCGCAGGACGGTCTAGCCAGACTTCGAAAGTTTCGATACAATCTGACGGATGGCACTCTCGGACCCCTCGAACGGCAAGACCACGCTCTCCGATATCGCCGCGCTTGCCGGCGTCTCCGTGCCGACCGTGTCCAAGGTCATCAACGGGCGGACGGACGTCGCGGTGGAGACGCGTCGACGGGTGGAGGCGATCATCGTCGAGCGTGGCTACCAGCGGTCGCCGCGCTCGGCGGGGCGCGCGCCGCTGCTCGAGGTCATCTTCCATGAGCTCGAGAGCGAGTGGGCACTCGAGATCGTCCGGGGCGTCGAGCGGGTGGCCGGTCGTCAGCACCTCGCGGTGGTGCTGACCGAGATGCAGGGTCGGCGGACACCCGGACGCGGCTGGCTCGAGGGTGTCCTCGCCCGCCGGCCGATGGGCGTCATCGCCGTCTTCTCGGACCTGAGTCCGACCATGCGCGAGCAGCTGAGGATCCGGGACATCCCGTTCGTCGTCGTCGACCCGACCGGCGAGCCGCTCCATGACACGCCGTCCATCGGAGCGACGAACTGGAACGGCGGTCTCACTGCGACGCGGCACCTGCTGGGCCTGGGCCACCGCCGCATCGGCGTCATCGGCGGGCCGCCGGGGATCCTTTGCAGCCGCGCCCGGCTCGATGGTTATCGAGCGGCGATGGACGAGGCCGACGTCCCGATCGACCCTCGCCTCATCAGCCACGGCCGGTTCCACGTCGACGAGGGCATCGAGAAGGGCCGCGCGCTCCTTCGGCTCGCCGAACGCCCGACGGCGATCTTCGCCGGCAACGACCTTCAGGCTCTCGGCGTCTACCAGGCCGCTCGCGCGGCGCGACTCCACATCCCGGAGGACCTCAGCGTCGTCGGATTCGACGATCTGCCGGTCGCGCGCTGGGTCGGCCCGCCGCTGACGACGATCCGCCAGCCGCTCATCGAGATGGCCGAGACGGCCGCCGAGCTCGTCCTCGACCTGGCCCGCGGCGAGGCCCCCGCCCAGACACGCATCGAGCTCGCCACCGAACTCGTCGTCCGCGAGAGCACCGCGCCACCAGCCTGAACTGAGATGCCTCCGACCTAGCCCGCGCGTGCCAGGGGCAGGTCCGGCATCGACGCCGGGTCGCCGGCTTCGATCCAGCGGGCGATCACCTGACGGGCGAACAGCTGGTCCACGACCATCGACGAGGCGCCGATGACGCCGGCCAGTGCACCGAGCGAGGAGCGCTGGATCGACAGGTCGCGCGTAGCGAGGGGCAGGGACCGCCGATAGATCGTCTCGCGGATCGCGGCCATGAGCTGGTCAGGGCTGTTGGCCACACCGCCACCGATGACGATCAGCGACGGGTTGAAGAAGTTCACGATACCGGCCAGCATCGAGCCCACCCGCCGGCCCGCGGCTTGCAGCTGGGCCACGGCCACCGGGTCCCCGAACGAAGCGGCGCGAGCGACGTCCTCCGCCGACAGGCTCCCGTGCAGATCAAGCGCAGCCTGGAGCCTCGCGCTGCGTCCTTCGAGCGCCGCCGTCTCCCCCGCGCGCCCGAGCGCCGCGCCGCCGGCTAGCGCCTCGAGGCAGCCCACGTTCCCGCACCGGCACAACACATCGGGATCGTCGGTGACCTGGATGTGCCCCACATCCCCGGCGCTGCCCTGGGCGCCTCGATGCAGCCGGCCGTCGGAGATGATCCCGGCCCCGATCCCGGTCCCGATCTTCACGACCACGACGTTGTCGTGGCCGGAGGCGACGCCGGATCGCCACTCCCCGAGCGCCAGCAGGTTGACGTCGTTGTCGACCCAGACCGGAGCCCGATAGCGTTGCGTGAAGCGTTCCCGGATCGGGTAGCCGTCCCAGCCCGGCATGATCGGCGGCGAGATCGGCCGTCCCGAATCGAATTCCACGGGGCCCGGAACGCCGATGCCGATGCCCCACAGGCGGCCTGGGATGTCCCGGGTGGTGCGCAGGAGGGAATCGAACAGGGCGTCGACGCGCTCGAGCGCCCGCTCGGGACCGTCCTCGATCCGGGCGGGCTCGTCGTGGTGGCCGAGGATCCGGCCGTCCAGGCCGGTGACGGCCACATCGATGCTGGTCGCGCCGAGGTCGGCGACCAGGACGTGCCCGGCGTCTGCGCAGAAGGCGAGCTGACGTGGCGGTCGACCTCCGGTGCTCGGGCCGACGTCGCCCTCGCTCAGAAGCCCGCGATCGATCAGCTCCTGGACGCGTCGCGCGACGATCGCCCGGCCGAGGCCGGTCCGTTCCACGAGCTCGGAGCGGGACCGCGACCGCCCGAGGCGGATCTCATCGAGCACCGTGACCAACGCATCGAGGACCTCATCGGGAAGTGGCTGATGCGGCCCGGTGCTCGGCGAACGTACCAATTCAGGTGGGCGCTCAGTCACCACGCGATGATACCGTCCGGTGGTTGCGTTTCTTGCAAGGCCACGCGGATGGATGACGGCTGGATCGCCCTGTTCGATGGCTCGTCGACCGCCGCGCTGCGCGGGTACGGCGGCGAGGGCGTTCCCTCGAGCTGGGTCGTGGAAGACGGGCTGCTCCATGCGCTTCCGGGCGCGGGCGTCGACCTGATCACGCGCGACACCTTCCTCGACTTCGAGCTTGAGTTCGAGTGGCGGGTGAGCCCCGGCGGCAACAGCGGGGTCCTCTATCGCGTGGTCGAGAACGACGCGCCGTCGTGGAGCAGCGGGGCCGAATACCAGGTCCTCGACGATGCCCTGCACCCGGACGGCCGGGATCCGCGTACTGCGGCGGCCGCCCTCTACGCGCTCATCGCCCCCAATGCCGACAAGCGACTCAAGCCCGTCGGAGCGTTCAACGCAGGGCGCATCGTGGTCAGCGATGGCCGCGTGGAGCACTGGCTCAACGGCAGCCCCGTCCTCGCCTACGAATGGGGCGGCGCCGAAATCCGAGCGCTCGTCGAGGACAGCAAGTTCCGGGACATGCCGGGCTTCATGGCGGCCGGCGAAGGCGCCGTCGCCATCCAGCACCACGGGGAGGAGGCCTGGTTCAGCCGCATCCGGATCCGGCTGCTGACGTGACCCGGTGCGGACGGCCGGCGAACTGCGTGCTCTCATCGGCGAGGGACTTATACAGCCGGCGTCCGCCCTTTTGCACTTGACAGGACAAACTAGGATTGGGTCGGACAACGGGACGTGACCGCCGCGTCGGGGGCCCAGTCGCCTCCGCCAGGGCAGGTACGTGCGTCATCTCGAATCCGTCCTAGAATGTCTAGACGTTTACGCGAACGAGCCAGCGGGTGGATGAGCAGCGATGAAATCGATCGCCGATATCGGCGCAGCGGTCATCGGGACGGGCTTCATCGGCACGGTCCACGTGGAGGCGCTTCGGCGCATCGGGGTCCAGGTCCTTGGCGTGCTCGGCAGCACCCCTGAACGTGGCGAGGCGCGTGCCCAGGCGCTCGGCGTCAGGCAGGCCTTCGCCTCATTGGAGGCCCTGCTGGCGGATGACGCCGTGGACGTCGTCCATGTCACCTCCCCTAACGACCTGCACGTCAGCCAGAGTCGGGAGATCCTCGCGGCCGGCAAGCATGTCGTCTGCGAGAAGCCGCTCGCGATGACGGCTCGCGAATCGGCGGAGCTCGTCAGCCTCGCCTCGTCGAGCGGGCTCGTCAATGCGACGAACTTCAACATCCGCTACTACCCGCTCAACCAGCATGCCCACGAGCTCATCGCCGATGGCGGCCTGGGCGAGGTACGCCTGGTGACCGGACGCTATTTCCAGGACTGGCTGCTGCTCGAGAGCGACTGGAACTGGCGGCTGCAGCCCGATCGCGGGGGAGCCCTGCGCGCGGTCGGCGACATCGGGTCCCACTGGCTCGACCTCATGACGTTCGTGACCGGGCAGCACGTCAGCGAGGTCATGGCCGACCTCTCGACGTTCATCGGCACGCGGCTCGAGCCCACCGGTCCGGTCGAGACGTTCTCGACGGCTCGCGCTGCAGAGACGCTGGAGCGCGAGATCTCGACCGAGGACACGGCGTCCATCCTGCTCCGCTTCGACGGCGGCGCCCGGGGAGCCGTGAGCATCAGCCAGATCAGCCCCGGCCGGAAGAACTCGCTCGTCTACGAGATCGACGGCTCCGACGGCGCCTGGGGATGGGACTCAGAGCAGCCGGACCAGGCGTGGGCCGGCCACCGCGAGCGCCCGAATGAGATCCTGATCCGCAACCCCGCCCTGATGGGCGCCGCGGGCCAGGCCGCCTCTGCCCTGCCCGCCGGTCACGTCGAGGGGTTCTTCGACACCTTCTGTGCCCACTTCCGGGCCGTCTACGCGGACGTGGTCGCCGGGGCGCCCTCCTCCAGCCCCGGCTACCCCACGTTCGCGGACGGCCACGACGAGATGCTCGTCGGGGACGCCATCGCGCGGAGCGCCCGCGAGGGGCGATGGGTCCAGGTGGACCGCGATGGCGGGGCGGACACAGGCGCCGTGCGACCGGGGACGGCCGCCAGGACCGAGCCGGTCACGCCGGGACCGATCCGATGAGGCTCGGTCTGCTGACCGCGCCCTTCCCCGAGACGCCGCTCAGCGAGGTCGTCGACTGGACGGCCGCCAACGGATTCGAAAGCATCGAGATCGCCTGCTGGCCGCGCTCGAGCGGGCCGACCCGCCGCTACGCCGGCACGTCCCACATCGATGTCGCGGACCTCTCGCCGTCGAGGGCGACCGAGATCGTCGACGAGATCCAAGGCAAGGGCCTGACGATCTCCGGGCTGGGCTACTACCCGAACCCGCTGCATCCGGACCCTGCGCATCGAGAGACCGTGATCGGTCACCTCAAGCACGTGATCACCGCGGCCGAGAAGATGAACGTCCCGTTCGTGAACACCTTCATGGGCGCGGACGCCGCGAAGACCCAGGACGCGAACTGGCAGGAGGCGCTCAAGGTCTGGCCGGACATCGTGGCGTTCGCGAAGGACCACGGCCGCCAGATCACGATCGAGAACTGCCCGATGCTTTTCAGCGACGACGAGTGGCCGGGCGGGCACAACCTCGCGACGACGCCACGCATCTGGCGCCGGATCCTCGAGGAGTGGGGCGGCACGATCGGGCTCAACTTCGACCCGTCGCACCTGATCCTCCAGATGATCGACATCCCGAGGTTCATCCGGGAGTTCGGGCCGCACATCCTCCACGTGCAGGCCAAGGACCTGACGATCGACCGGGAGGCCCTCTACGAACGCGGTGTGTTCGCGCTCGGGATCGGCTGGCAGATCCCGCGCCTGCCCGGACTCGGCGATGTCGAATGGGCTCCGCTGTTCGCCGCTCTGTGGCGGGCCGGCTTCGACGGCGACGTGATCATCGAGCACGAGGATCGGGACTTCGAGAAGACCGACGACCTGATCAAACGCGGCTTCCTCCTCGCCCGCGACGTCCTCCGTCCGTACATCAAGTGAGCGAACCCTTGTCGACCATCGATTTCGACGAGCTGACGGAGCGGGACATCGCCAAAGCGATCGACCACTCGCTGCTGCGCCCCGAGCTCGATGACGCGTTCGTCGAGGCCGGCTGCCGGCTGGCGGCCGAGTACGACGTCGCGAGCGTGTGCGTCCGGCCCGCGGACGTCCACCGCGCCGCGGCCATCCTTGCCGGCACCGACGTGGCCGTGGGGACGACCATCGGCTTCCCTCACGGCAACCACCGAACCGAAACGAAGGTGTTCGAGGCGAAGCAGGCCCTCGCCGATGGCGCGACCGAGCTCGACATGGTCATCCAGATCGGCGCGCTGAAGGCCGGTCGCGACGCAGACGTCGGCGCTGACATCGCCGCGATCGTCGAGATCGCCCACGCGGCCGGCGCCATCGTCAAGGTCATCTTCGAGAACGCCTACCTGACCGACGACGAGAAGATCCGCGCCTGCCGGCTGTCGGAGGCCGCCGGCGCCGACTTCGTGAAGACATCCACGGGGTTTGCGCCGGGTGGGGCCACTCACGACGACCTGCGGCTCATGCGCGCCAACACCTCGCCCCACATCGGGGTCAAGGCCGCCGGCGGCGTTCGAACGCTGGATGCGCTGCTCGGGGTCATGGCGCTCGGCACGACGCGCATCGGCGCCACGGCGACCGCGACGATCATCGACGACTTCCGAGCGCGGAAGGCTGGTCTCGCGCCAGTCAGCGCGACGACCGCGGCCGGCGCCGACGGCGGGTACTGATGGCCTTCGGTGTCATGGTCGCGTCATGAGCGCGAGGACCGTCGCCCCCGTCAGTGCTCCCCCGTTCCTTGGCGAAGCGCGGGCACTCCTCGATCGGTTGGCGGCCACCCAGGGCGATGCGTTGGAGCAAGCCAGCCAGTGGTGCGCCGACGCGATCGCCGGCAACGGCCTCGTCCATCTCTTCGGGACCGGTCATTCGCGCATCCCGCTCGAGGAGATGTTCCCGCGCTATGGCTCGTACCCCGGATTCAACCCGATCGCCGAGCTGTCGATGACGTTCCACACCCAGATCGTCGGCGCCAACGGCCAGCGCCAGGCGATGTTCATCGAGCGGATGCCGGGCCTCGCCGACGTCATCCTCGAGAACTTCAGCTTC
>JARDZW010000078.1 GCA_029240655.1 Chloroflexota bacterium
CGTCGCAACGCCGCCGATGGTCGGGGCGCGCCGTCGGGCGACGCCGCGTCGGGCGACGCCGCGTCGGGCGACGCCGCGCCGGTGCGCGATGGCGTCTTCCTTGGTCGATCGGACGAGCTCATGGCGTTCTCCTTGTCGCGAAGCGTTGCGGCTGCACCCCGATGTCGAAGCTGCGGCTCTAGGTTCGACATCCATGGTGAGAGACTTTCTCGAACCCACGGAGGCTCCATGAAGTACCTGATCCTCATCCACAGCAACCCGCACAGCCGCGAGATCTGGGAGAGCTTCACCGACGAGCAGCGCAGTGAGGGCTTTGCCTACTACGCCGCCCTGAACGACGACCTCGTCGAGACGGGCGAGATGATCGTCTCGGAGGCCCTGGCCGATCCGTCCATGGGCCAGCGCCTGCCGGCGCAGGCCGGGTCGCCGGTGGCGACGTCGGACGGGCCGTTCGCCGAGGTGAAGGAGCATCTCGCCGGGTTCTTCCTGGTCCAGTGCGAAACCATGGAACGCGCGCTCGAGATCGCCGCGCGTGTGCCCGAAGCGGACCTCGGCCTGGTGGAGGTGCGCCCGGTCCTGAACCTCGGCGGGGCGGACTTCTGAGCACGACCGACATCGAGGGCCTGCTCCGCGATCTGGCACCGCAGGTCCTCGCAACCCTCGTGCGCCGCTACGGCGACTTCGACCTGTGCGAGGACGCCGTGCAGGAGGCGCTGTTGGCCGCGGCGCTGCAATGGCCGGCCGACGGCGTGCCCGCGAATCCCAGGGGATGGCTGATCACCGTCGCGTTTCGTCGACGAACCGAGATGTGGCGCAGCGAGTCGGCCCGCCGGCGACGAGAAGAGCTCGCTTCCGCGACCGTCGAGCCGGAGCCCGAGGTCCCCGACGTCGACGACACGCTCACGCTGCTGCTCCTGTGCTGTCATCCGGCCCTCACGCCGGTGTCCCAGGTCGCCCTGACCCTGCGTGCCGTCGGCGGGCTGACGACCTCGGAGATCGCCCGGGCCCTGCTGGTCCCCGACAAGACGGTCGGGCAGCGCATCAGCCGCGCGAAGCAGCTCATCAGGAACAGCGGCGCCGAATTCGAGATGCCACCCGAAGCGGAGCGGTCGGCGCGGATGGCCTCCGTGCTGCACGTGCTGTACCTGATCTTCAACGAGGGCTCGACCGCGAGCTCCGGCTCGAGGCTGCATCGCGTCGAGCTGTCGAGCGAGGCGATCCGCCTGACTCGGCAGGTACACGACCTGCTGCCCGACGATGGCGAGGTGGCGGGGTTGCTCGCGTTGATGTTGCTGACCGACGCCCGGCGTCCGGCGCGAACACGGCCGGACGGCGCCCTGGTCCCGCTCGCCGAACAGGACCGTAGCGCCTGGGATGCCGGCGCCATCGCGGAAGGCGTCGCGCTGATCACGGAGACGCTGGCCAGTGCGCCGGTCGGTCCGTACCAGCTGCAGGCGGCGATCGCGGCCGTGCACGACGAGGCGGTCCGCTTCGAAGAGACCGACTGGCGCCAGATCCTCGGCTTGTATGGGTTGCTGGATACGGTCGCGCCGGGGCCTATGGTGACCCTCAACCGGATCGTCGCCGTCGCCATGGTCCACGGACCAGCGTCCGCGCTGGATGAGCTCGCCGCGGCCGAGCGCCATGCGGCCTTGGCCGGGCACCATCGAGTCGACGCCGTCCGCGCCCACCTGCTCGAGATGGCCGGCGATCGGGAGGCTGCGCGGGCCGCCTACCGCGTCGCGGCGCGTCACACGCTGAGCGTCCCGGAACAGCGCTACCTCGAGTCGCGTGCCGCGCGGCTGGCGTGACGGTCAGGCCGCCGCCAGCCGTCGGGCGACGGCCCTGAGGTCGGCGACGAGACCGGCATATGCCTCCTCGCGCGCTGGTCCGCCCTGGGCTCGCAGGACCGCCGACGGATGGATCGTCGCGACGACCAGCGGCGCGAGTTCCGACTCCAGTGGGACACCGTGGTCGCGGGTGACACGGACCTTCGGCCCGACGACGGCCTGGGCGGCCGTCGCCCCGAGCAACACGAGGGCCTCGGGACGAACGAGCGCCAGCTCGGAACGGACCCACGGGAGACACGCACCGATCTCGGTCCGGTTCGGGCGTTCGTGCAGGCGTCGTTTGCCCGATGGAGCCGGCCGCCACTTGAAGTGCTTCACGACGTTCGTGACGAAGACACGTTCGCGATCGATGCCGGCCTCCTCGAGCGCGCGGTCCAGGATCCGTCCGGCGGGTCCGACGAACGGTTCGCCCTGAACATCTTCCTGGTCGCCTGGCTGCTCGCCGACCAGCATGAGCCGGGCCGGCACCGGGCCGTTCCCGAACACCGTCTGCGTGGCGCGAGCCCACAGGTCGCAAGCACGACAGCCATCGGCCGCGTCGCGGACATCCCGGAACGCGGCATCGCCGCGCTCGACGGCGACGAACACCGCCTCGGGGCGTTCCTCGGGCGCGACCGCCGCGAGCCGCGTCCGCCTCGCGCTCACCCGCCCGGGCCGTCGCCGGGTCGAAGGCGCCGGCGCTCTGAGACCTCGACCGATGCGCTACTCGGACCTTCCGCCGGGTGCTCGATCAGCGCGACAAGCCGGTTGGCCATGAACCGGCCGGTACGTACGGTCTTGCCGGATCTCGTGACCTCGGTGACCTCGACGACACCGCGCGCGCTATTCACCTCGATCCGCCGGCCCGCCTTCGTGGCGACGATCTCGAACGTCTGCACGCCGCCGCCGGTATCGACCAACGCCTCGACGCGATCGCCCTTCATGTGGCGGGCCAGTGCTACTCGCTCTCGCCGAGCGCCGGTGCGAGCGGCAGCGCGAACCCGAACTCGGCGCCGCCGCCATCGCGTGGGCTGGCCCACAGGCGCCCGCCCAGCGCCGTGACGATCCGCTCGCAGACGGGTAGCCCGAGACCAAGGCCGCCGGCCGTGCGCTGCGCCTCCGTGCTGCGATAGAACGGCGAGAACAGCCGGGCCGTATCCGTGTCGTCGAGGCCGATGCCCCGATCGAGCACGCGAACCCGCGCCTCGCGATCCACCGTTTCGAGCGTGACTTCGATCGCCCCGTCGGGGCCTCCATATTTGTGGGCGTTTGTCAGGAGGTTCTGCAGCAGGAGGATCAGGTGCGTGCGGTCCGCTTCGACGACGACGTGGTGCCCGGGAACCTCCACGAACCGGATGTGGCGCTGTGGATGGCGACGCGAGAACACGCCGATCTCGTGACGGATCACGTGGGTCAGGACCTGCGGCTCGAGCTCCGAGGATGTGCCCGCCTGCATCCGGGAGAGAAGCAGCAGGTTCTCGATGATCTGAAGGAGGCGTTCGGAATCCTCCGCGATGTCGCTGACCATCGCGTCGCGGGTCACCTCGGGCAGGCGGTCGAGGCGGTCACGCAGCAGCTGGGCGTTACCGTAGATCGTTGTCACCGGGGTCCGCAGCTCATGGGAGATCAGCCCGACGAACTCATCCTTCACGCTGTTGGACGCCGCGAGGGCTTCTGCGGCCGCTCGAAGGTCCGTCTCCATGCGCCGCCGTTCGGTGACATCGACCAGGACGTTGACGGCGCCGATCAGCCGGCCACCGCGGTCGTACAGCGGCGTGGGATAGGGCTGGAAATCGACCCGGCTGCCGTCCGGGCGCTCCGCGATCGCCGTGAAGCCGCGGACCGCGCGACCTTCCTTCAGGGCGATCGCCATGGGGCAGTCCCCGTGGGCCAGCGGCGTTCCGTCCGACCAGAACAACCGGAAGGAGCCGCACCACTCCTCGCCGAGCTCGGGGCGGCGTCCCCACAGCTCCGCCGCGGCCTCGTTGTAGAACGTGATCCTGCCGTCCGCATCGGTGGTGTAGACGGCGACGCCGAGGGCCTCGAGGAACGCGCGGTAACGGTCAGCGTCGGCCGAAGCCTCATCACTCGGGACGCCGCGCGTGGCCAGCGATTCGACGAGGCGCAGGATCGGATCCCCGCGGCCGGCACCCGCCGACTCGCGCGCGAGCTCGGTCATCGGCTGGCAGTGTATGGGCCGACGCCGCACCGGGCCACCAATTGCGGCGGCTTGTCACACGTCTGCAACACCCTGGGGGCGTGTCACGATGCGGAACGACGTATGGCGCTAGAGCCACCCACCCAGGCGACCAGCGGGAAGAGCAGCATCGGCGCCTCCAGAACCGAGTACAGCGGCCCGCTGCCACGGGAGTTGACGACCGAGGCGACCCAGTCGGCCCACAGAACCCCGAACGGCACGCACAGCGCGACGAACACCGCCAGGCCGATCCACCACGCACGTTCGCGGAACCCGAAGAAGGCGAACGGGAACAGGCTGGGTTTGAGGAACACGAACGGCGCGGCCCAGCGGTACACGATCGCGATAGACATCGCCGCCATGCACCAGATGACCGGGTTGCCGGTCCAGATCTTCAGCGGCGTCGTCGGCCAGGCGAGGCAGAGCGCCATCAGCGGCCAGACGGCCGGCCGCGGACGTACTCGCCAGACCGCCCAGATCGTCAGTGCCGCGGGGATGGCCCACCAGAGCACGGCCGGCAAGACCGTGAACGGCACGAACAGCCACAGGCCGACGGGCGGGTACAGGACGTCGCCGTGGGCGACTTCGTACGGCCCGGACAGCTGGTGGGGTTCGTAAAACGGTCCACCGTCGATCCAGCGGGCCGCGACGTCGCGGTACAGCGCGAAATCGATCCCGGGCGCCTGCTCGAGCGGGTCGGGGATGGCGAGCACGAACAGGAGCGGTAGCAGCAGCGTGGCCGCGGACGCGGCGAGCGCCACGGGCCGGCGGTCGAACAGCTCGATCCATCGCGCCATCACGGTGGCGATGGTAGCCGCCGGCGCCCCCCGCCTCTCAGAGCCTTCTCAAGAAGGGCGAACAGATTTCGCGGGAACCCGCCAAGGCGCCATCGCGCCGATTCCCTGCGAAGACGAGGATCCGATGACTCAGACCGACCCGACCGAGCCCGGCCGCGACCTGCGCGCCGTTCCCGACAACGACGACCCGCGCGCCGTCGCCGAAGCCATCTTGTTCGAGGTCCGCCGCGTGATCGTCGGCCAGGACGCGATGCTCGAACGCATCCTCGTCGGCCTGCTGTGCGGTGGCCACATCCTGCTCGAAGGCGTCCCGGGCCTGGCCAAGACGCTGACGATCAAGACGCTCGCCGAGGTCCTTGGCGGATCGTTCAAGCGCGTCCAGTTCACGCCGGACCTCATGCCGTCGGACCTCGTCGGCACGCGCATCTACCGCCCATCCGATGGCTCGTTCCAGACGGAGCTCGGGCCGGTGTTTGCCAACTTCCTCCTCGCCGACGAGATCAACCGGGCGCCGGCCAAGGTCCAGTCCGCCCTGCTCGAGGTCATGGAGGAGCGGCAGGTCACGATCGGTGGCGTCACGCACGACGTCCCGGCGCCGTTCATCGTCCTTGCGACGGAGAACCCGATCGAAGCCGAAGGCACGTACCCCTTGCCCGAAGCCCAGGTCGACCGGTTCATGCTGAAGGTCGTCCTTGGCTACCCCTCGGCGACCGAGGAGGCGCAGATCGTCGCCCGCTCGCTCCGCCCCGGGCTCCCGCCGCGCGAGATCCTGGACGCGGACGGGTTGGCCGCGATCCAGCGACGCGTCGAAGACGTCTACGTCGACCCGCGCATCATCAGCTACGCCGTGGGCCTGGTCGAAGCGACTCGCCGGCTCGAATACTGGGGCGCCCCGGAGCTCGCCTCGTACGTCAGCTATGGCGCCAGCCCGCGTGGGTCGATCAACCTGGTCGCCGGAGCCCGCGCGCTGGCGTTGCTGCGCGGCCGTCGCTACGCGCTCCCGTCCGACGTCGCGGAGCTCGCACCCGATGTCCTGCGCCACCGGCTCGTGCTGTCCTACGCTGCCCTCACGGATGGCATCACCCCCGATTCGGTCGTCGAGCGCGTCCTCGGCCTCGTGCCGGCGCCGCAGCTGGACCTCGCCGGGGTCGGCGCAGGAACAGGCCACGAGGCCACCGCGTGACGGGGGACCTTGCCCGCGTCGCCGGTCGCGATCGGTCACCCGCCCGACCGGGACCCGGCCCGATCGCGGACGAGCTCGTCCGTCGCCTCGAGATCGCCCTGACCCGTCGCGCGGGTGGCCGGCTGACCGGCGACCACCGCGGCCGCGGTCTGGGCGAGGGGCTCGACCTCGATCGCCTCCGGCCCTATGAGCCCGGCGACGATGTCCGCCGCATCGACTGGAACGCCACCGCCCGGACCTTCATCCCGCAGGTCCGTGAGGACGTGCCGGACCGCCAACTGACGGCGTGGATCGTGCTGGACCGGTCGGCGTCGATGCACTTCGGGACGGCCGACCGGCGCAAGGCCGACGTCGCCGAGGGCGCGGCGCTCGTGGTGGGCCGGTTCGTCGCGCGGCGCTCTGACCGGCTGGGCGTCGTCACGTTCGGGGCCGCCCACGATCGCGTCACGCCGCCTGCCGGCGGACGCAACGGGATGCTCGGACTGCTGCGCGTCCTCGCGACCGACGCGGCGGAAGAAGGTGCCGGCACGCCGACGCTGGCTCGGGCCCTGCACACGGTCGCCGCGTCGCGCACGAGCGCGGGTCTCGTGACGATCGTCTCCGACTTCCGCGGGCGGCTCGACTGGCGCCCCGCCCTGACCGAGGTCGCCGGCCGCCACACGGTCCTCGCGATCGAGATCGGCGACCCGCGCGAGACCGAGCTCGTCGACGTCGGGGAGCTTACGCTGATCGACCCCGAGACCGGACGCACACTCCGCGTCGATACCGCCGACCGACGACTGCGCACGATGTTCGGCGAGGCGGCTACCGCCGAACGGACGGCGATCGCCGCGGAGTTCTCGCGGCTCGGCATCCGTCATCTCCGCTTATCGACCCAGGGCGCCTGGCTGCCCGGCTTCGCCCGCGCCATCGACACCACAGGACGACCGACATGACCTTCCTCGCGCCCCTCCTGCTCATCGGCCTGCTGCTGGTCCCGCTCCTGCTGGGCCTGTACGCCTGGGCCCAACGCCGCCGATCGCGCTATGCGGTCCGGTTCACGAACCTGGATCTGCTCGCGAATCTCGCCCCGCGCCGGCCCGCGTGGCGGCGCCACGTGCCGCCCGCGATCTATCTCGCGGCCGTGGTGGCCCTGGTCATCGGCCTCGCCCGACCGAGCATGGTCGTCGCCGTCCCGCGCGAGGACGCCACGATCCTGCTCGCGATCGACGTCTCGGGCTCCATGAAGGCGACCGATGTCGCCCCTACGCGGCTCGAGGCTGCGCGTGAAGCGGCCCAGTCGTTCATCGATCAGCTCCCTGAGGGCATCCGCGTCGGGATCGTCGCCTTCGCTTCGCGTCCGGTCACGCTCGTCGCCCCGACAGCCGACCGAGGCCAGCTGGACGCGGCCCTCGACGGGCTGCGGGCACTCGACGGGACCGCGATGGGCGATGCGCTGATGGAGGTCCTCGACATCGCCGAGACGATCCAGGCGGGCGATGCCGGCGATGCCGGCGGGACGCGGGGTGACACGGCCTCGCCGGACCCGTCCGCCGACCCCGCCCCCTCCGCCGACCCCGCACCCTCCGCCACGCCGGACAGCCCGGTCGCCACGCCGGACAGCCCGGTCGACACGCCGAGCGGTGAGCCGTTGGTGGCCGCGATCCTCCTCTCCGACGGCGCCAACAGCGTCGGTGTCGCCGAACCGCTCGACGCGGCCCAGCGCGCGGCAAGCATCGGCGTCCCGATCTACACGATCGCCCTGGGCACCCCGGCCGGTCAGGTCCAGGTCCGGGACGATCTCGGCCAGATCGTCACGCTGGACGTGCCGCTCGACACCGAGACGCTCGCCCAGATCGCGGAGATCACGAGCGCGACGGCATTTGATGCACCGACCGCCGGCGACCTGTCCGCCGTGTACGACAACCTCCAATCGCGGATCGGCTATACGCAGGAAGCGCAGGAGGTCACGTCGTGGTTCGCCGCGGCCGCCCTCGCGCTCGTCGTCGTCGCGGCCGGGCTGTCCGCCGTGTGGTTCGGGCGGTTGCCCTGACGTCGGGCCCGACCATCAGACTGGGCCGGTGACCCCCGCCGAGCGCCAGGCCTTCATCCTCGCCAACACGATCGCGGCTCCCGCCCCGCTGGTGCCGGAGATCACGCTGCGGACCGGGGGTCTCTCGATGCCGCTATGGGAGGCGGCTGCGCTGATGGACGCGCGCCCGGCAGTGCCACCGCCGTACTGGGCGTGGGCATGGGCCGGCGGACAGGCACTCGCGCGACATGTGCTGGATCACCGCGAGCTGGTCCGTGGGCGGCGCGTCGCTGACATCGGCTGCGGCGGCGGGATCGTCGCCATCGCCGCGGCCTTGGCAGGAGCCGAGAGCGTCAGCGCCATCGACCTGGAGGTCTTCGCGATCGAAGCCAGCCGGCTCAACGCGATCGCCAACGGCGTGACCCTGGAGCTCGAGGAGGCCGATCCGATCGGGACCGACGCCGGCTGGGACGTCGTGCTCGTCGGCGACCTCTGGTACGAGCCCGAGCTCGCGGCGCGCATGGCGCCGTGGCTGCGCGAACTGGCGGCGCGCGGCACCGCCGTCCTCACCGGCGATCCAGGCCGGGCTCACCTGCCCGTCGAAGGGCTCGACGAGCTCGCCCGCTACGAGGTGTCGACGATCGTGGACCTGGAAGACGTCACGACCAAGACGGTGCGGGTCCTCCGGCTGACGCCCTGAGCGCCCACAGGGTGGCCGGCGGGCTTCAGGTCGGAGCAGGCAGATCCTCGAACACATAGATCAGGCGTCGCCGGTGCCCGCCAGTCCCCTCGACGATCCGGGTCGGGACGATCGGGGCGAACCACGACAGCACGCGCTCGTTCGAGATCTGGTGGTGGCAATTGCGCGGATCCTCCATCACCCAGTCGATCGGCAGCGAGAGGATCGCGTGGCGTGCGATCCGGCGGACTTCGAGGAAGGCTTCGCGCTGGCGATCCGTGAGGTGCTCGAAGACCTGGAGCGCCATGAACAGGTCGTAGGCCTTGTCGTCGACCGGCCAGGGGACCTGGGTCGCATCGAAGACCCGGATCGACACGCTCGGATCAAGCTCGGGGCGGGCCTTCTTGTCCATGACATCGGCGCCGACGATGATCGGCAGAACCGGGGCTCCGAGCTCGAGCGCCGTCCGAAGGCCGTGGCGTCCGATCAGGATCGTCGCCTGGGCGAGCGCCGCCGACATATAGCCCCAACGGTTCCGGTAGTACGGAAACCTGGCGACCATCGCCTCGAATTCGGCCTTGGTCATCGCCCGGATGCCGCCCGCTGGCGTCGGCGCGATCGCGCCGCGTTGCGAGATCCGGGCTCGGGCGCGCGCAGCAGCAGTCGCGGACAGTGCGACGAGGCCGCGCATGAAGCGCCAGATCGGCCCGAGGATGGGTCGTAGCGGCCGGAGGAGTCGTTTTAGGCCGCGGAGGATGGGGGTCTCCCTTGGCGTGCGGGCGGGCAGGCCAAGCGTACCCTCGCCGCTGGGATGCGGCCAACCGCTCGCCGCGTCAGGAAGGTCGCGAGCCCGGCATCCTCCGGCCGGCCGCGCCCTCGCCCTCCAGCTCGACATCCCGGAGTCGACTCGCGAGGAAGGTACGCTCTGGCCGGTTCGATGTGAGCTCCAGGGCGTGCCGGTACGCCGAGGCGGCCTCGGAACTTCGGCCGAGCCGACGCAGCAGGTCGGCGCGCGCTGCATGCAGGTACGGGTAGCTCGCGAGCGCGCCCTCGTCCGCGAGCCCGTTCATCATCGCCAGGCCGACCGCCGGACCGTCCGCGAACGCCACGGCCACGGCGTGGTTGAGGCGGACCACCGGCGTGGGGTCGAGCTCGACGAGCGCTCGATAGAGCGTGGCGATCTGCGCCCAGTCCGTGGCGGCAGCGTCGGCCCCCTCGTCGTGGAGGGCCGCGATGGCGGCCTGGAGCTGGTACGGCCCCACTCGACGGGTCGGCAGGACGGCCTGGACGAGCGTCCGGCCCTCCGCGATCGCGGCCTGATCCCAGCGGGAGCGGTCCTGGTCCTCGAGGAGGATGAGGTCGCCATCGGGTCCCACCCGCGCATCCCGGCGTGCGTCGTGGAGCAGCATCAGGGCCAGCAACCCGGTGGCCTCCGGCTCATCGGGGAGCAGCGAGACCACGGTCCGTGCCAGCCGGATCGCCTCGGCGCTCAGCTCGCGACGGATCAGGGCATCGCCCGACGTCGCCGCGTAGCCCTCGTTGTAGACGAGGTAGAGGACCTTGAGGACCCCGTCGAGGCGCTCGGGAAGCAGGTCGCGCGGAGGCACGCGGTAGGGGATGCCCGCATCGTGGATCTTGCGCTTGGCCCGGACGAGCCGCTGGGCGAGCGTCGCCTCGGGGACGAGGAACGCCCGGGCGATCTCCGCTGTCGTGAGGCCGCCGAGCGTCCGGAGCGTCAGCGCGATGCGACCATCCATCGGCAATGCCGGATGGCAGCAGGTGAAGATCAGCCGCAGTCGGTCGTCCATGTCGTCGTCCGACGTCTCGGAGCCCCCACCTTCGGGCTCGATCGCGGCCAGATCCGCTTCGATGGCGGCCTCGCGCGTGAGCTCCTCGGTCTTGTCCCGGAGCCGCCCTCGGCGACGCAATCGATCGATCGCCCGGTTGCGCGCGGTCGTCGTGATCCAGGCGCCCGGGTTGTCCGGTATGCCGCGGAACGGCCACACCTCGAGTGCCGTGACGAACGCCTCCTGGACGGCTTCCTCGGCGAGGTCGAAGTCGCCGAGGACGCGAATGAGCGTCGCGACCGCGCGCCCCGATTCCTCGCGGAACGTGCGGTCGACGACCTCGCTGGTGGCGGCAGGCGGCGTCAGTCGGCGAGCACCGATTCGGCAGGTGGCTGCGACGACGCGTTGCTGAAGTCCCAGACGGGGCGTACCTCGATCGAGCCGTGCTTCGCGCCCGGGATCATCGCCGCATATTCGATCGCTTCGTCGAGATCGGCCGCTTCCACGAGGTAGAACCCGCCGAGGACCTCCTTGGTCTCGGCGAACGGGCCGTCCGTGGAGATCGTCTTGCCGTCGCGGACACGGACGGTCGTGGCCGTTGCCGTCGGCGCGAGCGCTTCGCCGCCCTTCATGGCGCCGCGATCGGTGATGTGCTGGCCGAACGCGTTGTAGGCCTCCATCTCGGCCATGGCCTCGTCGGCCGGCGGCGCTTCCGCCGGTTCCTCGGTATAGATCAACAGGGCGTACTGCATCCGCGTGTCCTCCAGCGATGGTTCTGGCGGCGTCATGTCGCCGCCTTCACCTACACGACGAACGGCCGCGGTCGAAATCGACGGTGCGTTCGCCGAATCTACCCCGCGCGGTCACCTCGCACCGCAGGCCCCGGTCCCGGCGTACGCTTTCGCGCATGGCAACGCCGAAGGAGATCCTCGAGATCGGTGGGCGCGAGGTCTCGATCTCCAACCCGCAGAAGGTGTACTTCCCGGATGCGGGGTACACGAAGCTCGACCTCGTTCACTACTACCTGGCGGTCGCGGACGGGGCGCTGACGGGCGTTCGCGGCCGGCCGATGGCGCTCAAGCGCTTCGTGGACGGCATCACGAAGGAACCGTTCTTCCAGAAACGAGCCCCGGACAACACTCCCGACTGGATCCGCACCGCAGAGCTGACCTTCCCGTCGGGCCGAACGGCCGATGAGATCGTGGTCGACGACGCCGCTGCGCTGGCCTGGATCGTCAACCTCGGCTGCATCGACCTGAATCCGCATCCGGTGCGCGCCGATGACCTTGACCATCCCGACGAGCTGCGGGTGGACCTGGACCCGGTCCCGGGGGTCGAGTGGCCGCAGATCCGTGAGGTCGCGCTGGCGTGCCGCGAAGCGCTGGAGGCCGTGGGGCTCGTCGGCTGGCCAAAGACGTCCGGTTCGCGCGGGATCCACATCAACGTCCGGATCGCCCGTGATTGGACCTACCCCGAGGTCCGGCGCGCCGCGCTGGCGCTGGCCCGGGACGTGGAGCGACGGGTTCCCCATGCCGCGACGTCGAAATGGTGGAAAGAGGAACGCCACGGCGTGTTCCTGGACTACAACCAGAACGCCAAGGACCGCACGGTGGCGTCGGCCTACTCCGTCCGACCACTGCCCGACGCCCGGGTCTCGACGCCGCTGACCTGGGACGAGGTCCCGAGCGTCGAGGCCGAGGCGTTCACGATCGCGACGGTGCCGGCCCGGTTCGCCGACATCGGTGACCCGGGCGCCGGCATCGACGATGCGGTCGGGAAGCTGGACGCACTCCTGGAGCTGTCCCGCAAGCACGAGGCCGAAGGGGAGGGTGACGCTCCGTGGCCCCCCAACTACGCGAAGCAAGCCGGCGAGCCGCCGCGGGTCCAGCCGTCGCGGAAGCGTCGGCCGGATTCGGAATACGAGCAGGGACGAGGCGAGTCCGGCGGTCCCCCACCGGAGGTCGCCGCCGCACGGGCAGCCGCCGTTGCGGCGGGCGACCCGAACGCCGGCCTCCCGACCGAGTGGGAAGGGTCCCGCCCGACGCCGACTGGCAGGCGCAAGACCAGCATCCCGGTCATCGAGATCTCGCGTGCCGCGTCCAAGGCGGAGGCGCTCGAAGGCCTGGAGCGCTGGAAGGCTCGTCATCCGAAGGCCGCCGACGCCCTGGAGCCCGCCGACGTGCTCGTAGATGGCATGCGCGGGCGCTCGTCGCTCTGGTATCGCGTCCGGGTCAACCTCACGCATGTCGCCGAAGACGAGCGGCCGGCCCAGGAGGCGCTCGACCCGGACTACGACCCATGGGCGGGCTTCGAGTGGCCCGACCGGGCCGGTCAGCTGGAACGTGCCCCGCGAAAGAAGAAGCCCGCGAGCTGAGGCGCGCGGCGACTTTCGGCGCCACGTGGACGGCTGACGCCGGTGCACCCCGAAGCTGCGGACCCTGCCCGCTCAGCGATCCCCGAAGATCGCCTCCAGCAAGTACGGCGTCGTCGTCTCGAGCTGGTCGTAGCGACACGCCGCCGGCGGCTTGTCCGGGCGCCAGCGCTTGAACGTGGTCCCGTGGCGGAACCGGCTGCCCTGAAGGTGGTCGTAGGCCACCTCGGCGACGCGCTCCGCTCGCAGCGGCTCCCAGGACAGGTCCTTACCCCGATTCCACCGTGAGGTCGCGCCGGGCAGCCGTTGGCCGGA
>JARDZW010000079.1 GCA_029240655.1 Chloroflexota bacterium
GAGTCCTCCACGATCGAGGACGAGGCCAAGGTCGGGCCCCTCAGCCATGTGCGCGGCGGCAGCGTGATCGGCAAGGGAGCCTACGTCGGCAATTACGCCGAGCTCAAGAACTCGCGGCTCGGCGCCGGTTCGAAGCAGGGCCACATGAGCTACCTCGGCGACACGGAGGTCGGCGAGCGCGCCAACATCGGTGCCGGTTCGATCACCGCCAACTACGACGGCACGACCAAGCACCCGACGACCATCGGCGATGGCGCCTTCCTTGGCGTCGATACGATGATCGTCGCGCCACGCGACATCGGCAAGGGCGCCCGGACGGGTGCCGGGTCGGTCGTCACGAGGGACGTGCCCGCCGGCAAGCTGGCGGTCGGCGTGCCCGCGCGCATCCGCGACCCCCGCGCGAAACCCGCGCCGGACGCCAACCCGGCCACGGCCGCGAGCCCGGAGCCGAGCGCCTCCAGCGCCCCGTCGGAACCCGCTTCGGGTGATGCGCCCTCGTGACCGGCCCACTCTTCGAGCTCGCGCTCATCGTCATCCTCGTGCTGCTCAATGGCGTGTTCTCGGCGACGGAGATCGCCCTCGTCACGCTCCGTCGCAGCCGCATCCAGCAACTCATCGACGAGGGCGAGGGAGCCGCGGTCCGCGTCCAGCACCTCAAGTCCAACCCCGGGCGCTTCCTCGCGGTGATCCAGATCGGGATCAACTTCCTGGGCTTCCTCGCGTCGGCCTTCGCGGCGGTCAGCCTCGTCGACGACATGGCCAGCTGGTTCCAGTCCTTCACGCCCCTCGACGCATCTGCGGCGAACGCGGTCGCGCTGGTCATCGTGACCATCCTGCTGACGCTGTTCACGATCGTGTTCGGCGAGCTCGTGCCCAAGCAGATCGGCCTGGCGCATGCGGAGCGCGTGGCGATGTCCACGGCCCGGCTCATGGAGTTCCTGGGAGCCCTGTTCGCGCCGCTCGTGGGCCTGCTCACGTGGATCACGCGGCGGATCAGCCGGTTGTTCGGGGCGGACGTCGCGGCGGACGAGCGCATCAGCTCCGAGGAGCTTCGCTTGATCATCGAACAGGGTGGCGAGCAGGGCATCCTCGAGGCCGAGGAAGAGCAGATGATCCACGCGGTCATCGAGCTCGGCGACCAGCGCGTCCACGAGGTGATGGTCCCGCGGATCGCGATGGTGACCCTCACGACCTCGGTGACGATGGTCGAAGCCATCGACACGATCATCGAGCAGGGCCACTCCCGCATCCCGGTCTACGAGGACACGATCGACGAGATCGTCGGAATCCTCTATGCGAAGGACCTGCTGCCGTTCCTTCGGCCGGGCGGGCCTGAGCCGCCTCCGCTGCGCTCGCTCCTGCGCACGCCAGTCTTCGTGCCCGAATCCATGACGGTGGACGACCTGCTCCACGAGCTCCAGCGGCGCAAGGTCCACCTCGCGATCGTGCTCGACGAGTACGGCGGCACGGCGGGGCTCGTCACCATCGAGGATTTGATCGAGGAGATCGTCGGCGAGATCCAGGACGAGTACGACGTCGAGGAGCCGATGATCGTGAAGCTGTCCGACGACGAGGCCCGGATCGACGGGCGCGCGGCCGTCGACGACATGGCCGAGCTGTTCGAGATGCAGGTCCCGCTCGAGGACGACGATGAGTACGACACGGTCGGTGGCCTCATCTACCACCGCATCGGTGGCGTGCCGAAACCCGGCGACCAGGTGACGGTGGACGGCCTGACGCTCACGGTCGAGACGACCGACGGCCGGCGAGTCGGGAAGGTGCTGGTCGTCCGGACCCGCAACGGCGAGGGCGTGTCGGACGACGAGGCCGACCGCTAGCAGTCAGGCCGAGATCACCCCGACGATGATCTCCCGGAGGCGCGCCCGGGCCGCCGGCTGGACGACGCCCGCGGCATCGAGCTCCGAGAGCGCCTCGTCCCGGTAGCGGCGTGCCTGGTCGCGGGTGTACTCGCGCGCGCCGACGCGCTCGAGGGTCTGCACGATCTCGGTCAGCTCGGCCGCCTGGGGGTCCGGCTTCGAGTAGATCTCGAGCAGCCGGGCGCGGTCCTCGGGGCCTGCGTGCTCGACCGCATAGATGACCGGCAGGGTCTTCTTCTTGTGCGCGACGTCGGACGGCTCCTTGCCGGTCGCCTGCTCGGCGCCCCAGATCCCAAGGAGGTCGTCGTTGATCTGGAACGCGAGTCCGAGGGCCCAGCCGAACCGGCGATAGCGGGTGATGACCGCCTCGTCGTCAGTGGCGAGGAGGGCGCCGGCCTCGATCGAGCCGGCGATGAGCGCCGCGGTCTTGCGCCCGATCATGTCGAGATAGCCCTCGACCGACATGAGCTCGTCCGATTCGCTGGTCGCGATATCGATGTATTGGCCCTCGCACAGCGCCAGGCACGTTTCGTCGTACAGACGCATCAGCCGCAGGACCTTGGCATCGGAAAAGCCGAGGTCGGTCAGGCGGTGGAGCGCGATCCGCGAGAGGCTGAACAGCGTGTCTCCGGCGTTGATCGCCTGGGGAACGCCGTAAATGCTCCACAGCGTCGGTCGATGGCGGCGCTCGCGGTCGCCGTCCTCGATGTCGTCGTGCACGAGGCTGAAGTTGTGCCCGAGCTCGACCGCCGCGGCGCCGGGGAGTGCCCTGCGGTGATCGCCGGCGATCGAGGCGTACGCCAGCAGGCCCAGGAGGGGCCGGATCCGCTTGCCGCCGCTGGCGCCGGATCCATCGAGCGCCAGGTGGTAGCGGACCATCTCGTACAGGCCGTGGGTCGAGGGATCACGGTCCTGGACGAGCCGGACGATCTCGCTTTCCGTGTCGGCGATGAGCTCGGCGAGGGCCAGCTCCGGTAGCGTCGTGGTCATCGTGGGGTCAGTGTACATGAAACGTGTTCGCTGGCGGTAGCCTGTTGGCCGGTGGGTCGGGAGCCGCCGCCCGGCCCTTCCGTCGGCGGGGCACGCGAAGAAGACGCCGGCACGGGGGACGCGACCGCACCGGCGTCTACCGGAGGTACGCCCGGAAGCCTCACCTGGATGAATCAGGGCGCCAGCGCCCGTCGGCGAGCCCCGTGCTACCGTCGCTGGCGAGATGCCCGTACCCCGCCGCTACACCACCGAGGCCATCGTGCTCTCACGCTTCGACTTGGGGGAGGCTGACCGCGTCCTGACGCTCATCACCCCCGGCGGCGGCAAGCTCAAGGCCATCGCCAAGGGCGTGCGGCGGACGACCTCGCGGCTCGGTGGCAGCCTGGAGCCATTCGCGGAGCTGACCGTGTCGCTCGCCCGGGGCCGCACGTTCGAGGTCGTCACCCAGGTCAGCGTCGGGCACGCCTGGCTGAACCTGCGCGACTCCCTGGAGAGTGCCGCCACCGCCTGGTATCTGGCCGAGCTCGCGGACCGCAGTCTCGAGGAGCGCCACGCCGCCGAACCGTTGTATGCGCTCCTGCGCCGCGCCTACGAGCTGCTCGATGCGGGCATGGCTCCGGGTCGGGTCGCGCGCTGGTACGAGGTGCACCTGCTCGACGAGCTCGGCATGCGCCCCGAGGTCGATCGCTGCGTGGAGTGCGACCGCATGCTCGAGGCGGAAGAACGCTTCCGCTGGGTGCCGCCACTCGGCGGCGTCATCTGCCAGCGCTGTCCCGGGCCGCCGCACGAGCGCACCGGCCTTACCCTGGAGGGGCTGAAGCTGCTGAAGGCCTACCAGCGCCTGGACATCGAGGCGCTCGCCGAGCTTCGGCTGGCCGCGACGGTCGAACGAGAGGTCGAGACGGCCCTGCGCGACTTCGTCGGCCAGGCCCTCGAGCGGCAGGCACGCTCGCTGGCGTTCCTGGACGAGGTGCGGCACACGCCGGTGGCGCGCTGACGGCACACGTCGACGTTTTCCCGGCACTCCGAGTCACCACCAGGCACGAGATCCGCACAGGTGACGTGATCCCGTGGGCCCATGTCAGCACCAGACACGCCGTTGGCATAGGTGAGCGTGACCCGATGAGCAGACCGCGCCGAAACGCGCATGAAGCCATCGACCACGAAGGATCTTTCACGAAATGGTGCCTGGGGCTGACACCGCGGAGCCCGAACGCCCCGGACACGGTGCGGCGTCGCCGCGCCCGAGACCGCCCCTACGCCCCCGAGACCGACACTAGATCAGCGGCGCGATCAGCGCCGCCGCCCGCGCCGCCCCGTCCGTTTCGACCGGGCGGTAGTCCACCGGCCGGTCGATCTCCGCGGCGATGGCCTCGGCGATGACCTCGGGCGGGGAGGCCGCGTACTCCATGTATCGCCCCGCGCCGTATCGGTTGAGACGGTGACGGACGTGCCGGTTCTGCTCGAAGTGGTCGCGCAGTGGGAAGTACAGGAACGGCCGGCGCGCGGCCGCAAGCTCCATGGTGGTGGTGAGGCCGCCCTGTACGACCGCCAGGTCGCACGCCGCCAGATGGCGGTACAGGTCGGGGACGAAGGCACGGACCTCCACCCCGGCGACCGCGCCCAGCGAGGCCGGGTCGATGCGCGGCCCGGCGACCGCGATCATGCGCAGGCCGTTGACGCGCCGCGCGGCATCGGGATAGCTCGCGATGACCCGCCGCAGAAGCGACTCGCCGACACCCGATCCACCGACGGTGACGATCACGACCCGCTCGTCCGGCTGGTAGCCGAGCTCGCGGCGGAGCTCCTCGCGCCCTTCGATCAATGGCGTCGGGTCGAACCCGGTCACGTAGCCACTGAACTCGAAGTGGCGCTCGGTCCAGTCGCGGATCGGCCCAAGCCCCGGTCCGAAGTCGTCGGGCACGATGTCGTCGGGTTCACCGACGAAGATCGCGCGGTCGCGGATGCGCGGGAAACGCTCGACCTGTTCGATCATCTCGGCGTTGTAGTCGGACGTCAGAAACGCCTCGTGGTCGCCGCCGGACGGCATCGGCAGCCAGCCGACGAAATCGGTCATCCACGCGAACGCCGTCCGCTTCAGCTCCGGGTTCTCGTGGAGGAAATAGTCCACGTCCCAGGCCTCATCGCCGATCACGAGGTCGTACGCCCCGCTCTCGATCGCGTCATGGAACACCATGAAGTTCGCGACGAGGATCTCGTCCATGCGCCGGATCGCCTGGAACGCATTGAGGTCGTGCTCGGACGATTCCGCCGTGATGTGCGCCGATTCGGAGGCGAGCTCGGGGCTGAGCGGGTGGATGCGCTCGCCGTGCGCCTCGAGCACGGTCGTCACCGGGCTCTGGGCGAGCCAGTCGATCTCGACGTCCGGGCGCAGCTTGCGGAGCTCGCCCGCGATGGCGACGTCGCGCTGGGCGTGACCGAGACCGATGGGGGAGGAGATATACAGCGCCCGACGCCGCCGCGCCAGCGCCCGAGTCCACGTCCGAGGCGTCGTCTGCGGTGTCGTCTGCGGTGCCGGCGGGGTCTGCGACTGCGGGGTCGATGGCGCGATCACTGGACCGTCTCCTGTGCGAGGGACCGGACGAAGTCACGGATGAGGAGGTTGGCGAGGACCGGATGACGGCCCGGGATCATGTGGTCGGCACCCTCCACCTCGACGAGCGGCGCGCCGGTCAGCTCGGACAGCCGCCGGGACCGCTCAACGGGCTGGCACGTGTCCTCGGTGCCGTGGACGAGGAGCATCGGACAGCGGACGGCGCGGAGGGTCGCCAGGATGTCGTCAAGCTCGAAGTCCTGGGCGAGCATGCTGTCCGCGATCATCGCGTCGACCGAGCCCTCGAGCGCCCATGCAACGGCGTCCTCGATCTGCTTGGTCGAATGGGGCTCAGAGGTGATCTCCTCGAAGAAGAACCGGGCAAAGCCCGCATAGTCGCGGCGGAAGTAGTGCTGGTTGAGCTTCGCCCAGCCTTCGTCGGTCGGCAGCTCGTCCTCGAAGGACCACTGGACCTTGAACGGGTGCGGCGGCGCCATGCCCGGCACGCCGGCCGCGAACGAGACGATCCCGAGGACGCGCGCCGGCTTGGCGGCGGCCAGCTCGATCGCTCGCCAGACGCCGTCGCTGCACAGGCCGACGAGGACCGCGCTTTCCGTTGCCGTGGCGTCCATGACCGCCTCGATGTCCCCGATCAGGCGCTCCTCGCGGTAGTCGTCGGGCTCGGTCGGGCGGTCGGAGCGCCCGTTCCCACGACCGTCGAAGGCCACGACGCGGTACTGCCGGCTGAAGTAGGGGACCTGGCCCTTCCACTGGCGCGAGTGGACGATCGGTGTCGACGGCAGGAACACGATCGTCGGGTCGCCCGCACCGAACACCTCGTACGCGATCCGCACGCCGTCGGGGCTGGTGGCGATGCCGGTCTCGGCCGGCTCGACCGCACGCATCAGGACGAGCGCCCCAGCCTTCGGATGAACTCCCGGATCAGGAGGTTGACTCGGATCGGGTCGCGCCCGCTGGGACCGTGCCCACCACCTTCGAGGAATTCGAACTGCGCCTGCGGGATGGCACGGGACAACTCGATGCCTCGAGAGGGGCCGGAGATGGCATCGCGATCCCCCTGGATGACCAGGACCGGACACCGTACGGACGCGCACAGGCGCAGGAAGGTGTCCCGATCGACCGACGTGGCATGCATCGTCGCCGCGAGGGTCTCGGCGTCCGTCGAGGTGCCATACCCGACCGCGTCTTCGATCTGTTTGGTCGAATGCGGCTCATTGAACATCTCGCCGAAGAAGAATTCGAGCCACGCCGGGAAATCGCGTCGCCAGAAGTGGATGTTCTGCTTTGCCCAGCGCTCCTCGGTTTCGAGGACCGCGTCGAACGGGACGTCGCGCCCTGCAACGCGCTCGCCGAGTGGTACGGACGGAGCAATGAAGACGAGCCCGAGGACCCGGTCGGGATGCTCCGCCGCCACCATGACCTGCGGGACGGCGGCCCTGGACAGGCCGACGAGGACCGCCGACTCCGTCCCGCTCGCGTCCAGCACCGCCACGAGATCGCCGGCTACTGCCTCGTCGCTGTACGCGGACGGGTCCTGGGGTCGATCCGAGCGTCCGTTGCCCCGCGCGTCCCAGGCGATGACTCGATGGCGCCGCGCGAACTCAGGGATCTGCGCCTTCCAGATCCGCGAATGCACGATGATCCAGGGCGGCACGAACATGATCGGCGGGTCACCGCTGCCATAGACCTCGAAACCGATGCGACCGCCGTCGCGCTCTGCGAAGCCCTCGACGTCCGGGTCACGGGCGCGCATCTGCTCGTGAACGATCGCGGCGGTGGCCCGGGTAGGAGGCGTGTCGACGGCCATCGCGGTTACCCCGCTGTCACCGTCGTATCGGGGTCGGTCTCGGGTGCAGGCGCGGCGACCCGCCGAAGGAGCACCCCGACCTTGCGCAGCGCGGAGCGCATCGGGAGCGTGGATTCGGTGACGCCGAGCAGGATCAACTCCTCGGCGCCAAGGAACGGCGTGCCCATCAGGGCCGCGATCTCGTCCGGCGTGAACCCGCCCAGGTCGCCGCCACGTTCCTGCTCGCGCCGAGCGACCTCCGCCAGGACCCGATACCACCCTCCGGCGATCTCCCGAACGGCGGCGGCCACCTCCGGGTCGGACCAGCCGGCGGCGATCATCTCCTGGAGGATCCGGACATAGCCGGAGTCGAGGTCGGCATCGAGGAAATCGCAGGCGCGCTCCCAGCGGACCCACAGTGGCTCCGGCGCGTCGAACATCTCGCGCTGGCGTTCCAGCAGGCGTGCGGTTTCCGCCTCGAGGACCGCCAGGATGAGCTGGCGCTTCGAGCCGAAGTGGTAATGGATCTGGCTGAGCGGGACCTGTGCCGCGTCCGCCACGCGACGGGTCGAGAGGTTGGCGTAGCCATCGGCGAGCAGGCAGCTTCGCGCCGCGGCGACGATCGCCGCACGCGTGTCGGCGGTCGCCTGTTCTCGACGCTCACCTCGAGTTCGGCCATCGGTCGAGGTCGGATCCAGCACGCCCCGAGCATACGACCCGCCGCTCACACGCGATTCGGCCCTCACGCGGCGATCACGTACACGGCCGCGAGCACGAGCACGACGCCGAGCGGCCGGGTCAGCCGGCGACCCTGCGGCAGATTCTTCTCGATGGCGGTCAGGGCGCCGAGGACCAGCATGGCCGTCAGGCTGCTGATCCCGACCCCGAACATGACGAGCATCAACGACCAGCAGCAACCCACGCAGAACGCCCCGTGGGCCAGGCCCATGGCCAGCGCCTCTCGCCGCTCGGACACGCCGCGCCAGCGGTTCAGCACGAACCCAAGCGGGCTGCGGCACTCGTCGAGACAGCGGTCGCGGAGCGGGCTGAACTGCCACAGGCCGGCCCCGAGCAGGGTGGCGCCGAGGATCAGCTGCGGATGGGCCGAGAGCCAGGGGAGGGCATCGACCGCGGCGTGGACGCCGCGGTCGGCCGCCCAGGCGGCAAGACCGAACCCGCCCCAAACGAGGAGATAGCCGAGCAGCAGCAACATGACCAACTGCCCGGGACGGGCTCGCCGGCCGACGAGGGCTGCGAACGTGACCACGAGCGGCACGCTGCTGGGCAGCATCATCGCGACGATCATCAGCGTCCAGCCGGCCGTGAACGCCGCGGCACCAACGGCCACGGACGTGCTGACGCCGCCGGCGCCTTCGTGGTGCAGGTAGTGCCCGTACGGTGAGCCCTCCCACAGCCACAGGGCGAGCCAGGCGAGTCCGGCTATCGCCACGAGGGACCCGGTCAGGATCGCCCGATCCCGACCGGGGGCGCGGAGGTGCGCGGGAGAGAACATCGGCCCGGGGTCCGCGCCGCGTCAGGCCGCGAAGCGGAAGTGACCTTGGAGCGCGTTGTGCCCCTGGAGATCCACGCTCGGGATGCCGTGGCCGCTCCCGTCCTTCATGAATTGGCTCGCCTTGCTCGCGAAGACCGGCGAGCCTGGGATCGTGCTGAACACCGTCTCGGCGAGTGTCGTCGGGTTGCCCGTGGCGCCCATGAACGGCGCCATCTCGGCTTCGACCCGCGTCCCGATCTTGAGCTTGCCCTTGCCGCCATCGACGGTGAAGCTGATGGGTGCGCGTTCGACGGCCACGACCTCGCCGATCAAGCCCGCGAGATCGGCGATCGCGCCTCCCAGCTGTCCGGTGAACAGCTTGAGCAGCACGCCTTCCTGCTCGCTGGTGGCGCGCTCGTCGACGAACACCACCGCCTTCCACGACTTCGGGATCAGGATGTTCTTCGGGATATGGGCCGAGACCGCCATGGTCAGCCCATCGACGCTCACGCCTTCGATCGAGCCCTGCTCGATGCCCCAGGCGATCACGGTGTCGCACGTCTTGAAGTCCGGGTCCTCGCCGACCCAGCACGGGCAGAGCACGTTGCAGGTGCAGACCTCCAGCAGCCGTCCCTCGATCTCGTACGCCATCACGCACCTCCCCTTGCCCCCGATCCTGGGGCTGTCGGTCAGTCGACCGATGTCGGTCGAACGACCGAACAATAGCGCGGCGAAACACGATGTCAAGCCCTCGCTCGTCCCCCCTGCTAGCATCGCGCTCCAACCCCGCGACCGTCCCTTCCACGGCCGGCGCCCTACGGAGTCCCCTCGTGACCGATACCCCGCCCGCCGATCCGGATGACGTGGCGCCCGCCGTCGCGGAACTCGACACGATCGTCTCGCTGTCCAAGCGCCGCGGCTTCATCTTTCCGTCTTCGGAGATCTACGGCGGCATCAATGCGGTGTGGGACTACGGCCCCCTCGGGGTCGAGCTCAAGAACAACGTCAAACGCGCCTGGTGGCGGTCGATGGTCCAGGAGCGCGACGACATCGTCGGGCTTGATGCCGGGATCCTCATGCATCCGCAGGTCTGGGTGACCTCCGGGCACGTCGGCTCGTTCAGCGATCCGTTGGTCGAGTGCCAGACCGACCATCGGCGGTTCCGACTCGACGAGCTGCCGGGCGCCGAGGGGCTCTCGGCCACGGACCTGCAGGACCCCGGCATCGTCGAGCGACTGGGGCTCAAGTGCCCCGTGGACGGCGGGCCGCTGTCGGCGCCGCGCCGGTTCAACCTCATGTTCAAGACGTTCATGGGCCCGGTCGAGGAGGATGCGTCGGTCATCTACCTGCGCCCCGAGACCGCGCAGGGCTCGTACGTGAACTTCAAGAACGTCCAGCAGTCGAGCCGCAAGAAGCTCCCGTTCGGGATCGCCCAGATCGGGAAATCGTTCCGGAACGAGATCTCGCCGGGGAACTTCGTGTTCCGCATGCGCGAGTTCGAGCAGATGGAGATGCAGTACTTCGTCCGGCCCGAGGCGGAGGCGGCCGCGGCCTTCGAGGACTGGCTGCCGGCGCGCCGGGCCTGGTACGAGCGCTTCGGCGTGACGCCGTCGCGGCTGCGTCTGCGCGAGCACGCGCCCGATGAGCTGGCGCACTACGCCAAGAAGGCGGTGGATGTCGAATACCGCTTCCCGTTCGGCTGGAAGGAGCTCGAGGGCGTCCACAACCGCGGAGACTTCGACCTGTCGCGCCATTCCGAGGCGTCGGGGGAGACCCTGGAGTATTTCGACCAGGCGACCAACGAGCACGTGATCCCCTGGGTGGTCGAGACGGCCGCGGGCGCGGACCGGGCCGCCTTCACGTTCCTGATCGACGCCTACCGCGAGGAGGAGGTCCGCGGCGAGACCCGCGTGTCCCTCGCCCTCCATCCCGACCTCGCGCCGTACAAGGTGGCGGTCCTGCCACTGCTCAAGAAGCGGCCGGAGATCGTGACCCTCTGCCACGCGATCAAGACCGACCTGCAGCGACACACGATGGCGGTCTACGACGACACGGCGGCGATCGGGAAGCTCTACCGCCGCCAGGACGAGATCGGCACGCCGTGGTGCATCACGGTGGACGTCGATTCCCTCGACGACGATGCCGTCACGGTGCGCGATCGCGACACCATGAACCAGGAGCGGATCCCGGTCGAGGGCGTGACACGGCTCATCCTCGATCGACTGGACGCGGCGCGAGCGAGGTGAAGCCGGTCGACGAGCTCACGCGGTCCGTCCGCGCGTGGCTCGGCGGGCTGGACGGCGGCCAGCGAGCGCGCGCGACGTTCCCGTTCGAGAGCCCCGAGCGGTTCGTCTGGGACTATCGACCGGGTGAGCGGGGCGGCCTGGCGCTCGCCGACATGAGCCAGGAGCAGCGCTCCGCGGCGATGACCGTCGTGCGTACCGCACTGAGCGACCGCGGAGCGGACGAAGTCGCGTCGATCATCGCGCTCGAAACGGTCCTCGGGAAGCTCGAGCAGGAGCGCGGCCGTGACGGGTGGATCCGCCGTGACCCCGAGCGGTACTGGTTCGCGGTGTTCGGAGAATCGGGCTCGGATGCGCCGTGGTCATGGCGCGTCGGCGGGCACCACGTCGCCATCCAGCTGACCGTCGCCGACGCTCGCATCGTGGGCAGCGCGCCGTCGTTCCTGGGCGCCAACCCGGCCGTCGTGCCGAGCGGGCCGACGGCGGGCGCGCGGGCTCTCACCGGCGAGGAGGCGTTGGCGCGAGCGCTCGTGGACGGCCTGTCGACCGAGCAGCGGGCGATCGCGATCGTCGATCCCGTGGCGCCGCCCGACATCCTGAGCGGGAACGGCGCGCGCGCTGACGTCTCGGCGATCCCCGCCGGGATCCGCCACGAGGATCTTGGGCCTGACCAGCAGGCGGGCCTGGAGCGGCTGATCCATCAGTACGTGGGGCGGGCACGGGACGAGGTCGCCGCCGCGGACTGGGAGCGGATCCGGGACGCGGGCCTCGCCGCGATCACGTTCGCCTGGGCTGGTCCGCTGGAGCCGGGTCGTGGCCACTATTACGCGGTCCGCGGCCCGGGCTTCCTGGTCGAGTACGACAACACGCAGGACGGCGCCAACCACATCCATGCGGTCTGGCGCGACCTCACCAACGACTGGGGCGAGGACGCGCTCGGCCTTCACTACCGCCGGGACCACGCGACACGCTGATCGGATGGAACGTTTCGACGACTACGGCCACAGGACGGCGCGATAACCGCGAGATAAGTGGCCGCGACCATCATCGTCGAATGGATGACGCTCGCATCGGCCGCGCGCTCCGCGCCTTGCGACGGCGGCGTGGGCTTCGTCAGTCTGAGGTCGCGGTCGCTGCCGGCGTCTCTCAATCCACCGTTTCTGACGTGGAATCTGGCCGCGTGGCCCGCTTGCCGATGGCGACGATCCGTCGCATCTTCGCTGCTGTCGACGCTGGCTTCGAGGGCACGGTGCTGTGGCGAGGCGCTGGACTCGATCGATTGCTCGACGCGCGGCATGCGGCCCTGGTGGCCGCGAGCGTTCGTCGCCTCGGCGGCCTTGGCTGGGAAACGAGAGTCGAGACGACCTATTCGGTATTCGGAGAGCGCGGTTCGATCGACGTGATGGGCGCTTTCGTGGCGATGCGCGCCGTTCTGGTCGAGGAGGTCAAATCCGAGATCGCAAGCCTCGAGGAAACGCTTCGAAAACTCGACGAGAAGGTCCGGCTCGCCAGGGAGCGGATCGCAGAGCGAGAATTCGGTTGGCGTCCCGAGTCGGTCGGTCGGGTACTGGTTCTTCCTGATTCCACAACATCTCGGCGGCGGGTGCTGGCCCTTGATCCGGTGCTGCGTGTCGCCTTCCCAGATCGCGGGTCCGCTGTACGGGTGTGGCTACGCAGCCCATCTGGCGACCTTTCGGGGATCCTGTTTCAGCCAGATATCGTCACTGGAGATCGTAGCCCAGACCGACGTGGCGTCCAGCGCGTCCGGGGCCGCCGGGAGGGCGATTTCAGGCCCTGATATCGCCCCCCGCGATGTTCGGGCCCATTCGGGGGGAACGACACCCCGTCAATCGCCGATCCTCGAACCTAAGATCGCGGGTGCCGATATCCGGCGATCGTGGCTTGGACGGATGGGCGTCACTGGCCGCCGCGGACAGCTGCATCCTGGAGCGGATGGAGCTCGAAGACCCGTCGACCCTCCGCCGCCTCGACCGGACGTCTGACATCCACCCCATCGACGATGCGAATGAACGTGACGCCGAACGGGATGCTTTGCGCGAGTGGACCAAGGATGTCGCGAAAGAACCCGACTCTCTCGGTCGGATCCAGCTCGGTCGCTCGGACTTCTTCCTTCCGGCCCCGGTAGTCGATGG
>JARDZW010000010.1 GCA_029240655.1 Chloroflexota bacterium
CCTCTTCAACACGGATCCGATCGACGGCGCGCTGGACATCAGCTCGATCGTCGTCGCGACGATCGGTGCCGTGATCACGGTCCTCGTGGTCGGCGCGGTGACGGGTCGCTCGCGCGTGGGTCGCGGCCCCGTCTGATCACAGCCCGGGCGGGAGCCCGGCCCATCCCAGTACGCGAACAGGCCCACCCGATCGGTGGGCCTTTTCGCATCCACCGACACCAACGAGGAGGCATCGTGTCCCAGATCATCGAGTCGATCGACGTCGACGTCCCGGTCCGCGTCGCGTACGACCAGTGGACCCAGTTCGAGGAGTTCCCGCAGTTCATGGAGGCGGTCGAGAAGGTCGAGCAGCTCGACGACACGACCCTCCGATGGACCGCCGAGATCGCCGGCGTCAGCAAGACCTGGAAGGCGAGGATCACGGAGCAGACACCCGACCAGCGCATCGCCTGGACGTCCATCGACGGAGCGGAGAACGCCGGCGTCGTCACGTTCCACCGCCTCGACGACCGCAAGGCCCGGGTGACCCTGCAGCTCGATGTCGAGCCTGAGGGCCCCGTCGAATCGGCTGGGGACGCACTCGGCTTCGTCGGGCGCGGGGCGAAGGACGACCTGAAGCGCTTCAAGGACTTCGTGGAGAGCCGCGGCGTCGCGACCGGCGCGTGGCGAGGAGAGGTTCGACAGGACGACGTCTCGGGTTGATCCCGTTGGCGCCCTGGCCGCCGGGCTCGCCCGCCGCCGGAGCCGTGACGTCGGTGCAACGCGGCGGGTCGATGGACGAGGGCGACCGTGACGTGTCCGGCCCGACACTTGCGACGTGGCTCCCGTGCCACTGGGGGTCCGGGAGCCACCTGATCCACCTGTTATGGGGATGCAATGTCTCGTCCGGCTGACGTGAGGATTGCGTGTCCGTCGGGACCATACGTTGAGGGCCACAGCGGCCGGAGCGTCCCAGGCGCTTCGCCTCGAACATGGAAAGTCCCCAACCGGGAGCGCTTGTGACGGGGCGTTCTCGGACCGCACGGACGGCCCGGGTCCCCTCCCCGAGCCGTCCGTCGCCATTTCCCGTCACATCGCCCGGTACGTATGCTTCGGGGCCGACCGGGCCATACATCCAAAGGAGTCCGAGCCATGGCAACCACACCACGATCGACGGAGACCGAAGATTCGGCCGCTCAGCAGACGAAGGAAGCCGCTCAGCAGGCCAAGGAAGCCGTGCGCGACGCGGCCGACACGGTCCGCGGCGTAGCCAACGAGGCGGTCGCCCGCTTCCCGGAGGCCGCGGCCACCACCCGCGAAGCGATCACCGACGCGCGACGTGCGATCGACTCCGGGTCCGATGAGACGCTCTCAGCCGGCACGCTCGTGGCATTCGGGTTCGCCCTGGGCCTCCTCGTCGGCGGAGCGAATCGCTTGCTCGTGATGCTGGCGCTCGTGCCGGCCGCCGCGATGGGCCTCACCCTGCTGGACCGCCAGAGCGACCGGCCCGGCACGAAACCCAGCACGACGCGCTGACTCGTCAGGAGCGGACTTCTCGCGAACGCCGCGTGCTGCAACGTCACCGCAATCGGACCGCCGCCCTCGACGGGTATCGCGATACGCGCCGGGGACTACGTTCTCGGTACGGCGCAAGCAGCGCCACCACGTGAAGGAGTCCGATCATCATGGATGACCTCAAGAAGGACTATCGAGACGCCGAGACGGACGCCAAGCAGGCGTGGCGCAAGGCCGACGGCGAGTCCCTCGGCGACAAGGTCGCGAATGCCGGCGACGAGATGCGCGAGCAGCTCGGCAATGCCGGCGACGAGGTCCGCGGCGTCGCGGACGACAGCACGCAGGACATGAAGCGCGAGTATCGCGACAGCGCGAACGACGCCAAGGCCGCTTATCGGAAGTCCGATGGCGACGAATCCCTCGCCGACCACGCCGCCAATGTCGGCGACGAGATCCGCGAGCAGGCCGGCAACGTGGGCGACGAGCTTCGCGGCGACCGCTGACGACGACTGGCATCCATCGCAGCACAGGCCCCGGCGGCAGCGCCGGGGCCTCTTCATGGGCCGCCGGTGGCGAGCTGCCACGGGCGAGAGCTCGTCGTGCGGCGTATCCTCGGCCTCGCGCGGGGGCGTGAAGCCGCAGAAGCGTGGGAGGGCGCGGCATGCCCGAGGCCGATGACGCCGCAGCCGACATCGATCAGCGCATCGAGGGGGTCGTCGACGACGCCGATCTAGGTCCGATCGCGGAGGCACTCGCGCGGCGCCGCGGCGAGATCCTCGCAGCGTGGCTGAAGGCCGCCCTCGAGCAGCCGTTTCACGCGGACAATCCGACCGCTTCGGTCGCCGACCACATCCCGGTGCTGCTCGACAACATCATCGCCGTCCTGCGGAGCTCCGAGTACCGCAACGACCTGCAGCCGCCGATGGACGACCCCGCGGTGATCGACGCGGCCAAGGCGCACGCGCAGATGCGCTTCGAACAGGGTCTGGGGCCGGTGGCGATCGTGACCGAATTCCGGCTGCTGCGTCACGAGATCGGGCGGGCACTCATCGCGTCGGTCCATGATGCGCCGGGGCCGGACCTCCTGGCCGGCCAGGCCGTCATCGACGATGCGCTCGACGGCGCCGCGACGGTCGGGTTGGACGCGCTCTCGGATCGCGTCGAGAGCCTGCGTGAGGAATTCCTGGCCACGACGGTCCACGACATCCGCCAGCCGATCACGCTGGTGACAGGGTCGCTCGACCTTGCCGCGCGGTGGCTGGGCGAACCCGAATTCGACCGGGAGCGCATCACCGACGTCGTCATGAGCGCGGTGGTCGCGGTCAATGAGATCAACATCATGCTCGACACCCTCGGCGACGCCTCTCGACTGGCGATGGGCGCCCTGAAGCCCGACCCCGAGCCGGCGAAACTCGACGCGATCGTGGCCGATGCGCTCGCGCTGCTGGACGCAGAGACGCGCCGCCAGATCGCGTTCGCGCCCTCCGCAGATCCGCTGGTCGGCCTTTGGGATCCGCATCTTCTTCGACGTGTCGTCTCGAACCTCATCAGTAACGCTCTCAAGTACTCGCCGCGCGGAGATCGTATCGAGATCGAGACCAGCCGTGCCGCCGAGGGCATCGGGCAGCTCACGATCCGCGACCAGGGCATGGGTCTCACGACGGACGAAGCCGGGACCGTCTTCGACCGCTTCGTGCGGGCAGACCGCGCTCGAGCCCAGGGCATCCCTGGTCTGGGCCTCGGTCTGTATGCCTGCCGTGGCATCGTCGCGGCCCACGACGGCACGCTCGTGCTCCTCTCCGACGGGCCAGGGTCGGGCACGACGGTGGTCGTCGCCTTGCCCCTGATCGAGGATGACAGCGAAGCCTGACCTCGGGCGTCCACACGAACTGGCCTGAGGCGCAACATGCGCGCAAGACAACCCCAGCTACCCGCGACACCCGGAGCACCATCGATGGTCGACTCTTGGAGCATGCCGCAGTCCGACGCTGCCCTCGCTGCATCCCAGTCGGCCGAGCGTATCCGCGCGGCGGAGCACGAAGCGCTCCTGGGGGTGCTGGCGCATGAGCTGCGAACGCCGATCACGACCATCTACGCGGGAAGCGCGGTGCTCGCGCGGGACGAGGACCTCCTCCCGGCGATGCGCCGCGAGCTCGCGTCCGACGTCTACCACGAGGCCGCCCGACTCTTCCGGGCCGTCGAGGACCTCCTGGTCCTCACGCGCCTCGAGCACGACGCCATCCGCGTGACGCGTGAGCCGATCTCCCTGATTCGTGCGGTCGACACGGGGTCACAGGTGGAGGCGCCGCGCTGGCCGGGCCTGCGGGTCATGCTGCGGCTCGATGGGACGCCGCCACCCGCGGCCGCGGATCCGGGCGCCCTGGCGCACGCGTTGCGCAATCTCATCGCCAACGTCGCGTGGCGCGCTGCCGGCGCCACCGATCTCGAGGTCGCGGTGAGCGGCGAAGAGCAACAGGTGGTGTGTCGATTCCTCGACCGGACGGGCACGCTCTCAGTCGAGGATCGCGGCTCCCTGTTCCAGCTCCCGGTCTCAGACCTGGGGCCGGGGTCCGTCAGCCCCGGCATCGCGATGTACGTGGCCGGCCGGCTGATCGAGGCGATGCGTGGCAGGACGTGGGTGGCCGATGGCGAGGCGGGCGCCGTCGAGATCGGCTTCTCACTCCCCTGTTACGAGTCCGCCGCCTAGCTCTTCTTGCCTTCCCGACCCGATGTGCTCGCCTGACCTGAGGTCTTCGCCCGGGTTCGACCCGTGGCCAGCGCCCGACCCGCCGTGACCTTGGCTCGACCCGATCGACGCGCACCGCGCGGGCGGGCTCGGGATCGCGCAGCGTCGTCCTCGAGCCGCTGGCGCAGCAGTGCACGGACCGCCGCCTCCTCGCGAGGGGTCGCTGCCGTCGGGGGTGTGGCCTGCTCTTCGGCCGCCTGCACCAGCGCCCCGCGGATCGAGCCTTCGAGGTAGGCGTCGAGAACAGCTGGGTGGACGTAGCTGCCGCGGGCAACGGCCGGGGTGTTGCCGAGCCGGTCGGCGGTCTGCCGGATCGCCTCGACGACGTTCCGCTTCGCGCCATGCTCACCGTCGGCCGGTTGGAGAGCCCGGAGCGCGCGGTACGCCAGCACCGTCCCGGCCCAGGTCCGAAAGTCCTTCGCAGTGAACTCCGCCCCAGCCGCTTCCCGGATGTAGCCGTTGACATCGTCGGAATCGATGTCGCAGACCGCACCGTCGTCGTCGATGTATTGGAAGAGCTCCTGGCCGGGCAGCTCCTGGCATCGTCGGACCAACGCCGCGAGTCGGCGGTCGCGAAGTCCGACCTCGTGGGTCAGTCCCGATTTCCCGCGGAACCGGAACCGGACAGAGCCACCATCGACCTTCGCGTGTCGATCGCGCAAGGTCGTCAGCCCGAACGACCGGTTGAGCCGCGCGTACTCGTCGTTACCGACGCGGATCAGCGTGAGCTCGAGCAGGCGGACGACGGCCGCCAGCACCTTCTCGCGCGACAGGCCACGGCTGGCGAGGTCGGCGTCACAACGGCGCCGGATCCGCGGCAGCACCTCCGCGAAGGCCAGCATGCGATCGAACTTGTCGCTTCCGCGACGCTGGTGCCAATCCGCGTGGTAGCGGTATTGCTTGCGCCCGCGCGCGTCACGCCCCCGTGCCTGGAGGTGGCCGTTCGGCCACGGGCAGATCCAGACGTCGGTCCAGGCGGGCGGGATCGCGAGCGCTCGGATGCGGGCAAGGACCTCGCGGTCCCGGATCGTCCTGCCCTCGGCGTCCCGGTAGCTGAACCCTCGCCCGGAGCGGCGGCGGCTGATGCCGGGACGCGTGTCGGTCGCGTAGCGCAGGCCGGCGTCGCGGGCGACCGCACGGGCATCGGCTGTGGCGTCGGCTTCGGCAGGGCTGGGGACGGCCATCTGCGCACGATGGCGGGTGGCGCACGTGACGACCATCACAACCGGCGCCCTCCACCCTCTCAGCGACGTGGCAAGCTCGTTCCGCGATATCGATGAAACTCCCCTGCGCACCCGCGTCGGCAGGTCGATACCCAGCGGTCCGGATACTTCCGTCATCCCACCGCGCCTGTGGGGGGAGCTGCGGTGGGACCAGCCCCGCCGGACGCGACAGCCCAGCCGCCGACGAGCTCTAGGAGACCCCCAGTGTTGGATGCACCGCCTGCGATACCCGATACGGCGGCGACCGCTGGCGTGCTGCCGGATCCTGAGTCCGCCGTCTTCATCGACGGCGTCACCAAGCGGTTCGGGGACGACACCGCGATCGCTGGGATCTCCCTGACCGTTCGAGCCGGCACCATCCTGGGCATCATCGGCCCGTCCGGCTCGGGCAAGACGACCACCATCCGGCTGCTCACCGGTGCACTTGCCCCCGACGACGGTCAGGTGCGCGTGCTCGGCGAGGACCCGCGCACCTTCCGGCGGCAGACCCGCGAACGGATCGGGTACATGCCACAGCAGTTCACCCTGTACCCGGACCTGACGGCGCGCGAGAACGTCGACTTCGTCGCGTCGCTGTTCGGCATGTTGTGGCGCACCCGTCATCGTCGCACCCGCGAGGTCCTCCAGCTCGTCGACCTGTGGGACGCCCGTGGTCGCCGCGCCGGCCGCCTCTCGGGTGGCATGCAGCGACGACTGGAGCTCGCCTCGGCCCTCGTCCACGATCCCGACCTGCTGTTCCTCGACGAGCCCACGGCAGGGATCGACCCGATCCTGCGAGCCACCGTCTGGAACGAGCTCCATCGCCTGCGCGACGACGGTCGGACGCTCCTTGTGACCACCCAGTACGTCAACGAGGCCGAGGAATGTGACACCGTGGCCCTGATCTCGGATGGCCGCCTCATCGCTCTCGCCCGTCCCGACGACCTGCGCCGCGAGGCGATGGGCGGCGATGCCGTCGAGATCGAGCTCGGCAACGAGTTCGATAGCGCCAGCCTCTCGGCGCTGCCGGTCGTGCGGAGCGTCGAGCGTCGCGGCACGAATGGTCTGCGGGTCACGGTCGACGACGCCTCGACGGCGCTGCCGGAGGTCGTCGAGGCGATCACGCAGCGTGGCGGCGACGTGACGTCAGCGAGTGAGGTCCGACAGTCGTTCGACGAGGTTTTCGCGATCCTCGTCCAGCGCGATCGTATGGCCCGAGATCACCTGTCCGAGGAGGAAGGCTGATGCGGCCCGCCCTGGCGGTGATCGTCCGCCTGATGGCATTCGTGGGCAAGGAGATCATCGAGACGATCCGCCGACCAGGCGCCATCCTCAGCCTGATCCTGGGTCCGTTCCTGATCATGGCCGTGTTCGGCCTCGGCTACAGCGGCTTCAAGCGTCCGCTCGAGACGGTGATCGTGGCCCCGCCATCCAGCGGCCTGCCGGCCGACATCGAGACGTACCAGGAGCTCGCCGGCGGCGGACTGCACATCAGTGAGGTGACGGGCGATCAGGCCGCGGCCGAGGCGCGTCTCCGGGCGGACACAGCCGACGTGGTCATCATCGCCCCCGACGACCCGGATGCGAAGTTCCGCGCCGGCGAGCAATCCGTCATCGAGGTCATCGTGGATGTGGTCGACCCGGTCGCCGAGAACTACGCGGGCTTCCTCGCCGCAGGTCTGGCGTCGGCCGTCAACCGCGAGATCATCGAGCGCGTGGCGGCCGAGGGGCAGGGCTATGCGGTCGCCGCCGGCGAGCCCGAAGCCGACACGATCCCGCCCGAGGTGATCGCGGCCCCGACACGCGCCGAGATCCGGAACGTGTCGCCATCGACGCCGAATGTCATCTCCTACTTCGCCCCGGCGGTGCTCGCCCTGATCCTCCAGCACCTCGCCGTCACCCTCGTGGCGATGTCGCTCGTGCGTGAGCGCACGAGCGGCGTCATCGAGCTGTTCCGCATCGCTCCGGTCAGCGCGGCGGAAGTGCTCACCGGAAAGGTCCTCGCCTTCGGATTGATCGGCGGCGCCATCGCCACGCTGACCGTAGCCCTGCTCGTGCTCGGACTGGGCGTCCCGATGGTCGGGCCGGTCGGATTCATCGTCCTCGCGATCGCGCTGTTGCTGGTGGCGTCACTCGGCGTCGGGCTGTTGATCGCGGTGGTCTCAGACTCGGAGCGACAGGCCGTGCAGCTGTCTCTGCTCGTGCTGCTCGCGTCGGTGTTCTTCAGCGGCTTCGTCCTGCCCATCAGCGAGTTCAATGAGCCCGTCCGCGCGATCGCCTACACGCTGCCCGTGACGCATGGCATCCGGTTGTTGCAGGACCTGATGCTTCGAGGTATGACGAACCAGGCCTGGGAGTTCCTGGCCCTCGGGGTCATCGCGATGGTGACCCTCGTGGGCGCCTGGATCCTGCTGCGGCGCGGGATGACCCGTGCCTGACCATCGAACCGATCGAACCGCAAGAAGGAGGACCACACGTGACCGATGAACTGCGACCCGTACCGGGCGAGGACACCTACGAGACCGAGCATGAGACCGACGCCGCCCCGGAGCCTGAGTCGCCCTCCGAGCCGGCCGAGGAGCCGAATCCGTGGCTCAAGGAGGGCGCGGACGCCCCGGACGCGGCCGACATCGAGGAACCCGACGAGCAGCGATAGGGACGAAGCCCAGGTTGGAGCCGTCGCCGTCAGACGGCAACGGGCGTCCGAGCCTCGATTCGCGGCAGGAGCTCCTTGCGCGCGAACTGGAGAAAACCGTCCTGATCCGGACCGACCTGGTGGAGATACACGTGGTCGAAGCCGGCGTCGATGAATTCCTGGATCTTCGCGAGATGCGCGTCGGCGTCAGGCCCGCACGTGATGACCTCGGCCACCTGATCCTCCGTGACGCTCTGCACGAGGTCAGTGAACTGTGCCGGGTTCGGCAGTTCCTGGCTGACCTCGCCGTGCAGGGCAGCCGTGGGCCACCATTCGTGGGCGGTCTTGCGGGCTGCGCGTTCTGAAGCCGCCCAGCACAGCGTGACCTGGCCGAACTTCGGACCCTCGCCTCCGGCTCGCCGATAGGCCCCCAGCAGCTTCTTGTCCGGGGCGGTCGTGATGAGGCCGTCCGCGATCCGGCCCGCCGCCTCGGCCATGCGCTCACCGCCCACCGCGACATGGATGCGGGGCAGCTCCTTGGGCAGCGTGTAGAGCCTGGCGTTCTGCACGGTGTAGTGCCGGCCACGGTGGCTTGTCACCTTGCCCCGCCACAGCTCTCGGATGATCTCGACGGCCTCCTCGAGCATCTCGGCGCGGACCTCCCACTCCGGCCAGGCCTGGCCGAGGATGTGCTCGTTGAGGTTCTCGCCCGTCCCGACACCCAGGAAGAACCGTCCCGGCATCAGATCCGCGGCGGTGGCCGCGGCATGGGCGATGATCGCGGGATGGGTCCGGAACGTCGGACAGGTCACCCCGGTCCCGACAACCAGGGTCTCCGTGGCCTGGGCGATCGCCCCGAGCACGCCCCACACGAACGGGCTATGCGGATGGCGCTCGATCCATGGGTGGAAATGGTCCGAGATGAGCGCGAACGAGAAGCCGGCCTCCTCGGCGGCCCTGGCGTTGGCCACGAGATCTCGCGGGCCATGCTCCTCACTCGAAAGCGCATAGCCGATGGCGGTCACTTGGAGCTGCGCTTTCGTTGCGCCTTTGTCTCGCCCGCCTCGGTGCGCTCCTTGTTCACGGTCCGGGCGGCGCGCTCCTCCGCTTCGTCGGTGCTCACGCCACGGTCCTCATAGGAGTCCTTGATGTGCTCGTACTGGCGTTCGCGCTTGTCCGTCCACGCTTTCTGCGGCATGTCGATCTCTCCTGGCAGCATCCCGCGCTCCGCGGGAAGACAGCGTTACAGGACGCACGTCAGGAAAGCGGCACGGATGACCGAAGAGGACGTCGCAGACACGTGCCATTCGCAAGCCCACCGACGAACGACGGACGCCGGCGGCCCGGCCGAGTCGCGCGGCCTGCAGGCGGGTCGCGAACGGACATCAGCGCCGGGCGAGCGTCCCCATCCGGTGGGCGGCCAACGGCTCCGGCTCCTCGGATCCCTCGTCGCCACCCTGGGCCACTCCGGGTCCGACCGCGATCTTCTTCCTGGCCGCGTCGAGTCGTGCGGCGTACACGGCCTCGTACCGATCGGTCATGCGTTCGACCGAGAAGCGATCCAGGACTGACTCGCGGATCGCCACCCGATCCAGGTCGGCCACGCGGTCCACCTTGAAGGCCATGCCCTTGACGTCGTCGCCGAAGAAGCCATCGATGCCGTCCCGCAGGATCTCGGGAAGGCCGCCGACCCGCCGGGCGATGACCGGCGTGCCGCACGCCAACGACTCGATGAGGACCAGGCCGAACGGCTCCGGCCAAGATCCAGGCATCAGCGTGGCGTAGCTCTGCGCGAAGAGGTCGTCGCGATCGGGCTGGTCCAGCTCCCCGAGGTACTCGACGAGCGAGCCCGCGGCCTTCATCGCCGGCCGGAACACGTTCTCGAAATAGTCGCGCTCCACTGCCGTCGGGCCGGCCTTGGCGGCGATGCGCAATGGGCGATCGGCCGCGACGGCGATCTCGATGGCCTCCACGATTCCCTTCTCCGGCACCACCCGGCCCACGAAGCACAACGCGTCCGTCCGCTTCGATCCGAATGGCATGTCGTTCAGGCGCAGGCCGTTGTGGACGACCGCGGCCCACGGCACGTCCGGATGCGTTCCGGCCTGGTTCTCGCTGATGGCGACGAGCCCTTCGGGCGGGTTGCGCAGCAGCGCATCGGCCCACGGAAGGTCCAGCCGGCCGTGGAACGTCGTCACGACCGGCACGGGGCTGACACGAGCCAGCAGGAGGCTCGCCCATTCCATGTGCGCGTGGATGAGGTCGAATTCCGAGGCGCGCGCCAGGACCTCGTGAAGCGTGAGCTGCATGTACGGCAGCGAATCGCCGGCGTAGCCAAGGGGACGGAGCGCCTCGGGCACCGTCTCGATGTGACGACCGGGCATGACGGAGTCGCCGCTGGCGAAGGTCGTGACCTCGTGTCCTCGGCGGTCGAGCTCGGTGACGAGGCCGTGGACGATGCGCTCGGTCCCGCCGTACGCCCGGGGTGGCACACGCTCGAACGGCGGGGCGACCTGGGCGATGCGAAGCGAACGAGTCATTGGACGTAACACCTTAAGGGAAAAGATCGGCCGCGAGGGCCCGCCGGGCGGGGATCCTCGCGGCCAGTGTCGCACTCCCGGCAGATTGCCGGGTCGGGCTGGGTCAGTAGGCTCGCTCGGCCGGGCTGGCCGGGTCGCTCTCCTCGGTCTCTTCCTCGGTCTGGTCGCCCGCGCCGGCACCGCCGGCCGCACCGACCGCACCACCGACGACCGCGCCGGGAGGTCCGGCGACGGCGCCACCGATGAGCGCGCCGGCCGCGCCACCACCGAGGGCTCCGGTGCCCGCACCGGCCTCGTCGTCGCCTTCGGCCGCTTCACCGGCGATCGCACCGCCGACGGCGCCGATCGCGCCACCAACGACAGCACCGGGGGGTCCACCGACGGCCATGCCGACAGCTGCGCCGCCGAGAGCACCGGCTCCGGCGCCGACGGCCTCGGTGCCGCCTTCCTCGTTCTCGGGAGCCGTGCCACGGCCCTCGTTCAACAGGTCGTCATCGTGGGGGTGATCGTGAGGGGTCGTCGTGTCGTGGTCCACTGGGGGCCTCCTTGTTGTCGAGCTGACCGGCACATCGCCGGTGACGAGACGTCGGATGACGCCGTTGCACCGACGGTAGGTGGCGCCAGCCGGGCGGGACGTCAATCCGCGGTCACGCCGCGTATCAGGCGGCTATCAGCGGGACTGGCCGGCCTCGCGGACCTGGTCGTCGTCCGCTGGCGAGCCTTCGCGATGGCCATCAGGGACGAGATCCTCGGCCGTCGCACCCGACTGTGTGCTGTGCGCAGCAACCCGCTCGTCAGCGGGCGAGATGCCACCCGGGATCGTGGCGGCCTGGCGCTCGGGTTCTCGTCCGACGTACGCGCCCGGATCGCGGTCCTGGTCATCCGGATGATCCGTACGCCGTCCGTCGTCGGTTGGTAGTGGCGTGCCGGCACCGTGAGATCCATCGCGGTTGGTCGAGTCGTTTTCTTTCATCGGTCGAACTCCTTGAGGGGCCGGCGCCGGAGTCGGCGGCGGATCGCAGGTGGTCATCCTGCGAGCCCGGCCATGCTGCCCGGATGCCGGGACCGCTGACGCTCGTTACGACGGGGCGACAGCGCGACGACAGGCGCCGCGCCGACCGCCGTCGTCCGCGGGCGAGACGTGGTCCATACTTCCGACGCTCAAGGCATCGCGAGGGAGATACGTGACGCAGGAGACGGCAGGCGCCGCGGGGCAGGCAGCCGGACGCGCCAAGGGTGAGATCGAGCGGGCGCGCGATATCCGGTTCGCGCCAGGGTATGCCGTGCTCGCCGGGCTGGGCATCGCCGTGGCGGCCCTCGCCTCGAAAGCAGCGCTCGATCAGTTCGCCCTGGGGGACACGGGATACATCCTGCTCATGGCGGCGGCCGTGCTGGCGGCCTGGCTAGGCGGCTTCATCGGGGGGATGACGGCCATCCTTGCGTCGGTGATCCTCAACGGGGTGTTCTTCCTGGGCGGGGACGCGGCACTGGCGTCGCGCGACGAGCTCGTCCGACAGATCATCTACGTCGTGGCAGCCACCGGGACCGTGCTCCTCGTGGCCTCTCGTCGCGCGGCCCGGGATCGGCTCGTCGACGCCCTGGACGAGGTCGCGACACTCGCCGAGGCGGTCGAGGCCCGCGATCGTCGCCTCGAGGTCATGCTCGCAGCTTCCGGTACCGGATTCTGGGAGTGGGACATCACGGACAACTCCCTGAAGTGGTCGGATGAGATCTTCCGCCAGCACGGGCTGGAGCCGATGCCGCAGGCCCCCTCATTCGAGGCCTACCTGGACATGATCCATCCCGACGACCGGGAACCGTTCCGCAGCGGGGTCCAGGCCGCGGTCGAGGGCGTGGCGCCGTACGCCCTCGATTTCCGCGTCGTCTGGCCGGACGGATCGGTCCACTGGACGCAGGGTGCGGGCCGCGTCCTTCGCGACGCCGGAGGGAGCGCGATCTCGATGATCGGCACCGGCCAGGACATCACGCAGCGTCGTCGCATCGAGGAGCAGCGCGATCAGCTGCTCCTGGAGGAGCGCCAGGCCGGCGAGTTCCGCGAGGCGTTCATCGACGTCATCAGCCATGAGCTGCGCACGCCCATCACGACCATCCTGGGCCTCACCCAGATCCTGGCCCGTCCCGGGCGCGCCGACGACCCCGCCTCGCGCGCGGCCCTGCTCGAAGACGTTCGCGCCGAGTCCGAGCGACTGCATCGGCTGGTCGAGGACCTGCTGGTCCTGAGCCGCGCGGAACGGGGACGGCTGATCATCGACGCCGAGCCACTCCAGCCGCGGCGACTGATCGAACGGATCGTCGCCCAGGAGGCGCCCGACCTGCCGTCCCTCCAGATCGAGACACGGCTGGGACCCGACCTGCCCGTCGTGGCCGGTGAAGGCACGTACGTCGAGCAGATCGTGCGCAACCTCCTCGGCAACGCCGCGAAGTACACGCCCGCGGGGACGAAGGTCGTCATCGACGCTCGCCGGGACGACAGCGTCGTCGAGATCCGGGTGACCGACGACGGACCCGGGATCCCGGACGAATCACTTCGCCGGGTCTTCGACCTGTTCTACCGCGACCCGGACAGCGCCAGGTCGGTGGCCGGGTCAGGCATCGGCCTGTTCGTGTGCCGCAGCCTCGTGGAGGCGATGGGCGGGCGGATGTGGGCACTCCGGCCGCCGGGCGGCGGCTCCGAATTCGGGTTCACGCTGCGCGTCCTGGAGGCCGACGATCTCGAAGCCGACGATTTCGACGAGCGGCACCCGGTGTTCGTGGTCGACCCCAATCGCCGCCCCATCAACCCGGAGCCAGCAGCCAGCGAATGACGCCGATCGCGGCCCCCGCCGCGATCAGCCAGCTCGTGCCGATGCCGCGGAGGAGCAGCGCGAATGCCGCGATCATCGTCGCGGCGCCCACGAGGTCACGGACGCCAGTGATCGCCAGCTGGACGGCCACGACACCGAGCAGCCCGACTGCCGCGGCGTTGACACCGTCGAGGAATGACCGCGCACGGACCGAGGTCCGAAGACGATCGAGGATGGGGATGCTCAGCGCGACCGCCAGGAACGCGGGCAGGAACACGCCGACGGTCGCGGCCATGGCACCGAGCGGTCCGCCGACGAGGTAGCCGATGAACGTCGCGGTCGAGAACAGCGGGCCCGGCGTGACCTGGCCGACCGCGACGGCATCCACGAGCTGCGTTTCGGTGATCCAACCGAGCCCATCCACCAGCTCGGAGCGGAGCAGGGCCACGAGGACGTAGCCGCTGCCGAACAGGACCGCGCCGATCTTGAGGAACGTCAGGAAGATGAGGCCGGGGCTGGCGATGGTAGCGACTCCGGCAGCGGCCGCTGCCAGTGCACCAGTGACGGCGGCTCCACCGGCCGGCGAGCCGGCTGTGGCGCCCGCGCCAGTCGTGGTCCCGGCGGCCTGCGGCCAAGCGCTGACCGCGATCCCGAGCGCCCTGGCCCGGCCGACCCCGGTGGCCACGAGCACGATCGAGACGACACCCGCACCGAGCAGGGCCGCGATCTCGGGCACGCCAGCCACGATCGCCGCGACGGCTGCGACGAGGAGGGCCACCTGCAACGCGCTGCGAAGGGTCGTTCGCGCGATGGACCAGCCCGCGTGGGCCACGATCGCCACGACCACCGGCGTGACCCCCGCGAGCAGCGCCGCGACTTCAGGGCGCCGTCCGTACTCCACATAGACCCAGGCGAGGACCGCGACGATCAGCACGGCCGGCAGCAGGAATGCGAGTCCGGCGACGACCAGGCCGGCTCGCCCCGCGCGTCGATGACCGATGTGCATCGCGAGCTCGGAGGACGTGGGGCCCGGGATCAGGTTCGCGGCGCCGATCAGGTCGACGAACGCCGCGTCGTCCAGCCAACCGCGGCGCCGCACGAACTCGTCCCGCATGATGGCGATGTGGCCGGCCGGCCCACCGAACGCCGTCAGCCCGACCCGAAGGAAGACGGTCGCCATCGGAAGCAGCCGGCTCCGCGCGGGCCGGTCGGCCGGCACGCCCGGCGGCAGAACGCCCGTCGGCGACGCCGCGCTGCCGGCGGGCACGCGCTACTCAGCCGGCGAGCGGATCGATCTTGTCCGGGTCGATGCCGAGCTCGCGCATCGCCTTGGCCGCCTTGGCGGGGGCCATGGCGCCGCAGCGAGCCAGGGAGACGAGGGTCGCCGCCGCGATGTGGGGCGGGTCGATCTCGAACAGCGCCCGCAGGTCTTCGCGCGTGCCGCTTCGGCCGAATCCGTCCGTTCCGAGCGACACGTACGGCGCCGGTAGCCAGCGCGCCACCATGTCGGGCAGCGCCTTCATCCAGTCGGTGGCGGCCACGATCGGGCCGCCATCGCCGGGAAGCACGGTCGTGACATAGGGAACGCGCTGGTCCTTGGCGTCCGGATGCAGCCGATTCCAGCGCTCGGTCTCGAGTGCGTCGCGTCGCAGGAGCGGGAACGATGGGGCGCTGTAGACCTCGGCGGCCACGCCGAACCGTTCTGCCAGCAGGTCGCGGGCCGCGATGACCCCGTTGAGGATGGAGCCGGAGCCGACGAGCCGAGCCGGGTGCGCGTCCTTCCCGACCTGGGGGGCCTCGGCAAAGCGGTAGATCCCGCGCAGGATCCCTTCATCGATGCCGTCGGCCTTCGGCGGCTGGGCGTAGTTCTCGTTGTAGAGCGTGATGTAGTAGTAGACGTCCTCGCCCTTGACGTACATGCGCTCGATCCCATCGCGCACGATCGCAGCGAGCTCGTAGGCGAAGGCCGGGTCGTAGCCGCGGACGACCGGCACCGTCGAAGCGAGGATGTGGCTGTGGCCGTCGTCGTGTTGCAGGCCTTCGCCAGCCAGCGTGGTGCGACCGGCCGTCGCGCCCATGAGGAAGCCGCGACCACGCGCGTCCCCGAATGCCCACATCTGGTCTCCGGTCCGCTGGAAGCCGAACATCGAATAGAAGATGTAGAACGGGATCATCGAGTGGCCATGGGTGGCATACGAGGTCCCGGCCGCCTGGAAGCTGGCCATCGAGCCTGCCTCCGTGATGCCCTCCTCGAGGACCTGGCCATCGGTCGCCTCGCGGTACGAGAGCACGAGATCGGAGTCGACTGGCTCGTAGCGCTGCCCGAGGGCGGCATAGATGCCGACCTCCTTGAACAGCGGGTCCATGCCGAAGGTGCGCGCCTCGTCGGGGATGATCGGGACGATGCGCGACCCGAGCTCCTTGTCGCGGATCAGGTTGCGCAGGATCCTCGTGAAGACCATGGTCGTCGAGACCTCGGTCTTGCTGCCGGCCGCGAACTCCTGGTCCACCTCGGGTGCGGGAGCGGGCAGCGGTCCGGCCCGGACCACGCGCTTGGGAATCGACCCGCCGAGCGCGGCGCGGCGCTCTCGCAGGTACTCGACCTCCTCCGACTTGGGGCCCGGGTGGTAGTACGGGGCTTCCTTGAGCTGCTCGTCCGGGATCGGCAGCTGCAGCCGGTCGCGGAAGATCTGCAGCTCCTTTTCCGACAGCTTCTTGGCCTGGTGGGTGATGTTGCGGGCCTCGACGCCCGGTCCCAGGGTCCAACCCTTCACGGTCTTGGCGAGGATGACGGTCGGTGCGCCCTGGAACTCCGTCGCGGCCTTGTACGCGGCATAGACCTTGCGGTAGTCGTGACCGCCCCGGCGCAGCTTCGCCAGGTCATCGTCGGTCAGGTGTTCGACCAGCTTGCGTAGCCGCTGGTCCGGACCGAAGAAGTGCTCGCGGATGTAGGCCCCGCCGGCCACGCTGAACTTCTGGAACTCGCCGTCCAGCGTCTCGTTCATCTGCTGGACGAGCAGCCCGTCCACGTCGCGTGCCAGCAGATCGTCCCACTCGCGCGCCCAGATGACCTTGATGACGTTCCAGCCCGCGCCGCGGAAGACCGCTTCGAGCTCCTGGATGATCTTGCCGTTGCCGCGGACCGGGCCGTCGAGCCGCTGCAGGTTGCAGTTGACGACGAACGTGAGGTTGTCGAGGCCCTCGCGGGCCGCCAGGCTGAGCGCGCCCAGCGACTCGGGCTCGTCGGTCTCGCCGTCCCCGAGGAACGCCCACACCCGTGACTTCGAGGTATCGAGCTGTCCGCGGTTGTGGAGGTAGCGGTTGAAGCGGGCCTGGTACACCGCGCTGATCGGCCCGAGTCCCATGGAGACCGTGGGGTACTCCCAGAAGTCGGGCATCAGGCGCGGGTGCGGGTAGGAACTCAGACCCACCCCGGGGGCGCCCTCACGGCGGAAGTGGTCGAGCTGCGCCTCGGTCAGCCGGCCTTCCAGGAACGCGCGGGCGTAGATCCCTGGCGCCGCGTGGCCCTGGTAGAAGATCTGGTCGCCACTGCCCTCCCCGTCCTTGCCGCGGAAGAAGTGGTTGAAGCCGGTCTCGTACAGGCTCGCCGAGCTGGCGTAGGTTGACAGGTGGCCGCCGATGCCCGCGAATCGCGTGTTCGCTCGGAGCACCATCGCCACGGCGTTCCAGCGCACGATCCGCCGGATGCGCAGCTCCATGGCCTCGTCACCGGGGAAATCGGGCTCCTGCTCCGGGCTGATCGTGTTGATGTAGCGGGTCTGGGTGAGCGGGGGGAGGCCGATCTGCAGCTGGCGAGCGCGCTTGAGGAGCTTGTAGACCAGGAACCGCGCTCGGGTCTCACCGGCCTGCTCGACAACCTGATCGAGGGACTGCATCCAGTCCTCGGTCTCGTCCGGGTCGATGTCCGGCAGCTGGTGCTTGAATTCGTCGAAGTACATGCGTTGCGACTCCTGGACCGCGCGAACCGCGGCTGATCGTACGGCGGCCGACCGCCGTCAGACGGTTGCGGGTGGGGGCTGATTCACTCCGGTCCCCGGTGCTCGAGGCGGAGCGTGAGATCGAGGAGCTCGGGTGCGACCATGGCCTTCGCGGCCGGATCGCCGGCGTACTTGCGCAGGATGCCGGTCGAGGTGCGCTCGATCGAGCTTGCGTCCGACGCCAGGACCGCCGTTGCGGGAAGCCGGATGCCGTCGACATGAATCCCCACGGACGGGTCAGCCAATGCCTCGCGGTACCAGCGGGCGTTCGGACCGCGATACGACCTGACGAAGACGTCGCCGTCGTCGACGACCGCCCAGATGATGGTCCGGTGGACGGCGCCATCGGCACCGTTCGTCTCGATCTCGACCTCTTCGGTCCGGTCGATCAGATCGAGCTCAGCCTCGCTGTATGCCATGCCCGAAGGGTAGACCATCCTGCCGGAGCGAGGCCCCGACGAACTCGATGCTGCCGCCTGTAATGCCGATGTAACCGGATTGCAATGTCCGGGGCCCATCCGCGTCAGGCGTCCCGGGACATGCTGCGGAGGCTCCGAGCCATCCGTCTGCTACGGGCGGGCTCGCTCGACCGGTCGCCGGTTCCCAGCTCGGCCCACCGGATATCGCACACCCGCGATCGAACAAAGGAGTCCCAGTCATGTCCGATCCGCACACCGACCACGACACCGTCGTCGTCAAAGATGGCGGCTCCAGCACCGGCATGATCCTCGGCATCATCGCCGTGATCATCGTGCTTGCCGGCGCCTGGTACTTCCTTGCCGGTCCCGGTGCGAACACGAGTTCCACGCCGACCGACGTGAACGTCGACGTTACGGTCCCAAGCGTCGCTCCCGCCGGCTCCTAGGTCCGCTTCGCGTCGGTCCGGCGCGACCGCAAGCGCGCCGGACGTGACGCCCCCGGCCATGTCCGTCACCATGACCCCGACCCAGGAGGTAGAAGAGTGAGCACCCAGCCGCTCGTACTCGTCGCGGACGATGAGCCGCGGATCACGAAGCTCGTGTCGATCGCGCTCGGTGAGGAGGGTTTCCGCGTCGTCACCGCCAACGGCGGCGAGGAGGCACTCCAGAAGGCCGAGGAAGTACGTCCCGACATCGTCCTCCTGGACATCGTCATGCCGGACCTCGACGGCATCGAAGTCATGCGACAGCTGCGCGAGCGGCGGCCGGTCGCGGTCATCCTGCTGACCGCCAAGGGCTCGACCGCCGACAAGGCCAAGGGCCTCGATCTCGGCGCCGACGATTACATCGCCAAGCCGTTCCATCCCGACGAACTGGCCGCTCGCGTCCGGGCCGTCCTGCGCCGCTCGTCCGGCGCCAGCCCGGGATCGGGCGTCCTCGCCTTCGACGACATCGAGATCGACCTCGAACGGCGCATGGTCACCCGGGACGGGGAGCTGGTCCAGCTCTCGCGGACCGAATGGCTGCTCCTCCAGCACCTGGCCGCCAACGCCGGCAAGGTGGTCCTCCACACGGAGCTGCTGACCAAGGTCTGGGGCCCGGAGTACCGCGACGACCTCCAGTACCTGCGGGTCTGGGTGTCGCGCGTGCGTCGCAAGCTGGGCGCCGAACCCGGGGAGCCCGGGCGGATCAAAACGTTCCAGGGCATCGGGTACCTGCTCGACGTCGTCCCGCCGGTCGCACCGGAGACGGTGGCACCGGAGCCCGCTCCTGACGAGCGTTCGGCGATGATCGGCTAGGTTCACCGAGCTTCCTGCTACCGAAGCGGCGCCACCGGCGCCGCTTCTTCGCGTGCGGCTGCGGCTCCCAGACCCCCCGGCTGCTAGGCTCGGGGTGATGCGGCGCTATGACCCGGCGACGGCCCTGATCGTCGTCGATGTGCAGAACGACTTCGCGGACCCGGCGGGAAGCCTGTCGGTGGCAGGGGGCGACGGCGTGGTCCCGACGATCAACGCTGAGATCGACATGGCGATGGCGGCGGGCGGTCTCGTCGTTTTCACCCAGGACTGGCACCCCGAGTCGACCCCGCATTTCGCGAAGGACGGTGGCATCTGGCCGGTCCATTGCGTGGCCGACACGTGGGGCGCCCAGCTCCATCCCGCGCTGCACACACCGCACGAGGCGCCACGGATCCGCAAGGGCGTCAACGGCGAAGACGGGTACTCCGGGTTCGCCACGCGCGACCCGACGACCGGGCGGGAGACCGCGACCGAGCTCGACGCGTTGCTCCGCGACCGCGGGATCGGGCGGATCGTCGTGGTCGGTCTGGCGACCGACTACTGCGTCAAGGCCACCGCACTCGATGCGGCTCGTTTGCGCTACGAGACCAGCCTGCTGACCGACGCGATCGCGGCCGTCGACCTCACGCCCGGTGACGGAGCGCAGGCCATCGACGAGATGGCCGCGGCCGGAGTCCGGCAGTGGCAAACGAGGATGCGCTGACATGCAGCTCCACCTCGTCGATGCCACGTACGAGCTGTTCCGGGCCCACTTCGCGCCCCGTCCGGACGTCATCGGCCGAGACGGGATCGTGCTGTCAGGCGTGTCCGGCCTGTGCGACCAACTGCTGTACCTCCTGCGCGAGGAGGGTGCCACGCACGTCGGCTGCGCGACCGACCGCGTGATCGAGTCGTTCCGCAACGACCTGTACCCCGGCTACAAGTCCTCTGCCGGTATGCCGCCCGAGCTGCTCGCCCAGTTCCCCATCGCGGAAGCCGCCATCGACGCCCTCGGCATCGTGCTCTGGCCGATGGTCGAGTTCGAAGCCGACGATGCCATCGCGGCGGCAGCGGTCCGCTTCGCCGAGGACAGCCGGGTCGAACGCATCCTCGTGTGCACCCCGGACAAGGACATGGCTCAGCTCGTCCGCGACGATCGGATCGTGCTGTGGGATCGCCGCCGCGGGATCACCTACGACGATGCCGGCGTCCGGGCGAAATGGGGCGTCTCGCCGCCCTCGATCCCCGACTGGCTGGCGCTGGTGGGGGATTCGTCGGACGGCTACCCGGGCCTGCCCGGCTGGGGGGCGAAAGGGGCGGCCGCGATCCTGGCTCGCTACGGACACTTCGAGGACATCCCCGAAAAGGCATCGGCCTGGGAAGTGCCGGGCGTCGGAGGGACGCGCGCGGTCGGACTCGCTGCAACCCTGCGGGAGCACTGGGACGAGGCGCTCCTGTACCGGGATCTCGCGCGACTGCGCACCGATGCGGACGGCGTCCAGATCCGCCAGCGGGACCCCGACGAGCTGCGCTGGGACGGTGCGCCGCGCGACGCGTGGGAAGGGTTCTGCGAGGAATGGGGCCTGGATCGGCTCCGGACCCGACCGCATCGTTGGCTGGACGAGGGCTGATCCACCGCCGACCAGCTTCTCGTGCGGCTCAGCCGCCCGGGGCGACCAGTGCCTGCAGATGTTCCGGCGGCGGTTCGGATCGCTCGATCGGCGGGCCCGCGACACCAGCCGGCCACGTCGCCGGAAGCGGGATCGTGGCCCATTCGATGGTGCCGTCCATCCAGCGCACGACGACCGCCGCCTCCTCGCCACCGAGCGCCGACGGCTTGCACCGAGCATTGTCCGGGCACGCTCCGCCGACGGCCACGATCGATGGCTCCTCCGTCTCTCGATGCAGCGCGTGCCGGCCAAGATCGGCAAGGATCGTGCAGCCCGGGCCCTCGAACCGCCCGCACCGGATCTCCGGCTGCGCAACGACGGCGGGCAGCGACGAGCAACCGGCGAGGACGGGCGCCAACGCAACCAGCGCGAGCGCGAGAAGGCCGACCCCAGGTCGGCGAGGCGGTCGGTGGGGCATGCCTACCGGACGAGCTCGAGCAGGGTCCCGTGATGCGCGACCGGGGCCGCCAGGATGCCGCTCGACGCGGGTCCGCGCGCCAGGTCGAACCACGGGCCACCGTCCATCGCGGTGACCCGGGCACCGCCCCGCTCGGCGATCAGGCCGGCGGCCGCGATGTCCCATGCGGACAGGCCGCCCTGCTGGATGAAGGCGTCGAACCGCCCGTTCCCGACGTACGCGAGCGCCAGGGCCGCCGAGCCCATCGAGCGCGGGATGCGGATCACCTTGCGCACGGCTCGCGCCCGGCCGACGGCACCCCTCCCGCCGAGTGCCATCGAGACCAGGAAGTCGGAGAGCTTGTCCTTCTCGGACGCCGTGATCGCATGGCTGGGCGAGCCGAGCGCCGCCGCCAGCAGGGCCGGGCCATCGGCCGTCGCCGCGAAGGTCTCCCCGCGGGTCGGGTCATGAACCACGCCCACGGATGGGCGTCCATCCACGATGAGCCCGATCGACACGCAGAAGAACGGGATACCGTTCGCATAGTTCACCGTGCCGTCGAGCGGATCGATGATCCAGAGCCGGCCCCGACCGGAGGTGGGAGCCTCCCCGGCGATCGCCCGGTGCTCCCCGCTCTCCTCGGCCAGGATCGCGTCGCCGGGGTGGCGCCCCCGGATGGCGTCGATGATCAGCTCCTCGGACAGATGGTCGGCCTCGGTCACGACATCGCGGGCGCTCTTGTGATGGATCCGCTCGAGGCGCTCGTAGCGGTCCATCAGCACCTCGCCTGCGCGCGCCGCCAAGGCCAGCCCGAACGCCAGGTCGTCCGCGATGCCGGCGACCGGATCGACCGTGGCCGACGTCACGGCGTTCGGCACGTGACCGCCAGCTCCCGCACCTCCGGTCCGAACTCAGTCACCACGGCCGAGAATTCGAGGGTCTGACCCGGCTCGATCCGTGGGCTGAGCACGAAGGCACTTCGGCTCATGCCCCGGTCCGCGACGTCAACGATCCTGCAGGTCGTCTGGCCGACGGATGAGCCTTCATTCGTCACGTTGACCGTGACCGCCAGGCCGTCCCCTGTGGGCGTGACGGCCGAGATGCTGGCGGGGAATGGCCCGCTGCCGGCGATCGAGAGCCGCGCGAAGACGATCAGCAGGACGATGGCGATCGCCACGGTCACGAACACCGTGCCATGGACCTGCGAGGACGCCGAGTCGCGCAGACCGAGCGGGTTGCAGCGTTCGCACAGCCCGACTCCGGGACCGACCGGCGCGCCGCAGCGTGCGCACGGATGGGTCGGCCCCGCTGGGGTCGCAGGTCCGGCCGGTGTCGCGGGCCCGCTCGAAACGCTCGGGTTGCTCGGGGTCACCCACGGATGGTGCCATGAACCGCGGTCACCAGCGGCTCGTTGCCTCCACGAGCGCGTCGACGTCGTCCGTGGTGCGGGCGAGCACGATCGCCCCGTCGGCTCCGGCCGCGTGCCAGCGGTCCCACGTCTCGCGTGGCGCCTCGATCCAGGGCGTGTCGCGGATACTCTCGTCGGAGAGCCACTCGCCCTGGAACCCGACGAGGACGGTCTGGTCCTCGCGTCGCTTCCCCGAGGCCTCGAGCGACTCGAGATAGAGCGGCAGGTGCTGCTCGAAGTTGTCGTCGAACGCCGACCAGCCATCGCCGATCCGTCCGGCGAGCCGTGCCCCGGCCGCCGTCTCGCCGCCGATGATGATCGGTGGCGGCGGATCCGGCACGGGGAACGCGACAGCATCGGTCAGCGGGTAGAAGAGGGAGGGTCGGGTGACCGGTCCCCCCGTCCACAGGGCGCGAATCACGCCCACGGCCTCCTCGAGCCGGGCCACCCGCTGCGGGGCTGGCGGGAAGTCCATCCCGTACGCCGCGTGCTCTCTCGGGGCACCGCCGATGCCGATGCCCAGGATCAACCGCCCGCCGCTCGCGATCTGGAGGGTCGAGGTCATGCGCGCGACGAGCGCGGGGTGGCGGTTCATCACGTTCATGACGAACGGGCCGACCGTCACCCTGGATGTCATCGCGGCCGCCATCGACAGGATCGTCCAGGACTCGACCACGGGCACGGTCTGGTCGCCACGACCCATGAAGTGGTCCCAGCACCACAACCCGGCATAGCCCGCCTCGTCGAGCCGGCGGGCACTCTCGAGCCACCAGGCCGGTTCCCCCCGGATCGAGCGGAGGCAGACGCCGATGGGGAGCCGGCCGTAGGCGTTTGCGCTCGTGTCCATGAGCCCTAGAGCTCGGTCTCGAACAGGCGGACGTCCTCGGCGGCGATCGCATGGCCGTCACCCCGGGTCGGCCCGAGCGCAGCTCCGGCGCCGAGCGCGTCGAGATCTGCCGGGAAGCGACCGATGAGGTCGAGCACGACCTTCTGGATCCGCTCGGCGTTCGCCTGGAACACCTCGAGCACGTCGGTCGCGTTGACCGCCTCGGTGCCCTCGTGGACACCGGCGTCGTAGTCCGTGATGAGGCTGATGTTCACGACGGCCATCCCAAGTTCGCGTGTCAGCCAGGCCTCCGGGTACTGGGTCATGTTGATGACCTCCCAGCCGGCATCGCTGAACCACTTCGACTCGCTCTTCGTGGAGAACCTCGGACCCTGGATGACGACGACGGTCCCGCGCTCGTGGACCTCGATTCCGTGATCGCGGATCGTCTCGATCGCGAGGCGGCGCAACGTCGGGTCGTAGGTCTCCGCCGACGAGAGGTGGGTCACGATCGGACCATCGAAGAACGTGTCGGCACGCCCGCTCGTCCGGTCCACGAACTGGTCGCAGACGACGAAATCGCCGGGCTTGACGCCGAGCTGCAGCGAGCCCGCAGCGCACGGCGAGATCGCGGCCTTCACGCCAAGCGACTTCATCGCCCACACGTTCGCCCGATAGTTGATGCGGTGCGGCGGGATCGTGTGGCGCCGGCCGTGACGCGGCAGGAATGCCACGCGCCGCCCGGCGACCTCGGCGAGGAAGACCGAATCGGAGGGCGCGCCGTACGGCGTGTCCACCTTGATCTCGCGCACGTCGTCGAGAAGGGAGTAGAACCCCGAGCCTCCGAAGACGCCGATCTCCGCGGTGTCCGCCACGTTCCGCTCCTCCGTCCATCCCTGCAAGCGATTGTGCTGCCGATTCTAGGCGGCTCGGACTACGATGGTGCGAGCCGCGCTCCGCGGCCCCAAGGAGCCGCCCATGTCCGACGACGTCCCGAGCCCGACGACCCGCATCCCGGTCCCGGATCCAGCCGCGGATAGCCCGACGCAGGGCTGGCCCGGAGCGACGGCGCCTGAAGCCGAGGCAACCGCGGATATCGAACCGCGGGCGACTCCGCGGGGCGACACACCGACCGCGCCGGACCCATCCGCACTGCCGGTCCCGCCGGTCGCTCCGATCGCGACGAAGCCGCGGCGCGAGGGCCGCGATCCCGGTCGAACGGCATCGATCCTGTTCGGTCTCGTGGTCCTGGCGCTCGGGCTGTGGTTCTTCGTCGAGCGCACGCTCGGGTACGACCTGCCGGACATCCGCTGGAGCCAGCTCTGGCCTGCCGTCCTGATCGGCATCGGCCTGTGGGTCGTCCTGGGGTCGATGCGCCGCGGATCGCGATGACCGACTGGGTCCCGGGCGATGGCTCGGCCGCGGACCGGCTGTCCCTCGCCGACTGGAGACGACGCGTCTCGACACTGTATGCCGAGGTGCGGTCGATGTCGGCGACGGACCCCGTGACCGCCCTCGCGCACTGGCGCGCCGTCCGCGAGCGGCTGTTCCGGGAGCATCCCCAGTCGCCCGTCCCGGTCGCCGCCCGCGCCGATTTCCGGGCGCTGCATTTCGATCACGACCCGCTGCTTCGGTTCCACGCGGTCGTCGAGCCGGCGCCGCCACCCGAGCCTGACGCACTCCCCCTCGAACTGCCCAACAGCGGTGGTGACAGCCTGGCCTTCAGCCGAATCGGACGCGTTCGATTGCCGTTCTCCGACGGCGAACGGACGCTGTCCGTGTTCTGGATGGCCGGGTACTCGGGCGGGATCTTCATCCCGTTCCGTGATGGCACCAACGGCCAATCGACCTATGGCGCTGGCCGATACCTGGTCGACGCCGCAAAGGGCGCGGATCTCGGAGCGGCTCCCGGGCCGGACTCCGCGAACTGGGCGCTCATCCTCGACTTCAATTTCGCCGCGCAGCCGTCGTGCGCATTCGACCCGCGGTGGGCGTGTCCGCTGGCGCCACCGGAGAACCGCCTCGACCTCGAGATCCGTGCGGGTGAACGGCTGACGTAGGCGCCGTCGGTCGTATGGCACGAGTCGGCGCGTCCAGCGGACGAAGGTACCTGCGACGGCGGGACCCCCGACACGGGGCGTGCTCGAAGGGCCTGCGGGCATCATGCACTTGCACGGCGCCGCCTGTCGGTGGCGCCGTCGGCATCGTCACGCTTTGGAGTGTCGTGCGCCTCTTTGCCAACCCCCGCCGCCCCATCGACGAGCGCCTGCTGTGGTCGCGCGATACCCGGTTCGTACATCGGCTCGCGTCGCTCGTGCCGGATTCACGCATCCTCGAGCTCGACTCGGGGGCGATCGTGATCTCGCCCGCGAACGAACTGACCGAGCTCGTCGCGAGCTCGATCGCCCGGGAGGCACGCGCACCCGAGTACGGCCTGGTCACGGTCGATGCCACGAAGCCGGAGGCGGACCGCTACCTGGTGGCCCTCTCGGCCGCGGTCCAGATGTCCGGTCTCGCGGACCGGATCGGGATGGCCCAGACGACCCAGGTGATCCAGACCAAGACGCTCGACTACTTCTTCAGCCTGCGCACGCTCCACACGGTCGCCTTCCAGCCCATCGTGGAGCTGACCACCGGCGAGCTGCACGAATACGAGTGCCTCTTCCGGCCGAACATGCCGATGCTCCCACAGTCGATCGCTTCGATCGTGCAGGCGGCCATCGATACGGACCGCTCCATCGAGCTCGACGTCTTCCTGGTGTCGAAGATCCTCGAGCGCGCCGGCGAGCTCGACAAGCGCCGCGGGGCGGACGGTCGGACGGCGCTACGTGTGGCCGTCAACGTGACGCCGGCCAGCCTGCTCGATGGGCGGTTCGAGGCGACCGCGTTCGCGGCCATGGTTCGCGAGGCCGGGCTCGATCCGCGCAATGTGACCCTCGAATGCACGGAACAACAGGCGGTCGCCGACGTGCTGCGCCTCCAGCGCGCCGTCAAGGCGCTCCGTCGTGTGGGGTTCGGGTTCGCTGTCGACGACGCCGGCGCGGGCTACGCCAGCTTCGCCCTGGTCGCGGCGCTGAGGCCGACGGTCATCAAGATCGACCGCGATATCGTCGCCGGGTGCGCGCGCGACGACGCCAAGCAGGCGCTCGTCGAGGCGTTCGTGTCATTCGGACACCGGATCGGAGCTCGCGTGCTGGCGGAGGGCATCGAGCGTCGTTCCGATCTCGCGATGGTGACCGCGCTCGGCGTGGATCTCGGGCAGGGCTACCTGCTGGGACGGCCGGCGGCGGAGCCGGCACTGCCGCGGAGCATCGAGAAGCTGCGTCTGCAGGCGGCCCGGCGGGTCGCACGGGTGGCCGCGAGTCACGCGCTCGCCAGCCCGGCACGGGCAAGCGCCCGGAGCGTTCGCGCCAGCGACTGACCGATCGGCCGAGGCGACTCCGCCCGGGACGATAGCGACGCGTCCGCGTACCATCGGGGTCATGGCGACCCCCACGAAGCCGACGACTCCGACCGACCCGACGACCCCGACCAGCGCAGCGCTTCCCGAACACGTGCGCGCCTTCCTGGCGGCCACCCGGTTCGCGACCATCGCGACGGTCGATCCCGATGGTGGACCGCGGCAGGCCGTCATCTGGTACCGGCTCGACGGCGACGAGATCGTCCTCAACAGCAAGGTCGGCCGACGCTGGCCCTCGAACCTCGAGCGCGACGCTCGGATCTCGGTGGCGGTCCACGACCAGGCCGACGGCTACCGCTGGGTCGGCCTCACCGGGAAGGTCACGATCGTCGAGGACCAGCCGACGGCCCAGGCCGACATCGCGGAGATGGCGCGCCGGTACCACGCCGACGAACCGGAGAAGGCAGAGCGACTCGTGCGCGACCGGTTCGAGCAGCAACGTCGCGTGAGCTTCCGGATCTCGATCGACGCGGTCCACGATCATCTCGACTGACTCGGACGACGCAGCCATGACGACCCGATTCGGTCTCCAGCTCTGGTCGCAGGCCACGGATTGGCCCGGGTTCCGGGACGCCGCCCTTGCCGCCGAGGCATCCGGCTGGGACTCGGTCTGGACCTGGGACCACCTGATGGCGATCTTCGGCCCGTGGGAACAACCCATCCTCGAAGGCTGGACGACGCTGGCGGCGCTCGGCCCGATCACCGCGCGGGTGCGCCTCGGCCTCATGGTCGGCGCGAACACGTTCCGCAACCCGGGACTCACGGCCAAGCTCGCCACGACGCTCGACCACGTGTCCGGGGGGCGTGCGGTCCTGGGCATCGGCGGGGCCTGGTTCGAACGTGAGCACGAGGCCTTCGGCATCGAATTCGGGAATAGCCCGGGCGAGCGACTGGACTGGCTCGACGAGGCCGTGATGCTGACCCGCCGTCTGCTCGATGGCGAACGCGTCGACCACGACGGGCCGCGGTACCCGATGCGGGACGCGTTGTGTGAGCCTCGACCGGTCCAGCCGCACCTGCCGATCCTCATCGGCGGGGGCGGACGAACGAAGACCTTGCGAACGGTCGCCCAGCGTGCCGACGCCTGGAACAACAACGGGTCGTTGGAAGAGATCCGGGACGCGCTCGAAACACTCCAGCGCCACTGCGCCGATGTCGGCCGCGACATCGATACGATCGAACGGACGGCGAGCTTCCACATCATCCTGCGCGACGACACCGATGCGGCCAGGGCGCGCACAGTAGAGCTGCTGGACCACAACGGCGTGTCGGTGGAGGGGTTCGGCCAGACCGTGGCCGGGTCGCCGGCGGAGGTCGCGGACATCCTCCGCCCGTACCAGGATCTCGGGTTTTCGACGTTCATCGTGCGGATGCCTGCTCCGTACGACCGCGAGACCATCGAGCGCATGCCCGAGGTGGGCGCGCTCCTCGACGGATGAAGGTCGTCGAGCTCGCCGGCGGTGTCGGCGGCGCGAAGCTGGCCGAGGGCCTCGCCGCACATGTCGGGGCAGACCTGACGGTCGTCGTCAACACCGGCGACGACCTGGAACTGCACGGGCTTTCGATCTGGCCGGATCACGACACGGTGGCCTACACCCTGGCCGGGGTCGACGACGAGGTTCGCGGCTGGGGACTCCGCGACGAGACCTGGACCGTCATGGAGGGACTCTCGGCGCTGGGAGATACCTCCTGGTTCCGCCTTGGGGACCGGGACCTCGCGACGCATCTCTGGAGAACGGATCGGTTGCGAACCGGCGCCCGGCCGACGGACGTCGCCCTCGAGCTGGGCGCCGCCCTCCGCATCGGGTCGACGATCCTGCCGATGACCGACGAACCGGTCCGGACGGAGGTCCTGACCGACGACGGTTGGCTCGAGTTCCAGGAGTACTTCGTGCGCCGCCACCAGGAGCCGGAGGTCCGTGAGGTCCGCTTCCGCGGCATCGAGGCGGCCCGACCGACGCCCGAGGTCCTCGCCGCGATCGATGCGGCAGACGCCATCGTGATCGCGCCATCGAACCCGATCGTCTCGATCGGGCCGATCCTCGCCGTGCCCGGGATGGCCAGCGCCCTGGCAGCCGCGCGCGAACGCGGCGTCCCGGTCGTCGCGGTCAGCGGGATCATCGGCGGGAAAGCACTCAAGGGCCCCGCCGACCGGATGCTGACCTCGTTGGGCCATGAGTCGAGCGCGCTCGGCGTCGCGCGGCTGTATGCCGGGCTCGCGACGGCATTCGTCGTGGATGCCGCGGACGCCGATGCGACGTCGTCGATCGCTCGACTGGGAGTCCGGCCGGTCGTCGCGGACACGATCATGAGCGATGACGCGGCCCGCGCCAGGGTCGCGGGCGAGGTCCTGCGGGCGGCGGGCGCGACCGTGGCATGAGCCCCGACAATCCGCCACGGGTCGTGTTCGCGGTCATCCCGGTCGGTGCCCTCGACGGCGCGAAGTCCCGGCTCGGTGCCGTGCTGGACGCCGAGGAACGCCACGATCTCGCACTCCGGCTCGCGGACGCCACCATCCGGTCCGCGGTCGCGACGCCCGGCATCGCGGAGACCCTCGTCATCACGCCGGATGACACGGTTCGCGCCGTCGCCATGGCCGCCGGGGCGCGACCCGTCCTGCAGCGCAGCCGGGGCCTCAATGCCGGCCTGCGCGAGGCCCGCGCGGAGGCCCTGGCCGGCGGTGCCACCGCGATGCTGATCCTGCCGACCGACCTGCCGCGGGTCTCCCCTGCCGCGCTTGGCGTGCTGCTCGAGACCCTGGGCGACGGCGACGGTGCCGGCCCGCTCGTGGCCCTGGTGCCGGACCGGCACGGCCGTGGGACCAACGCGCTGCTGCTCGCCCCGCCCGACGTCATCGACGTCTGTTTCGGCGGCGACAGCCATGCCGCGCACGCCGCCGCAGCCGCCGACGCAGGCGCCCGGTTCATCGATCTCGGAGGTCCCCTGACGTACGACCTCGACACGCCCGACGACCTGCTGCTCGACCAGACGCAGACCCGGGAGACCGTCGGTGGCTGAGCGGATCGAAGCGATCGCGATCGACGGTCTCGGCGAGATCGTCCCGGGCGACGATCTGCCGAGCCTCATCGCCGACGCCGTTGCCGCGGCGAGCGACATCCTCCCGCTGCGCGACGACGACGCGCTGATCGTCACCCAGAAGATCGTCTCCAAGGCCGAGGGCGCGATCGTCGACCTCACGACCATCGAACCGAGCCCCGTCGCCCAGGAATTCGCGCGGCGGCACGACCGCGACCCGCGCCAGGTCGAGGTCGTCCTGCGCGAGGCCAAACGGGTCGTTCGGATGGCCAATGGCGTGATCATCACCGAGACCCACCACGGCTTCGTCTGCGCCAACGGCGGGATCGATGCGTCCAACGTCGGGCCGGCCTCCGGGTCGATCGTGACGCTGCTTCCGAAGGACCCCGACGCATCGGCGGACCGCATCCGCACCGCCGTTCGCGAGCGACTCGGCCAGGACGTGCCGGTCGTCGTGTCGGACAGCTTCGGGCGGCCCTGGCGCCTGGGCATCGTCGATGTCGCGATCGGTGTGTCCGGGCTGCGCCCGCTCGACGACCTGCGTGGCAAGCCGGACGCCGACGGCCGGGTCATGCGGTCGACCGTTCGCGCGGTCGCCGACGAGCTGGCCTCCGCCGCGGAGCTCGTCCTGGGCAAGACCGCCGCCCGCCCGCTCGCGCTCGTTCGTGGCGCATCGTTCATGCGCGGCGAGGGGCGCATCGACGACGCGCTGCTCCCCGCGGAGATGGACCTGTTCCGGTGACCAAGGGGAGGTCATACGTACATGCGGGACGAAGGGCAGGAAGGACGGCGTGCTTTGCGACTGCGGGCCTTGTCGCCGTGGTCTTGCTGGCCTGCACGACTGCAGGCGGGTCGCAGAAGCCATCGGCCGTCGCCGACGATACGTCGCCGAGTCCGACGCCCGCCGCGTCGGCACCGCCTCCGAACCCCAGCCCAGATCGACTTGCCGGCCTGAAGGTCCACACGGTTGGCGACCTGCTCGAGCTGCGCGCGAGCGGACGAATCGGTGATGAACCCGTCGCATTGCGTGGATTCTGGACGGATCGCAGCGTCCTCCACTCGTGTGTCCCTCCTCGGGTGTCCCCAGGCGAACTCCAGATCCGATGTCATGACGGCGAATGGGGGATCACGGAGCGAGACGAGCCCATCGGAACGTTGACGGTGGATTCGCGCTTTCTGCCACCAGACGGTCCCGCACTCACACCATTTGTCGACGAAGCACTCGCCCGACAGCTCTTCACCCTGCCGTTCATCAACGGCCAGCACTACCCGCCCGTACCGATCGTCGTCGTGGGCCATTTCGACGATCCCCGAGCGGAGGACTGTGAACCCGACGCTCGTCAACTGTGTCGCGATCGCCTCGTCGTCGACGAGATCGTGGAGTTCGATCCGCAAGCCGTACCCACGCCCGGCGTGACCCCGTCGCCGACTCCGTTCCCGTTCGACGACCCACCTCCCGCGCCGTTCGCTGCCGCCAAGTGCGCTGGCGACATCTCGTACTCGTTCGTGGGGTGGGGCCGCCTGTCGGACTACGGTCTCGATATCGGCGGCGACGAGGTCGTGTATCTAGTGGTCAAAGGTGAGCCGCACGGACAGTCGGGAGGATGGAAGGTATGCTGGGCCCACGAGTGGGACCACGGTTCGCACGCTGCGATCTCGAGCCCCTGACAGGCATCGATACCCGACATCCCGTACGCTCCCGAGCGTGAAGCTCGGCCTGCAGATCCCGTCGTTCACGTGGCCGGGTGGACCGGAGGCCATCGGCCCGACCCTGGGGCGCCTCGTGCGCGACGCGGACGACGCGGGATTCGACTCGATCTGGGTCATGGACCACTTCTTCCAGATCCGCAGCGTCGGGGCCATCGAGGAGCCCATGCTCGAGGGCTGGACCACGCTCGGGTTCATGGCCGCACACTCCACCCGGGCCAGGCTTGGGCTCATGGTCGGTGGGGTCCACTACCGCCAGCCGGGGCTCTGGGTCAAGGCGGCGACCACGCTTGACGTGCTGTCCGGCGGCCGGGCGTGGCTCGGCATCGGGGCGGCCTGGAACGAGTACGAATCGCGAGCCCTGGGGTTTCCGTTCCCGCCGCTCGGCGAGCGGTTCGACATGCTCGAGAACACGCTCCGCATGGCCCACGGCATGTGGGCGGGCGAACGCGGATCCGAGGCGACGCTGGAGGGTCGAGGGTTCGTCGCCGGCCGGCTCCTGAACTCCCCCCAGTCGATCTCGCGGCCGCGCGTCCCGATCATGATCGGCGGGGGCGGCGAGAAGAAGACCCTGCGGCTCGTGGCGCAGTACGGCGACGCGTGCAATGTCTTCGGGTCGCCGGAAGGGATCGCGCGCAAGTACCGGATCCTTGACGAGCATTGCGCGGCGGTCGGGCGCGATCCGGCCGAGATCGAGCGCTCCACGTTGCAGGACGTGAACCTGTCGCGTGAAAGCGGGCGTCGGGCGGAATCGGCGGCGCAGGTCGTGGACCGCTTCGGGGACCTCGCCGATGCGGGTGCGGAGCACATCATCGTCAGCCTGCCCGAGGTGCACGACCCCGGCCGGATCGCCGCGCTCGCAGCCGCGATCCCGCAGCTCCAGGCGCTGTAGCGGCGAGCCGTGGGTCACGGCGCCATACTCTGGGGGGGTATAGGAAAGGTGATACGATATCGGTCATGAAGGACAAGGAACCGTTCGGCGGTCTGGCTATCGATTTCGGCGCTGACGGCGGCGGTGCCTCGGCCACTGCCACACCCCTCGCCATCGCGCCGGAAGCCCCGCCCACCGCGACCGGCGGCCCGGCGACGATCGCGAGCGCCGGGGACCGGGTCGACACGAAGCTCCTGATCGTGGGGTCCGGCCCGGCTGGGCTGACCGCCGCGGTCTACGCCGCGCGGGCGGCCCTGGAACCGGTCGTCCTTGCCGGCTCCGCGCCGGGTGGCCAGCTGATGCTCACGAGCGATGTCGAGAACTACCCGGGCTTCCCCGACGGCATCCAGGGTCCTGACCTGATGGCTGCCATGCGTGCCCAGGCCGAGCGCTTCGGCGCGCGCCTGGTGGATGTCGATATCGACAGGGTCGATTTCTCAGCGCGGCCGTTTCGGATCTGGGCGCGCGGCACGGAATACCGCGCCCAGTCGGTGGTCGTCGCCACCGGGGCGTCGGCGCTGTGGCTCGGACTGGACAGCGAGACCCGCCTCCGCGGGCGCGGCGTGTCGGCCTGCGCCACGTGCGACGGGTTCTTCTTCCGCGATCGCGAGATCGCCGTCGTGGGCGGCGGCGACACCGCCTTCGAGGAGGCCACGTACCTCACCCGATTCGCCACGAAGGTCCACCTGCTCCATCGCCGGGACACGTTCCGCGCGAGCAAGATCATGATCGACCGGGCCTACGACCACCCCAAGATCGAGATCCACCCGAACACCGCGGTCGAGGAAGTCCTCGGCGACGCCAAGGTCGAGGGCCTGAAGGTCCGCGACACGACGACGGGTGACATGAGCGAGATGCAGCTCGACGGCGTGTTCATCGCGATCGGTTACGTACCGAATACCGCGCCGTTCCGCGAGTGGCTCGAGGTCGATTCGAAGGGTTATCTCGTCGTCCGCGACGAGACCGGCTCGAACATCGAAGGCGTGTTCATCGCAGGCGACGTCCACGACCATCGCTATCGCCAGGCCGTGACCGCGGCCGGCGACGGCTGCAAGGCGGCCATCGACGCCGAACGCTGGCTCGAGGCCCAGGGGATCACCGAAGCCGCGACCGCGACCGCCTGGTAA
>JARDZW010000193.1 GCA_029240655.1 Chloroflexota bacterium
CATCGAGTTCCCCGCCGGCCAGCTGCCCAAGATCCTCAACGCCGTCGAGATCCAGCGCGAGGGCCAGGACTCGCTCGTGTGCGAGGTCCAGCAGCACCTGGGCAACAACTGGGTCCGCTCCGTGGCGATGACGACGACGGACGGGCTCGCCCGTGGCGTGCCGGTTCTCGATACCGGCGCGCCGATCACGGTCCCCGTCGGCGAGGCCACGCTCGGACGCGTGTTCGACGTCCTCGGCCGCCCGATCGACAACAAGGGCGAGGTGAACGCGACGGCATCCCTCCCGATCCACCGCGAGGCGCCCGCGTTCGACCAGCAGTCGACCGAGGTCGAGGTCTTCGAGACGGGGCTCAAGATCATCGACCTGATCTGCCCCTTCAAGAAGGGCGGGAAGATCGGGATCTTCGGTGGGGCAGGCGTCGGCAAGACGGTCATCATCCAGGAGCTCATCCGGAACGTGGCCCAGGAGCACTCGGGCTACTCGGTGTTCGCCGGCGTCGGCGAGCGCAGCCGCGAGGGCAACGACCTCATCGCGGAGATGACCGAGTCCGGCGTCCTCGCCAAGACGGCCTTCGCCTTCGGTCAGATGAACGAGCCGCCCGGCGCTCGCCAGCGCGTCGCGCTGACGGGCCTGACGATGGCCGAGTACTTCCGCGACGAAGAGGGCCGCGACGTCCTGCTCTTCATCGACAACATCTTCCGCTTCACCCAGGCCGGTTCCGAGGTCTCGGCCCTGCTCGGCCGGATGCCGTCGGCGGTCGGTTACCAGCCGAATCTCGCGACGGAGATGGCCGCGCTCCAGGAGCGCATCACCTCCACCAAGAAGGGTTCGATCACGTCCCTCCAGGCCGTGTTCGTCCCGGCCGACGACTACACCGACCCCGCGCCGGCTACGACCTTCGCTCACCTCGACTCGACGATCCGCCTCGAGCGCTCGATCGCCGAGCTCGGCATCTACCCGGCAGTCGACCCGCTGACCTCGACGTCGCGCGTCCTGGACCCGAATGTCGTGGGCCAGGAGCACTACGACGTCGCCCAGGAGACGAAGCGGGTCCTGCAGCGCTACCGCGACCTCCAGGACATCATCGCCATCCTTGGCATCGACGAGCTGTCGGAGGACGACAAGTCGACTGTGGCCCGCGCCCGGCGCCTCCAGCGGTTCGCCAGCCAGCCGTTCTTCGTGGCCGAGGTGTTCACGGGTCGGCCCGGCGCCTACGTGTCGATCAAGGACACCGTGGCGTCGTTCAAGGAGATCCTCGAAGGCAACACCGACACCCTGCCGGAGCAGGCCTTCTTCCTCGCCGGCACCGTCGAGGACGTCCGGGCGAACGCGGAGAAGCTGGGCTCGTGACGGGCGTTGTGGCGGGTCCTGTCCCCGGACCCCGCGCGGCCTCCGCTCGCGACGGCGCTGCGCCTAGCGCTCGCTCCGCCGCACGGCGCCCGGAGCCACCCGCTCGCCGGTCCGCGACACAGGGCGATCTCTGATGGCGATCCTGTTGGAGATCGTCACGCCCGAGCGTTTGGCGTATTCCGACGAGGTCGATTCCGTGGTCCTGCCCGGATCGGAAGGCGAGATGGGTGTGTTGCCGCACCATGCGCCCCTCGTTTCGACGCTCGGGATCGGTGAGCTCCGGATCCGCAAGGGTGGGACGGAGGAGTCGTTCGCGATCGTCGGCGGCTTCGTCCAGGTTCGACCGGACAAGGTCGTCGTGATGGCGGAGACCGCAGACATGGCCAGCGAGATCGATCTCGAGAAGGCGCAGGAAGCTCGCCGCGAGGCGGAGCGCGCGCTCGAATCGGGCTACCACGAAGCCGCCGACATGGCTGCAGCGCGGGCCGCGCTGCAGCAGGCGCTCCTCCGGATCCGCGTCGCCGAACGACGTCACCGGGAGGGCCCGCGGCGCCGCGGGTAACCAGTGGCGGACGCACGACCGTTCCACTGGGAATACGTCCCGGAACCGGTCCAGCAGGAATTCTTCCGTATCGAGGGCGGTAAGCCCTTATCCGGGAGCGTCGCGATCAGTGGGGCGAAGAACGCCGCCCTCAAGATGCTTGCTGCGGCGACCCTGACCGGCGAGCGCTGCCGGTTCACGAACGTCCCGGAGATCGAGGACGTCCGCGTCATGGCCCAGACCCTGACGGAGCTGGGCGTCGTCGTCGAACGACCCGAACCGAACGTCTACGAGGTCGCGGCCGGCGACGTCGAATGGCAGTTCGTGCCCCTCGAGGCGGCGGCCAAGATGCGCGCCTCGTTCATGCTGCTCGGCCCGCTCCTGGCACGCTGCGGCCGGGTCATCATCAGCAACCCGGGCGGCGACCGGATCGGGCGGCGACCCGTCAACCTCCACGTCGAGGCGATGCGCACGCTCGGTGCCCAGATCGAGTACCGCAACGGCTACTACTTCGCGACGGCTCCCGGGCGGCTCCGTGGCGCGGAGATCCGCTTCCCGTTCGTGTCCGTCATGGGCACGGAAAACGCCATGCTCGCGGCAACCCTGGCCGACGGCCACACGGTCCTGCGGCCTGCAGCCCAGGAACCCGAGGTCGACGATCTGATCGCGTGCCTGCAGAAGATGGGCGCGGAGATCGAGCGGACCTACCCAGACACCATCGAGATCGAAGGCAAGAAGCGGCTGCGTGGTGCGGAACACCGGGTGATCCCGGACCGCATCGAGGCCGGCACGTTCGTCGTGGCCGGAGCGGTCTCCGGGGGCAAGATCACGCTGACCGGTGCCCCATGCGAGCACCTCGGCGCATTCATCGAGACCATGGGTCGTGCCGGGGTCGGCGTGTCCTGCGGCAAGGACACGATCGAGGTCGACGGGAGCGCGCTGGAGGCCGAGGGTTTCACGGCGGTGGACATCGAGACCGCCGCGTACCCGGGCCTGGCCACGGACCTGCAGCCCCCCACGTCCGTGTTGCTCACCCAGGCGAAGGGCACGTCACACGTTCGCGAGACGATCTTCGAAGACCGTCTCGAGTGGATGAGCGAGCTGCGCCGGATGGGTGCCTCGATCGACATCAAGGATAGCCACACCGCGGTGATCAAGGGCCGACAGCGCCTGCACGGCGCCGACGTCGAGATCGGCGACCTGCGCGCGGGGGCATCACTGATCCTCGCCGCGCTGGCCGCGACCGGCACGACCACGATCCACGGTGCACACCACGTTCACCGGGGCTATGAGAACATCGAAGGCAAGTTCCTGGACCTCGGCGCCAGGATCGAGCGCCTGGCAGAAGGGAACGACGCGTCCAGCTCATGAAGATCGGCATCGACCTCGGCACGGCCAACGTCCTCGTCTACGTCAAGGGCAAGGGCATCGTGATCACGGAACCGTCCGTCGTGGCGGTATCGGACGACAACCGCATCGTCGCCGTCGGCGAGGAAGCGCGAGCGATGATCGGTCGAACGCCCGGCAACATCACGGCCATCCGGCCCATGAAGGACGGTGTGATCGCCGATTACGTCATCACCGAGGCGATGCTGCGGTTCTTCATCGCCAAGGCGACGAAGGGCCGGATCGGGCTGAACCGTCCCGAGGTGATGATCAGCGTGCCGGCGGGCGTCACGTCGGTGGAAAAGCGGGCCGTCCGCGATGCTGCGCTCAAGGCCGGGGCCAAGGAGGCGTACCTGATCGAGGAGCCGCTGGCGGCGGCTATCGGCGCCAACGTGCCGATCAGTGGTCCGTCGGGGAACATGATCATCGACATCGGGGGCGGGACGTCCGAGATCGCGGTCATCGCGCTCGGCGGCATCGTCGTCTCGCATTCGCTCCGGGTCGGGGGCAACAAGTTCGACGAGGCGATCGCGACCTACATCCGCAAGAAGTACAACCTCATGATCGGCGAGCGCACGGCCGAAGAGGTCAAGATGCAGATCGGGACCGCGCTCCCGCTCGAGCG
>JARDZW010000194.1 GCA_029240655.1 Chloroflexota bacterium
CGCTCTCCCGACCATCGTCGGTGAACTCGGCGGGGTGGACCGCATGTTGTGGGTGACGACCGCCTACGTCCTGGCGGGAACGGTGGTGATGCCGGTGTATGGAAAGTTCGGCGACCTGCTGGGACGCAAGCCGTTGTTCATCGCCGCGTTGTCGGTTTTTGTGGCCGGAAGCGTGCTCGGTGGCCTGGCCCCTGACATGACCTGGCTAATCGTCGCCCGAGCCGTTCAAGGGCTGGGCGGCGGCGGCTTGCTGATCTTGATCCAAGCCATCATCGCCGACGTCGTCCCCGCCCGTGAGCGCGCAGCGTCCATGGTCGTCGTGGGCGCAGTGTTTGCGCTGTCGGCGATGCTCGGCCCCGTCTTGGGCGGATGGCTCACCGACGGGCTCGGCTGGCGGTGGGCGTTCTGGATTAACCTCCCTTTAGGCGCCGTAGCGATTGCCTCGGGCGCCGCTTTCCTCCCGTCGGCCCCCCGGCGCGTCAGATCGGTCAGTATTGATGTCGCGGGCATTGTCGCCATGACCGTCGCCGTGACGGGAATCGTTTTGGTGGCGTCGTGGGGCGGCGTCGCCTACCGTTGGGGGTCGCCTGTCATTGTCTCGATCAGCGTCATCGCCGTACTGGCCAGTGCGGCCTTCATCGCCGCTGAGCGCCAGGCCGCCGAGCCGATCATTCCGTTGGCGTTGTTTCGGAATCGGACCTTCACAGCGGCGACGATCGCCGGTCTGGTGATGGCGGTGGCGATGTTCGGCACGATCGCGTACTTGCCGACCTACTTGCAAATGGTCAACGGGCTGGGGGCGACCGGCGCAGGGTTGGTGATGCTCACTTTGGTCGCCGGACTGGCGGTGACCAGCGCTGGCTCAGCGCAGATCGTCCGGAGGACCGGTCAGTACGTGTGGCTTCCGGTCGTCGGCTGTGCCCTCGTCGCGGTTGCGTTGGCGCTGCTCTCGACTCTCACCGTTGGGACAGAGCTGCGGGTGATCGGCAGCTACCTCTTCCTGCTCGGTGCGGGCATCGGATGCGCCCTGGAGATCTTGGTCCTGGTTGTGCAAAATGCTTGCCCGCCGTCCCAGGTGGGCACGGCGACAGCGACCTACAGCTTCTTCCGCGAGATCGGGGTCGCGCTCGGCTCGGCCGTGGTTGGGGCGATGTTCACGAGTCGCCTGGTCACCTTCCTGGCTGACCGTGTGCCGCGCGGAACCGCCGCGCAGCTCGACCCTTACGCGCTGACTCCAGCACAGGTGGTTCAATATCCCGATGCCCTCAAAGTGCCGATCGTGTCTAGCTACAACGACGCCCTGACGCCGGTCTTTTGGTGCCTGATGCCATTGGTCCTCCTCAGCATGGTTGGCCTGTGGCTGATCAGGTCGGTACCGCTGACAGCCACGGAGCCGGGCTGACCGTGATGGGAAACGACGTCGCCGGCCCGTACCGCTTCTCGGTCGTAATACCTGCCTACAACGAAGCCGGATACCTCGAGTCGGCCCTGGAGTCCCTGCACCACCAGGATTTCCTGGGTCCGTACGAAGTGATCGTCGTGGATAACAACAGCACCGATGACACCGCGTCCATTGCCCGCCGCCACGGCGCTCGGGTGCTGCACGAGCCGCAACCCGGCGTTTGCGCGGCGCGACAGCGAGGCACCTCGGATGCCCGCGGGGAAATCGTGGTATCTACCGACGCGGACACCGTCCATCCGTTCGACTGGCTGACCCGTCTCGATGCTCGATTCCGCGCGGACGACGTCACCGCGGTCGCCGGCCCCTGTCGATACCAGGACCCACCCTGGTGGGCGGCCATCTTCCCGCCTCTATGGTTCGCGGCGGTTTCGGTCGGTTACGGCACGATCGGGCGGATCTTCTACGTCACTGCGACTAATGTCGCCTTCGTCCGTGCGGGCTTCGCCGGCTACGACACCACCCTTACCCAAGGCGGTGACGAGGTCGACCTGCTGCGCCGACTGAAACGCCAGGGCCGGATCGCCTGGGATGCCAACAACGCCGTGGTCACGTCATCCCGGCGGATGAATCAAGGCCTGCTTTACACCTTGGTCGTCTCCTTCGGGTACTACTACGGCTGGTCGTATGTGCTGAGTCGCTTGTCATCGCGCCCAGTCGTCGGGGTGGCGCCCGCGATCCGCCGCGAGCATGCAGTGCAGGTACGCCGCCGCCGACGACGCTGGCGGGTGGGCGCGACGGTGGTGGCATTGGGCCTGGCCGGAGTGCTGCGTGTCCGCTCGGCTGGAGCACTCCCCCGATCTGAGCGTGTGTAGCCTCAGAACGCTTCCCATGTCTCACTTCCTGCTGACCAGCACGCCGATCTATGGCCACGTGGCGCCGATGCTGACGGTCGGCCGTGGCTTGGTTTCTCGTGGACATCAGGTCACCATGCTGACCGGTCGAAAGTATCGGGGAGCGGTGGAGTCACATGCCATGACGTTCCGGCCTCTGCCGGCTGAGGTCGACTACGACGATGCGAATCTCGACGCCTGGCTGCCCGGCCGAAAGCAATTTCGGGGGCTGGCAGCCGGGCGATACGACATCATCGGCCTGTTCATCCGCCCACTGCAAAGCCAGTACTACGCGTTCACTGATGCCTTGGCGCGCGAGTCGTACGACGCCGTCGTGAGCGAGACCGCGTTCTTGGGAGTATTGCCTGTCCTTCTGTCGGTGCCGGCTGGACACCGGATACCGATTGCGGGCATCTCGGCCACCCCCCTGTCGGTGACCAGCGTCGACTGCGCCCCGTTCGGTTCGGGAATCGATCCCGGTCGGTCGCCCCATACCCGGCGACGGAACCGGCTGCTCAACACCGTCCTCCAGCGTGGCCCCCTCAAGCCCATTCAGAATGCGCTCGACGACGCACTGGCCGGGCTGGGCCTGGCCGCCACCGCCGACAGTTACTTCGACCAGGTGACGAAGTTTGACGTCACCTTTCATCTGGCGGTGTCGGCCTTCGAATACCCGCGACGCGAGCTACCCCCGACCGTGCGCTTCGTCGGACCACTCCAGTCGACCGAGCCGGAAACGGCATGCCTACCGTCCTGGTGGGCGGATCTCCAACGCTCGCGGCCGGTCATACACGTGACCCAGGGCACGATGGACAACATCGACTTCGGCAAGCTGTTGGTGCCCGCGCTACGCGGGCTCGCGACAGAGAACGTATTGGTGGTGGCCTCGACTGGCGGCCGGCCGGTGTCGGCCCTGCTGGAGCGGCTGGGTGGACCGCTCCCCTCGAACGCGCGCGTCGATACATTCCTGCCCTACGACCAGCTCCTCCCCCACACCGATGTAATGATCACCAACGGTGGATTCGGAGGCGTGCAACGTGCGCTGTCCCACGGGGTGCCGCTAGTCGTCGCAGGGACCACCGAGGACAAGCCGGAGGTAGCCGGACGAGTGGCCTGGTCAGGAACCGGTATCAACCTGCGCACCGGTACGCCCTCGCCCAACCGACTGCGCCGAGCTGTTTGGTCCGCGCTCGCCGACCCGCGCTACCGGATCAAAGCCGCGCGTCTGCGGCGCGAGATCATTGGCGCGGGCGATCCCTTGGTGACGGTCGCGGACACGATCGAGTCGTTGACGTCCGGCCACGCCGGTCCGGTCAGCGACGGCGTCCTTGAGGAGGTTGAGCCGGTCCCTGCTGTTCAGTAGGTGAACCGTCGCACCGAAGTCCAAGTGGCTCTCCTCGCGGCAGCCAATAACTCCCGCAGTCCGCTTTCCGTTGCTGCGGCCGTCGGACACGATCACGGGGACGTCGCATCCTCAGAGGAGTCCCGGTAGCCGTTCGGCGGATTCTGGCGGTTAGCGCAACAGTAGGGGTCCGATCTGTTCGATCGGTTTCTTGAAGCCTAGGCGTTTGCGTGGTCGGTCGTTGAGTTCGG
>JARDZW010000080.1 GCA_029240655.1 Chloroflexota bacterium
GTGTAGCCCTGCTCGTCGAGCACGGCCTTCGTGGCGTCGTCGTCGGCTGTCGTCATGATCACGTGCCCGGAATCGCCGATGCTCCCGCCACCGATCGCTCGCAGGTCCACCCCGCGCGCCGCCAGGGCCTCGGCGAGGGTCGCCATCGCGCCCGGCTCATTCTTCAACTGGACCACGAACTGGTTGGCCATGGTGGTGACGGTCCTCCGGTTGTCGTGTGAGCGTGGCCGGGATTCTATCCCCCACGAGGTGCTACGGTCGGACGATGCGTGAGACGGACCTGCCAGCCGCCGTGGCCGCAGCGCTCCGGGCGCCGACGGTGGGCGAACGCTTCGGCGTCGAGGCGGCCGGGATCCCGTGGTCGGCACTGACATGGGGTGATCCGGGAGGGCGGCCACTGCTGTTGATCCACGGCGTCACGGCGTCCGCGGCCATCTGGTGGCGGGTGGGGCCGGCGCTCGCCGCCACTGGCCGGCGGGTCGTGGCCGCGGATCTGCCGGGCCACGGTCAGACCGGACATTGGCAGGGCCACCACCGCTTCCGCGACAACGCGGCTGACGTCGCGGCCTTCATCCGTGCGGCCGGCATGGGCGTGGACGTCATGCAGGTCGTCGGGCACTCGTGGGGCGCCATGACGGGTGCCGCCCTCCCCGCTGCGGGATTCCGACCGGCCACCCTGGTCCTCGTCGACCCGCCGGTCGTGCCCCGTGCGTTCATGGCGATGCAGGTGGCGGGATCGGACGAACAGACCTACCCGGATATCAACGCGGCGATCGCCGCGGTCCGCGCCGCCAACCCCGACTGGGACGGCGGCGATGTCCGCGCCAAGGCCGAGGCGCTGACGCAGCTGGACGAGGCCGCGGCCCGTTCGGTGTTCCTCGACAACGGCGACTGGGACGGTGGACTGGGCGACCTCGCGGACCCGGCGGCGTCGGGTATCTCCGTCTGGCTCGTCCGCGGCGATCCGGCAACGGGCGGCTACATCGCAGACGCGGTCCTGCCCGCCTATGCGGCTCGGATCGGTGTGGACCACATCACCACGGTCGCGGGCGCGCCCCATTCGCCGCAGCGGACCCACCCCGTGGAGACGACCGCGGCGCTGCTCCGCGCGCTCGACGCGGGCGCCTGACCCCAGCTCGACTCGCTCGCCCTAGCGCGTCGCCCGCTCCTCGCCGCGGATCGTTACCGCCCGCCGATAGGCCTCGACATACCTCGGGGCCGAGCCAGTCACCCAGCCGAAATCGACGGCCATGCCGCGCTCGACCAGGCCTTTCCACGCGGCACCGCCCGAGGCGCGCAGCGCGAACGCACGCCGGCAGGCTTCGACCAACGAGCTTGGCGTCTCGCGGTCGAAGACGAACCCCGTCCCCTTCCCCGGATCGGCGGTCTCGTCGATGACCGTGTCGGCCAGCCCGCCCGTGCGATGGACGATCGGCGGGGTCCCGTAGCGCAACGCGATCATCTGGCCCTGGCCGCATGGCTCGAACCGCGACGGCATCGCGAAGAAGTCGGCGCCGGCGTAGATCTTGCGCGCCAGCACGCGGTCGAACCGCTCGACGAGGGCGACCCGATCTGGCGACGCCGCCGCGAGCGAGCGGAACGCATCCGCGAGGGACGGATGGCCGGTGCCCTGGACGATGACGCGGCCCCCCGCCGCGAGCAGCTCGGGCGTGGCGTCGGCGAGCAGGTCGAAGCCCTTTTGCGGATCCAGCCGCCCGATCATCCCGATGACTGGGCCGTCATCGGCCGGGTCGAATCCGACCTGTCCAAGCAGGTCCGCCCGACACGTGGCCTTGCCGGCGAGATCGTCGCGCGAGAAGGGAGCGGCAAGATCCCGGTCCGTGGCAGGATCCCAGACGGTGTTGTCCAGCCCGTTGAGGATCCCGATGAACCGATCCCCCCGGCGCCGCAACAGGCCATCCAGGCCCATCCCGAACGCTGGCGTCAGCGCCTCGCGCGCATAGGTCGGGGAGACGGTGTTGACGATCTCCGCCGCCTCGATGCCGGCCGCCAGCAGGTCGACGCCGTCCGCGTTCTGCCCAGGAGCCGCGCCGCCCGGCCGCAGCCCAAGCTGGGGCAGCGCGGCGTTGTCCGTCCAGCCGTGATAGGCCAGGTTGTGCAGCGTCGTCACGAGGGCCGCCGGTCCGATGATCGGATCGTCGTCGAACCGCTCCTTGCGCAGGATCGCGATCGCCCCGGCCTGCCAGTCATGCAGATGCAGCACGTCGACCGGACGCCCGTCCGCCCGTAGCGCCTCGAGCGCGGCTCGGCAGTACAGCCCGAAGCGCCAGGCGTTGTCCACGTAGTCCCCCGCGGCGTCGCCGTAGAAGCCCTCTCGATCGAATGCTGGCGGGTGGTCGACGAGCCGCAGGCGGTACCCGTTCGCTGCCACATCCACGATGGTCACGGCCGACGAGCCGGCCCGCGCCCGCGGGTCGGGGACGGCCAGCCTCGCCTCGCCGAGGATCGCCGAGGGTTCGAGGTCGGGTACGCCGCGATAGCGCGGCAGGAACACGTCGACCGGACCGTCGACGCCGTCGATGTCCGGGTGGCCCAGCGCCCGCGCCAGGGCATCCACCACGTCCGCGAGGCCACCCGTCTTCGCCCACGGCTCACACTCGGCGGCGAGGAACGCCACGCGCAGTCCCATCGGGTCCATGGTAGCCCGCGACCGGAGCGACGGAAGGGCGGCCGCTGCCGTTCGACTAAACCGGTTCACATGGCCCCGGCGACCCGCTATCATGCGCGCGCATGAACCCCGTCTCCATCCCGTCGATCCCGGCGGCAAGCTTCCCCTTGCCGCCCCGTCTCGAAGGCCTCCGGCGGCTCGCCTACAACCTCCGTTGGGCATGGGATCCGCGAACCCGGAACCTGTGGAGCCTGGTCGACCGCACGGCCTGGACGCGCTATCGCAACCCGATCCCGGTCATCAGCGGTCCCACGGAATGGTCCCGACTCCTGGACGACGAGAAGTTCCTGGCCGAATACCACGACGTCCTCGCCGAGTTCGATCGTTACATGGCGGACGGCTCGGGACATTGGTTCCATCGACGTCACGGCGACAAGCTCGCGGGCCCCATCGCCTACTTCTGCGCCGAATACGGCATCCACGAGTCGCTCGGTATCTACTCGGGCGGCCTCGGGGTCCTGGCCGGCGACCACATGAAGTCGGCCAGCGACATGGCCCTGCCGTTCATCGGCGTCGGGTTGCTGTACCGCAAGGGCTACTTCCGCCAGTCGATCGACGCGGACGGCCACCAGGAGCACAACTACCCGGATTACGACCTCACCCGCCTGCCGATCTCGCGGGTCCAGGATGAGCAGGGCCTGCCGCTGACGGTCCACCTGGAGCTTCCGGGGCGCGTGCTCGCGATCGCCGTCTGGCTGGCGGAAGTCGGACGCGTGCCGGTCCTCCTCCTCGACACGGACGTCGCCGAGAACGCCGTCGAGGATCGTCCCATCACCCACATCCTGTACGTCCGCGGTCGCGAGATGCGGCTGCACCAGGAACTCGTGCTGGGCATCGGCGGCGTCCGGGCGATCCGGGAGCTCGGCCTGGCCCCGGCCGTCTGGCACCTCAACGAGGGCCACTCGGCGTTCCTGCTCACCGAACGCGCGCGCGAGTACGTCGCGGCCGGTGCCGAGCTCGAGGACGCCTGGGCGCGAGTGCGCCGGGACAGCGTATTCACGATCCACACGCCCGTGTCAGCGGGAAACGAACGCTTCGACATCGAGCTCGTGCGGCGCATCGCCGGCCCGCTGCTCGACGCTGGTGGCGTGCCCGTGACGGACGTCCTGGAACACGGGCTCGGCACGGACGGCGACCCGACCCAATTCGACATGACGGCCTTCAGCCTGCGGCTGACCAACGGCGCGAACGCCGTCAGCAAGCTCCACGCGGTGACCGCCAACGAGACGTGGAAGGACATCGTCGACCACGAGATCCTGGCGATCACCAATGGCGTGCACCCTCCGACCTGGGTCGGCTCGCCGGTCGAAGAGCTGTTCTCGCGCCACCTCGATGCCGACCTGAGCGCGCTCGATGCCGGCAGCGGCCAAGATCAGTTCTGGGAGCGCCTGGATCGCATCCCGCGCGGGGACCTCTGGGAGGCCCACCTTCGGCAGAAGCGGGAGCTCGCCCTCTTCGTCCAGGGCCGGTTGCGGAGCCAGTTCGCCCGGCACGGCGAGGCGCCGTCGATCCTGGCCGAGGCGGACCAGGCGCTGGATCCGGCGATCATGACCATCGGGTTCGCCCGCCGGTTCGCGACGTACAAGCGCGCGGCGCTCCTGTTCACCGACATGGACCGGCTCGCGCGGCTCCTGTGGGACCCGGACCGGCCACTCCAGATCATCTTCGCCGGCAAGGCTCATCCGGCCGACCGGCCCGGGCAGGGGGTCATCCAGGAGATCTTCCAGCGCTCGCGCTCGTCCCAGCTGCGCGGCCGGGTCTTCATCCTCGAGGACTACGACATGCGTGTCGCGCGGTTCCTCGTCCAGGGCGTCGATGGCTGGCTGAACAACCCGCGGCGACCGCTGGAGGCGTCGGGGACGTCGGGCATGAAGGCCGCCCAGAACGGTGTCCCGAACATCAGCGTGCTCGACGGCTGGTGGGACGAGGGCTACGAGGGCGACAACGGCTGGGCGATCGGCGGCCGGGAGCAATCGCCCGATGAGGCCGCCCAGGACTGGGCCGACGCCCAGGACCTGTATCGACTGCTCGAAGAGGAGCTGATCCCGAGCTATTACGAGCGCGAGGCGACGGGCGTCCCGACCCGCTGGACCAACGTCATGCGCCGGTCCATGGCGAGCGCGCTCTGGCGCTTCTCCACGACGCGCATGCTCCAGGACTACACCGAGCGCCTGTACCTGCCCGCGGCCGGCGTGGAGACGTCCGCCACCGTCGCGCGGCCCGTCGTCACAGAGGCCGGTTGACGACCTTGCCACCGAGGATCTCGCTGGCGCTCGCCTTGCACAATCACCAGCCGGTCGGCAACTTCGGCTGGGTGCTCGCCGAGGTCTTCGACCAGGCGTACGCGCCCATGATCGACGCGCTCGAACGCCATCCCGGCGTGCGCCTCTCGCTCCACTACACCGGGCCGTTGTTGACCTGGCTCATCGCGGAGCGGCCGGAGGCGGTCGAGCGACTGCGCTCGCTGGTGACCCGGGGGCAGGTGGAGATCCTGGGAGGCGGGTTCTACGAGCCAGTGCTCGCGTCGCTGCCGGAGCGTGACCGCGTCGGGCAGCTGTCCCGGATGGCCGACGAGCTGGAGTCGATGTTCGGGCAGCGCCCGCGTGGTGCGTGGCTGGCCGAGCGCGTCTGGGAGCCGGACCTGCCGACGTCGCTGGTCGCGTCGGGCTACGAGTGGACGATCCTAGATGACGCGCATTTCCGCGCCGCCGCGATCCCGGAGGCGGACCTCTGGGGCCCGTACACGACGGAGGACCAGGGCCAGCTGCTGCGGGTGTTCGGCACGGAGCAGGGCCTGCGCTATCGGATCCCGTTCCGTGAGGTCGACGAGGTCATCGGGTACCTGCGCGAGCATGCGACCGACGCCGGCGACCGGGTCGGCATGATGGGCGACGACGGCGAGAAGTTCGGCGGATGGCCGACCACCTGGGAGCATTGCTGGGGTGAGGGCCGCTGGGTCACGCGGTTCTTCGAGGCCATCGAAGCGAACGCCGACTGGCTGACCACGACGACCCCGTCGGCCTGGCTCGCCGATCACCAACCGATCGGCCGCGTCTACATCCCCACCGGGAGCTACGCCGAGATGGGCGAGTGGGCCCTGCCGGCCGATGAGAGCCTGGTGTTCTCGAACCTGCTCCACGAGGCGCAGGAGCAGCGACGCCCCGAGGCGCGCTGGTTGCGCGGGGCGTTCTGGCGCAACTTCCAGGTGAAGTACCGCGAGATCAACGACCTCCACAAGCAGATGCTGCGGACCTCCGAAGCCGTGGCGGCGATGCCCGACGGCCCGGACCGCACGCTGGCCATCGATCACCTGTACCAGGGCCAGTCCAACGATTGCTACTGGCACGGGCTGTTCGGCGGGATCTACATCAGCCACATGCGCCTGGCCACGTACGAGCACCTCATCGCGGCCGAGGACCTCGCGGATTCGGCGACGGACACCCTGGTTGCCGCCGAGTGTCGCGACCTCGACATGGACGGGGTCGACGAGGTGCGGCTGGCCGACGTCGGGCAGGTGGTGACGGTCGATCTCGACGGGGGCGGCGGAATCGCCGCCTGGGACATCCGGGCCGTACGCCACGCGCTCACCGCCGTGATGCGCCGGCGTCCCGAGGCATACCACGAGGTCCTGCGCGAGTTCGAGGCGGCCGGCGCGCGTGTCGGCGGGGACGGAGGCGGCGGCGCGCCGGCCTCGATCCACGGCGTCGTGCGGGTAAAGGAACCGGGGCTGGCCGCGCGCCTCGTCTACGACGGCTACGAGCGTCGTTCAGGACTCGTCCGCGCGCTCGGGCACGAGGTCTCGGCCGAGGACTGGGCGCAGGCCCGCGCGACAGATCTCGGCGACACCGTCCAGGGCGCGTTCGAACTCGTCGAACTGGCGCCCGGTCGGCTCGTCACCCGGCGCGAGGCAAGGATCGGCGGGGCCGATGTGGGCGTGACCCGCACGCTGATGCTCGGGGGGGACCGGCGCATTCCCACCCTCGCGCTCGACGTGGTGCTGGAGCATCGCGGTGGGGACGCGCTCGACGCGCGGATCGGCATCGAGTGGTCGACGACGATGCTCGGTGGTGGCGGAAACCCCGCCGCGTGGTGGGAGGTGGCGGGCGATCGGTCGCGCCACGATGCCGCCGGATCGGCCGCGGGCCTAACGACCATCGCCCAGGGCAACGATCACATCGGGCTGTCCGTGACGACCACGACCGACGAACCGGCCGAGGCCTGGTGGGCGCCCATCGAGACGATCTCGAACTCCGAGAATGGCTTCGAGCGGGTCTACCAGGGCAGCGGGCTGCTCCTCTCGTGGCCGGTTCGCCTCGGTGCGGGCCAGCGCTGGTCGCGTACGGTCCGTCACGTCGTCGCGACGACCCGGGATCGCAGCCTGGACGGGTCTTGAGCCGCTCCACATGAACCGCCCCGCGCTCGTCGTTCACGGGCACTTCTATCAGCCGCCGCGCCTCGACCCGTTCACGGGCACGATGCCCGTCGACCCGACCGCGGCCCCGGCCCGTGACTGGAATGCGAGGATCAGCGCCGACTGCTACCGACCCAACGCTGAGCTTGGGAATCTCGGGGCGATGTCCTGGAACCTCGGGCCCACGCTGGCCGGTTGGATGCAGGCTTCGGACCCCATCGCGTATCGCGGGTTCGTCGATGGCGATCGCGGGGCGAACGGCATGGCCCAACCGTTCCACCATTCGATCCTGCCACTCGCGTCCGCGGCCGATCAGCTGACCGAGGTCCGCTGGGGGATCCGCGATTTCGAGGTCCGCTTCGGCCGCCGCCCGACGGGCATGTGGCTGCCGGAGACCGCCGTGGACCAGGCAACGCTGCGAGTGCTGGTGGACCACGGCATCACGCATGTCGTCCTCGCGCCGTGGCAGGTCGTCGGCGTCGACGGGCAGGAGCCGGACACGCGCCGTCCGATCCGGGTCGACCTGGGCGACGGCCGCTCCATCGTGGCCGTGCTCTACGACGGCCTGCTGTCTGCGGCCGTGTCGTTCGACCCGACGGCGACCGTGGATGCCGACTGGTTCGTTCGCGATCGTTTGCTGCCGCGTCTTGCCCAGGAGCCGCTTCCCGAGGAGGCGCCACCGCTCGTCGTGATCGCCACGGATGGCGAGCTCTACGGGCATCACCAACCGCTGCGCGACCATTTCCTGGCACGGCTCGTCGGCCGGGCTGTGCCCCCGGACGTGCCGTATGCCACGCCCACACTGTCCGGGGCGGTCGATCGGGCCGCCGCGTCCGGACTGCCGCTGGGGCGGTTGCGCGATCGCACGTCGTGGAGCTGCCACCACGGCGTCGCCCGGTGGGGAACGAGCTGTGACTGCGTCCCGGACGGTGCCTGGAAGGGGCCGCTCCGTGCCGCCCTCGACCGTCTGGCCGGCGGCGTCGATGCCGCCACCGAGCAGCTGCTGCGAGCCCTGCCGGGGCAGCCGGACGCATGGGCCGCGCGGGATGCTTCGGTCGACGTAGTGCTGGGGCAGGAGTCCGTCGCGACGTTCGCGGACCGGTGGCTCGCGCCCGCCGCCGGTGTCGGTGACCGCGCGACGTTCGCGGCCGTCATCGAGGCCCAGCGCTGGCGGCTGGCGATGTTCGCAAGCTGCGGCTGGTTCTGGGACGAGCCGGCCCGCATCGAGACCGCTGGTGTGATTCGGTCGGCAGTGCACTCCGCACGCCTCGTCGACGGCCTCGGGGGCACCGACCTGGAGCGGCGGCTGGTCGCAGACCTGGCGCTCGTCTCCGCCGACGGGATCGGCATCCTCGACGCGGCCCTTGCTGCCGTTGGCGCGGTCGGGCGGAGCCGGGCCGTCTGAAACCGCCCCTCGGCGGCGTCTCGTACCATCGGTCGGTGATGACTCCACATGCGGGCCTTTCGCGACGACTCTTCCTCGCCGAGCTCGGCCGAGGCACGGTCGCGCTCGCAGTCGTCGGGATCGCGGGGTGCGCGCCGGCTGGATCCAGCGCGACCGGCGCGGCGAGCACGCCCTCGCCCTCGGCGTCCGGGGGCGCCTCGCCGGTCCCGTCGGCCAGCTCGGCAGACCCGCCCGCCGGTTCACCCGCCACGCCCGGCGAAGGCGTGACCTGGGAACGGGTCGACCTCGGGTTCGTGTCGGCATACGTCCTCGCGCGGGGCGGCGAGGCGGCCATCGTCGACACCGGGACGGCCGGGAGTGAGGACGACATCGCCGCGGCGCTTGAACGGATCGGTCTCGGCTGGGACGCCGTGGCCCACGTGATCGCGACCCATCTGCACAGCGATCACGTCGGCAGTCTCCCTGCGGTGCTCGAGGCCGCACCCGACGCGACAGGCTACGCCGGACCCGAGGACCTCCCGTCGATCTCAGCTCCGCGGCCGCTCGTCGCCGTCGCCGACGGCGACGACGTCTTTGGGCTCAAGGTCATCGCCACGCCCGGACACACACCGGGGTCGATCTCCGTGCTCGACGAAGCAGGCGGCATCGTCGTGGTGGGCGACGCCATGGGCACGTCAGGCGGAGCGGTCCAGGGCTCGAATCCGCAGTTCACCGCGGACATGGACGCAGCCGTGGCGTCGGTGGCGAGGCTCGGGACCTTCGAGTTCGAGACGCTGCTGGTAGGCCACGGCGACCCCATCGTGGGCGGCGCCTCCGACCTGGTCGCCGCGTACCAGCCCGGCTGACGGCCGGGCCGTCGACGGTCTGGCGGTGCTCCCGAGAATCCGTCAGCCCGCGGCCTGCGCGCCACGGGCTGACGAGGGAGGAGGGGTGTGTCTGGACCAGTCGCGGCGTCGTCCCCGGCGGTGCGCATTGTTATAGTGGATTGGGCCAAGTGCGACTCTAGGTTGGACTACTAAGCTATGTCAAGCGAAGCGCCCGCGAATCTGAACCCACCCGCCGGCAGCCGCGCCAGCACCGCCGGTGAGAGCCTCGATGTCGAGCGCGATTCGGACGTCCCGATCTCCACGCAGATCTACTGGCAGCTGGCCTACCAGATCGATTCGGGCAGGCTGCTGGCGGGGTCGCGCCTTCCACCCGTCCGAGAGCTCGGGGCCGCGCTGCGGGTCAATCCGAACACGATCCGCGCCGTCTATCGGCGCCTCGCCGACGCGGGCTACGTCACGAGCCGCCACGGTGCGGGGACTCACGTCGCGGATCGGCCGCCGGAGCGGCGCGGGGCGGAGGCGCTCGCCGGGGTCGTCGCCGAGATGCTGCGCCGGGCCGCCCACGCCGGCTTCACTGCCGATGAGGTCGCTGCCGCGACCTTCGCCGCCGCCACGGAGCGGAAACGTCCGGGTCCGCTCGTCAGGGTGCTCTTCGCAGAGTGCACCAGCGCCGACGCCGGCTACGACGCCGAGCGTCTCGTCGACGCCTTCCCGGGCCTCATCGAGGTCGAAGGCGCTCTGATCGACGACATGCCGGAACGTCTCGATCGCTTCCACTACGACCTCGTCGCGACGACGACCTTCCACGCCGACGAGGCCCAGGTGCTGGCGGCCGGCCGGGTCCCGGTCGTGGCGATGCTCGTTGGTCCGGGCTACCTCGAGCTGGTCCACGAGATCGCCGGCCTGAAGCCGGGCTCGCGGGTGGGCCTCGTCTGCCCGTCCGAGCGTGGCGCGGACAACATGCTCGATGTCCTGCGCCTGTCCGGCGCGACGGGGATCGAGATCGTGACCGCGCTGACGACCGAGCCCGACGCGCTCGAAAAGGTCGATGCGACCGCAGACCTGATCCTGATGTCGCGCGAAGCGCTGGCCGCCGGCCTCGATCGTGGGTTGAGCCGGCCGGAACGGGTCCGCTCGTGGACCTACGAGTTCGACCCGTCCGGGCTGGAGCTGCTGCGCCGAGCGATCGAGCACGCCGCCGCGGAACGACCGACCGAGGCGCTCGGGGCCTGACGCACGCCGAGGGCGCGTGCCATCCTTCGGACCAATGCGCGAGTTCCATATTCGCCGGACGGCGCGCGAGCGCCACGCGATCGATGACGCTCTCCTGAGCGCCCGAGGCGACCTCGTCGTCGCTGACCTCGCCGCGATCCGGCACCTCGCCGCGCGGATGAACTCCGTCAGGCCCGCGGGCGCGCCGTCGGTCGGTGCCGGCGAGATCGTGGCCCTGGGCCTGCTCCACGAGATCGCACACCTGCTGACCGCGCGGTTCGAGACGCTCAGCGCGGGCTCGATGGCCGGGGCGCTTCGGGAAGTCCGCCGCCGGCTGGGGGAGGCCGATGCCGACCTCGTCCTCGATCGGTTCGCCTCTGCGTTCCCGGGCGTCGGGCCGGAGCCCGAACCGGCCGTCGACCGCCTGGAAGAGGTCCTGCTCATCCGCGTAGCGAACGAGAACCCGGCGCTCGGGCCGCTGCGCGAGCTCGTGGACGACAGGATCCTCCGCGACGGGACGCGCTACGACGACCTGGCCGCCGCGCTGGAAGCGTGGTTCGCGGCGGGCGAGGGATTGGCGCTCGCGGACGGGACGAGGGCGTCGCTCGTCGAGCTGCTGCGGGCGCCGGCCCGGCGTGTGCCCACCTCGCTGGCCGGCCAACTGCGCTATGTCCGGGAGCACTGGGCCGCGATCCTCGGGGCAGACCTGGATGCGATCGTCGGCCGGCTGGACATCGCGATCGGCGTCCTCGCCGAAGAGGAGCGCGGACTGCACCTGCGCTTCGGTGGTGGCGGCGGCAAGGACGTGCCACCGGATGTGCCGTCGTTTGCCGCGGCCGTCGTCGCCGACGAGGCGGAGGCCTTTTCCAGCGATTCGGACTGGATGCCGCGAGTCGTGCTCATGGCCAAGAGCACGTACGTCTGGCTCGACCAGCTGTCTCGTCGCTACGGGCGGGACCTGCGCACGCTCGACGCGATCCCGGACGAGGAGCTCGACACCCTGGCCAGCTGGGGCGTGACCAGCCTGTGGCTGATCGGGCTGTGGCAACGCTCGGTGGCGTCCGAGCGGATCAAGCGGATGCGCGGCAACCCCGATGCCGTCGCCTCGGCCTACTCCCTCGACGACTACCGGATCGCCGACGACCTCGGGGGCGAGGCCGCCTACGCCAACCTGCGCGATCGCGCGTGGGCGCGCGGCATCCGGCTGGCCAGCGACATGGTGCCCAACCACATGGGCATCGACTCGCGCTGGGTCACCGAGCACCCCGAGTGGTTCCTGTCGCTGCCCGAACCGCCGTTCCCGGCCTACACCTACACCGGGCCGGACCTGTCGCACGACTCGCGCGTGGGGATCGTGCTGGAGGACCACTACTGGGACGACACCGACGCGGCCGTCGTCTTCAAGCGCTTCGACCGCGAGACCGGCGACGTGCGCTACGTCTATCACGGCAACGACGGCACGAGCTTCCCCTGGAACGACACCGCCCAGCTCGACTTCCTGTCGGCCGAGGTCCGCGAACACGTCATCGGGGTCATCCTGGATGTCGCGCGCCGCTTCCCGGTGATCCGCTTCGACGCGGCGATGGTCCTCGCCCGCAAGCACATCCAGCGCTTGTGGTGGCCACTACCCGGGGGTGTGTCGGGCGACAGCATCCCGTCGCGCGCGCAGTACGCGATTTCCCAGGAGGAGTTCGACCGGCGGATGCCGAACGAGTTCTGGCGCGAGGTCGTCGACAGGGTCGCC
>JARDZW010000081.1 GCA_029240655.1 Chloroflexota bacterium
CGGCACGCTGCGGTGAACTTGTTATCCTCCGCCCACCATGGACGGCGTCGTTCTCGTTCTGAACCAGAACTACGAGCCGCTCAACGTCTGCAATCTGCCCAGGGCCTTCCGACTGCTGTTCGGTGAGAAGGCCGAGGTGATCGAGTACGACCACCAGATGATTCGGACGCCGCGGACGGAATTCCGCGCGCCCTCCGTGATCCGGCTCCAGCACTTCATCCGCCGGCCGCGGCCGCGCGTGAAGCTCAGCCGTCGCGAGGTCTTCGCCCGTGATCGGCACACCTGCCAGTACTGCGGCCGCCAGACCCACGACCTGACGCTTGACCACGTGATGCCGCGCCACCGCGGCGGGGCCCACAGCTGGGAGAACCTCGTCACCGCCTGCAAGCCCTGCAACCACCGAAAGGGCGGCAAGACACTCGACGAGGCCCGGCTTCGACTCAAGCGAGAGCCGCACGAGCCTCGTAGCGATATCTACTCGCTGTTCACGCCGTACCTCGTGGACGAGCGCAACGACGCCTGGCGGACGTACCTGTTCCTCGGGCGGAACTGACGCCCCCGAGCGGGCGACGTGTCGACCCCACTGGACTTCGAACGCGCGATCCCGGACGTCGTCCACGGCCTGCTCCGCACGCTCTGGACCAGAGGCCACGCCGCGTACGTGGTGGGTGGGTCGCTGCGCGATACGCTCCTGGGCCGGCCGGCGAAGGACTGGGACCTCGCGGCCGCCGCGCTGCCCGAACGTACCCTCGAGCTGTTCCCGGGAGCCGTCTACGAGAACAAGTTCGGGACGGTCGCCGTCCGGACCGAGGATCCCGACGTCGGTGAGGTCGAGATCACGACCTTCCGCTCCGACCACGACTACGCCGATTTCCGCCGGCCGCACCGGGTCGAGTTCAGCGAGTCCATCGAGCTGGACTTGGCGAGGCGCGACTTCACGGTCAACGCCATGGCCTGGGGCGCCGAGCCCGGCGAGCCGCCGCGGCTGGTCGACCCGCACGGTGGCCGGGCCGACCTTGCGGCACGAATCCTGCGGACGGTCGGCGACCCCGCGGAACGCTTCCACGAGGATGCCCTCCGCATGGTCCGTGCCGTCCGGCTGGCGGCCACGCTCGACTTCGACGTCGAGCCGGCGACGCTGGCGGCGATCCGCGAGAAGGCCGACAACGTGCGTCGCCTGTCCGGGGAACGGATCGCGATCGAGATGCGGCGACTGCTCGCCGCCGATCGCCCGTCAATCGGCCTGCGGTTGATGGCCGACACTGGCCTCCTCTTCGCGATCTCCCCGGATCTTGCCGCGCAATCCGGCGTGCCGCAGAACAAGGTCCCCGGAGAAGACCTCTGGGATCACACGCTGCGGGCGGTCGATGGCGCGACCAGGGAGCCGCCGCGGATCCGCCTCGCGGCATTGCTCCATGACATCGGCAAGCCGCTGACGATGGCCGACGGTCGGTTCCTGGGACACGAGTCGGTCGGCGCGGAGCTGGCGGACAAGCTCCTCGACGACTGGCGCTGGCCGATCGCCGAGCGTCAGCGGATCGTGCGTCTCATCCGCCACCACATGTTCGGCTATCAGCCGAGCTGGTCCGACGCGGCCGTCCGCCGGTTCATCGTGAAGATCACGCGCGAGGAGCTGGAGGACCAGTTCCTGCTGCGTGAGGCGGACCACATCGGATCGGGACGGGAGCCGAATGCCGGCGGGCTGGACGAGCTTCGGGCGCGCGTCGCCAAGGAGCTCGCAGCGGGCGTCGCGCTGGACCTGAGCGGGCTGGCGGTCGACGGCTCGGACCTGATGACGGAGCTGGGGATCACGCCAGGCCCGGGGCTTGGGCGCCTGCTGGACTGGCTCCTGGAGCGGGTCATCGCCGACCCGGCGGTCAACACGCGTGAGGGCCTGCTCGACCTCGCTCGCCGCAGACTCAGCTCCGAGAAGGCGTGATGATCGAGCTGCTCCTCGAGGCGGAGCGGGCCTTGTCCTTCGGCCGCGTCGACGAGGCGGAGCGGCTCTACCGCCAGGTGGCGGCCAGCGATCCGGCGAATTCGATCGCGGTCGTCGGCCTGGCGCGCGTCGCGCTCGAGCACGCGGACGACGCGGGCGCCTACCTGCTGGCCCGCAAGGCCCTCACGATCGACCCCGAGAACGAAGCGGCCCAACGACTCGTCACCCGCCTCGACGAGGTGATGCGCACCAGGGGCGAGACCGTCCCGGAGCCGCCCGTCGAGCCTGCCCCGCCCACCGCTCCGACGGCACCTCCGGCCGGGGCTCCCGACCGGGCCTCCAAGGTCCGCCCGCGCCGCTCGATCCTTGGTCGCCTTCGCCGTCGCTGACGCCATTCCGCATCGGCCCGTATCGTTCGGCGTATGACGAAGGTTCTCGTGACCGGCGGTGCCGGGTATGTCGGCTCGGTGTCAGCAGAGGCGTTCCTCGAGGCAGGCCACGACGTCGTGGTCCTCGACGACCTCACGACAGGGCATCGATCTGCGGTCCCGCAGGGGGCACGACTGCACGTGGGGAGCTATGGCGATAGCGCCACCGTGACCCGCCTCCTCGCCACCGAGAACGTCGAGGCCATCCTCCATTGCGCAGCGCGCTCACTGGTCGGCGAGTCGATCGAAGACCCTGCCCGATACTTCCGCGACAACGTCGCCGGCGGCATCACGCTGCTGGAAGCGGCACGCGAGGTCGGCGTCGATCGCGTGGTCTTCTCGTCCACTGCGGCCGTCTACGGCGTCCCCGATGCCACGCCGATCACGGAGGACGCCCCGCTCCGGCCGATCAACCCGTACGGCGAGACGAAGCGCGCGTTCGAGGGCGCGTTGCTCTGGTATGCCCGGGCCTACGGCACGCGCAGCGTCACGCTCCGCTACTTCAACGTCGCCGGCGCGACCCACGCGCTGGGCGAGGATCACGACCCCGAGACGCACCTGATCCCGGCCATCTTCGGCGCGATCGAGGCCGGCCGGCCGGTGACCGTGTTCGGCGGCGACTACCCGACGCCTGACGGCACGTGCGTCCGCGACTACATCCACGTGGCCGACCTGGCCGACGCACACCTCAGGGCCATCGAGGCCACGGCCCGCGACGACGAGCGCACCGCAAGGGGCGCCGTCATCTGCAACCTGGGCAACGGCGGCGGGTTCAGCAACCTCGAGGTGCTGGCCGCCGCCGAGCGCGTCGTCGGTCACACGATCCCGCACGAGATCGGCCCGCGGCGGACGGGCGACCCGCCGGTCCTGGTGGCGTCAGCGGCCCGGGCGGGGGAGATCCTCGGCTGGCGGCCCCACCGGCCCAGCCTCGACGAGATCGTCGGCTCGGCGTGGACCTGGCGCCAGGGGCACCGGGGCGGCTACTCGGACTGATCCCCGGGCGCGATCGGGGCCGCCGCGGGGGCGAGGCGAACCGGCGGTGCGAGGGGCGGGACGACGGGCACGGTCGGGATCCGATCCGGCGGTTCCGGCACACCCCGGAGCAGCAGGATCCCGATCAGCATCAGCCCGAGGAAGCTCAGGATGCCGACCTGGTACGCACCCGTGCCCCAGCCGGCGTTCAGCAAGCTCGACACGATGGCCCCGTACAACAGCGGTCCGGTCACCGCGCTGAACTTGCCGGCGATCCCGTACAGCCCGAAGAACTCGCCGACCTTGTCCGGCGACGACAGCCGCAGCATGAGCACCCGGTCCGACGTCCAGACGCCGCCGAGACCCGCGCCCAGCAGCGCACCGCCGATCAGGAAGGTGGGGTATGACAGGACGGTGCCCACGACGAGCAGGCCTACGCACCACGTCCCGAGCACGATGAGCAGGGTGCGCTTCGGGCCGATCCGTTCCACGAGGCGGCCCCAGCCCAGGCTCGCAAAGACGGCCACGACCGTGAGCAGCAAAAGGACGATGTTGACGTCGCCCCGCGACAGGCCGATCGCCTCCGTGGCGAAGACGGTCATGACGACGATCACGGTATTGACCGGGTCCGTGTAGAAGAACCGCCCCAGCAGGAACCGGAGCAGACCCGGCACCTCGGACGCGTGGCCGAGTGTCGTACCGAGCTGCGACCAGGACGAGAGCACGTCACGCAACCGGAACCGGTAGTCGCTTACCGCCCGCTCCTTCACGAAGACGAAGATCGGGATCGCGAAGACCGTGAACAGGCCCGCGGCCATCAGGAACGTGAGCGGCTCCGCCCCGGAACCCGTGACCAGGATCAGGCCGGCGATGATCAACGTCCCCAGGTAGCCGACCGCCACGCCGATGCCCGACATGCGCCCCCGCGCCTCCGGCTTTGCCACGATCGGGAGCGTTGCGTCGTAGTAGATGAGGGCCGCCTGGTAGGCAAAGTTCGCGATCGCGAACAAGACCAGGCCGATCGCCGCCGCATCCACGACCGCGATCAGGGCGGTGGCCACGACCGTGATCGCGGTGAAGACCAGGAGGTAGGGCAGCCGCCGTCCACCGCGGTCGCTGACGGCGCCCAGGATCGGCGACACGATCGCGTTGAGCAGGACGCTGGCGGCAGCCGCCACGCCGAACCAGAACTGCCCGTCGGCCGGCCCAAGGCGATCGATCGTCCAGAGCCCCATCGCGTACGACACGACCGAGTACGTGAAGATCGTGTTGGCGAGGTCGTACATGGCCCACGCGGCCGGGACGACCGCGCGGCCACTCGGCGTCAGGGCGGCCAGACCGCCGGTGCGCGGGGCGGGACCCGTGGGCGGGGCGGCAGTGGCCACGGGCCGATGATACGCGTCGCCGGGAGGACTACGATGCTGCAGATGGACGACCACGACGCCATCCGACTGGCACGAGATCTGCGCCTCCAGGAGTTCGCTACCGGGCGCACGGATCGCGTCCCCGAGCCCGTGGTGGAGCCGGTCTGGACCGGGTTGCGCGTCATCGCCGCCGTCCAGGGTGATGCGGCGGTCCTGCTGCTGGACGGCGTCGAGGTGATCGGGCACGAGGAGCTCAGCACGGCGCTCACCCAGTCCGTGGCCGCCACGGCGTCGGGCGTGATCCTGGACGCGTATATCACCAAGATGATCAGCGGCGAGGACACTGGCCTGCGCCCCGGCATCATGCCGATGCCGTCGGTCAGCAAGCTCCTCACGAAGGCGCTCGTGGGCGGTCGCGTGCTCGATCGGGCACAGCAGGCCGAGGACGACAAGGCCGAACGGGCAGCCCGGCAGTTCGGGGAGGACGAGCCGCTGAACCTCGTGGCCGTCGACCTTCTCTGGCTCGATGGGGAGTGGCTGCTCGACGTCCCGCTGCTCGAGCGCAAGCGGCTCCTGGCCTCGGTGCTGCCGGGTGATCCGATGGTGCGCGCCAGCATGTACGTCCGTCCGCCCGTCGAGACGTGGATCGGCTCGTGGCGCGAGATGGGCTTCCGCGGCCTCGCGTACAAGGGCGCCAACTCGCGCTATCGACCGGGCGAGGTGGCTCCGGACTGGATCACGACGCCGATGCCCCGCCGCTGAGGCAGCACCGGATGCGCACCTGCAAGGCGTCGCGGCCGTGTGGGGTGGTACGGTGGGGTCGATGCCCGAGACTGCCCTGACTCCGGCCGTGCGGGAACAGATCGCCCGACTCGGTGAAGCCGACATCATGGTCGGCATCCCAAGCTTCAAGAACGCAGCGACCATCGGTTATGTGGTGCGCGCGGCGCAGGCTGGGCTCGTCCAGTACTTCCCGGACCTGCGGCCCGTGGTGGTCAACTCGGACGCGGGATCCCCGGACGGCACCGGCCGTGTCGTCATCGATACCGAGCCGCCCGACTACATCGAGCAGATCCTGCTCGTCCGCCCGAGCCACAAGCTCTCGCGCGTCAGCCTGACCTACCCCGAGATCGACGGGGTCGGTGGCAAGGGCGCCGCCCTGCGCACGATCTTCGAGATCGCCGCGGCGCTCAAGGTCCAGGCGCTCGTCGTCGTCGACTCCGACCTGCGCAGCATCGTGCCCGAATGGATCGAGCTGCTGTCCGGGCCCATCCTCAAGGGCGGCTACGACTTCGTGGCGCCGCTCTACGCCCGCTACAAGTACGACGGCACGATCACGAATACCGTCACGTACCCGCTGACCCGAGCTCTGTATGGCCACCGCATCCGCCAGCCGATCGGTGGCGACTTCGGGGTCAGCGGCGATCTCGTCCGGCACTACCTGACGCTCGACGACTGGACCGACGACGTCAGCAAGTTCGGCATCGATATCTGGATGACGACTTCGGCGCTGGCCGGCGGGTTCGCGGTCTGCCAGACGCGCCTCGGCGCCAAGATCCACGACCCCAAGGACCCAGGCTCCGACCTGGGCCCCATGTTCCGCCAGGTCGTTGGCACGATCCTGCGGCTGGCCGTGAAGCACGAAGGCCACTGGCTTGACATCAAGGGCAGCCACGACGTCCCCGCCTATGGCTTCGAGCGGATCATCGACCCGCCGCCGCTCAACGTGAACACGCTGCGCCTGTTGTCGGAGTTCCACACGGGCTCTATGACGCTGGCCGAGCTGTGGGGCTCGATGCTCGCCCCCGAGACGCTCGAGACCGTCATGGAGCTCGCGGGCGACGCCGGCCGCATCGGCGACACGGCACGGACCAAGCTCGGGATCGGTGAAGACGTGGCGTCGGCCACGGCGACCACGCAGGAGATGGCGGAAGCCGTGAGCGCATTCCAGTTCCCGGACGACGTGTGGTCACGGGTCATCTACGACCTCATCGTGACCGCAAGGAACCCGAAGCATCCGCTCGAGACCCTGGTTGCGGCGCTCGTCCCGATCTACTTCGGGCGTGTTGGCAGCTTCGTGATCGAGAATCGGAACGTGACGACCGACGAGGCCGAGGATCGCGTGGAGCGCCAGGCGCGCACCTTCGAGCGAACCAAGCCGTACCTCGTGGAGCGGTGGAGCGCCGCGAAGGTCGCAGAGGGCGCCGGATGAGCCCGCGCTCTCCCCTCCCCGCCCGGATCCTTATCCCGGTCGCCAACCCCGGCACGGCCGAGGAGCTGATCCGCCTCGGCGCGGCGATGCTCGACCCGCGCGCCGGCGAGCTGTCGGCGCTCGGCATCGTGGAAGTCCCGGAGGGCATGCCTCTGTCCGAGGGTGCGACTCGCGCGCGGCACGCCCGGCGGCTGCTCCAGAAGGTGCTTGATTACGCGCCGGCGGGGACCGCCATCCACCCGATCGTCCGCATCGGCCGGCACGCCGCCGAGGGGATCACGGAGGCGGCCGCCGAGCAGGAGTCCGACCTCATCATCTTCGGCTGGGGCGGCAAGGCGCCCGCCGGCCACGACGGACGCAATGGCGGCCCGACCGTCTTCTCCCCGACGATCGACGAGGTCGTCCGAGAGTCCCCATGCGACATCGCGGTCGTCAAGCAGCGTGGCACCCGCGAGATCAAGCGGGTGCTCGTGCCCGTCCGCGGCGGCCCGCACGCTGAGCTCGCGATCCGCTTCGCGGACGCGATCGCGTCCTACCACGGCGCGACGGTCGTGGTCCTCCACCTCGTGCCGGCGGGCATCACGATGGCCGTCCGCGCGCAGGCGGAACGGGCCCTGACCACGTTCATCAAGCAGCACCTCAAGGGCAAGGGCGAGGCGGTCCTGCGCGAGGCCCCCAACGTCCGCAACGCCATCCTGCGTGAGGCGGAGAAGGCCGACCTCGTGGTCATGGGCGCATCGGCCGCGCCGGGCGGGGAGGGCGCGGATTCGTACTTGTTCGGGGCACTCCCCGAAGCGATCGCCGCGCGCGCGAAGCCGACCGTCGTGGTCGTCAAGACCCGCGAGGCCATCGGCCGCACGACGTTCGATACGCTCGCCGCGAAGGCGGAGTCGCTGGCCGCCGCGGACCGGGCAGCCGAGGAGGCCCGCGCCGTCCCGGCCCGCGTCGAGCGCTGGTTCGGTGAATCGAACTTCCACCACGCCGAGTTCGGGGACCTGCGGCGCCTCGTCCAGCTCAAGGAGAAGCAGGGCGTCACGGTCTCGCTGGTCTTCCCGACGCTCGATGAGGAGGAGACCATCGGGCCGATCGTCCGTCGCGCGATGCGCGAGATGGTCGGGCGTGTGCCGCTCCTCGATGAGGTCCTCGTCATCGACTCGGCGTCGTCCGACCGCACGCGCGAGATCGCCGAGGCCGAGGGCGCGCGCGTGGTCCAGCACCGCGACGTCCTCTCGCGGTACGGCTCGTTCCACGGCAAGGGCGAGGCGCTCTGGAAGTCGCTGTACGAGACGACCGGCGACATCGTCGTGTGGGCTGACACCGACGTGAAGAACTGGCATCACCGGATGGTCTACGGGACACTCGGACCGCTCCTCCACGAGCCGCGACTGCAGTACGTCAAGGGCTACTACCAGCGACCCATCGTCACCGACGGCGTGCTCAAGGAAGGCGGCGGCGGCCGCGTCACCGAGCTCGTCGCGCGGCCGTTGATCAACCTCTTCTACCCGGAGCTGTCCGGGCTCATCCAGCCACTCGCCGGGGAGTACGCCGGGCGTCGATCGCTGCTCGAGTCGATTCCGTTCTTCACGGGCTACGCCGTCGAGATCGGCCACCTCATCGACGCGGCGGAGCGCGTCGGCATCGAGGGCCTCGGGCAGGTCGACCTGGAACGGCGGGTCCACCGCAACCAGGAGCTTGAAGGTCTGTCGCGCATGTCGTTCGTGATCCTTCAGGCCGTCATCAAGCGGCTCGAGGAGCGGCGCAAGGTGCGGCTGTTCGCCGAGATGGGCTCCACGATGAAGCTGCCGCGCTCGGGCAAGGGCCGCCTGTCGCTCGAGGTGATCGAGCTCGCCGACCAGGAGCGGCCGCCGATGATCCGGATCCCGGAATACCTGGAGCGCCGGCGCGCGGCGGGCCGCGTAGGACTCGAACCGACCATACGGTGACCGAGCGCGCCTCCCCGCCCGTCACGATCCGCGAGCTTGACGCGGCGGGTTATGAGGCGGCCATCCCAGACCTCGCGGCCCTGCTCGTCGACGCGGTCGACAGCGGCGCGGGGGTCAACTTCCTCGCCGGTGTGACCGCAGACGAGACGGCCCCTTGGTGGACCGAGCGCATCGATCAGGTCCGCAACGGCGTCATCTCGGCGTTCGTGGCGATCGACGACGAGCGGATCGTGGGCTCCACCCTGCTGATCCGCTCGCGCAACCCCAATTCGCCCCATCGAGCCGAGATCGGCAAGGTCCTGGTGCACAGCTCGGCCCGGCGGCGCGGCATCGCCACGGCGTTGATGGCCGCGGCGGAAGACCGGGCACGCGCCGATGGCCGCTGGATGCTGATGCTCGACACCGTGACCGGGAGCGCAGCGGATGCCTTCTATCGATCGCAGGGCTGGGTCGAGCTCGGCGTCATGCCGAACCACGCCCTCGCGACGGACGGGACACCGACCCCGACCACGTTCTTCTGGAAGGACCTCCGATGAGCCCCGCGCCGGCGTCGGCCTCCGCACGGACGATCCTCATCGCGCCCGACTCGTTCAAGGGGTCGCTAACCTCGGTCCAGGTCGCGCAGGCGCTGGCCAACGGCTGGCGCCGCGCCCGCCCCGACGACGAGATCCTGCTCTGCCCGCTCGCCGATGGGGGCGAAGGCACCCTCGCGGCGATCGAGGCGGCCGGCGGGTGGCAGCGACGGACCTCGACCGCGCGCGATCCGCTCGGTCGCCAGATCACGGCGCGGTGGCTGATCTCGGATGACGGGCACCGCGCGGCGGTCGAGATGGCCGCGGCCTCTGGCCTCTCCCTCCTGGCCTCGGACGAACGCGACCCGATCCGGGCGACGTCCATCGGGACGGGCGACTTGATCCGGGCGGCGTTGAATGCCCGCGTCAGCAGCATCGTCCTGGGCATCGGCGGCAGCGCCACGACGGACGGCGGCGCCGGTCTGCTGACCGGCCTCGGCGCCCTTGCCGACCGGGACACCGCGACCGTGGACCTGGAGCACCTGGATCCGCGCCTTGCCACCGTGGAGCTACAGGTGGCCTGCGACGTCTCGAACCCCTTGTCGGGGCCGAGCGGCGCCGCGGCTGTCTACGGTCCGCAGAAGGGTGCGACGCCTGAGGACGTCCAGGATCTCGACCGACGGCTCGATCGGTTCGCCGACACGATGGATGTCGAGGCCGGGCGCCCCGAGCGCGAGACCCCGGGCGCCGGCGCGGCCGGGGGCGTCGGGTACGCGCTGCTCTCTATCCAGGACCGCTTCGGGGCGTTCGCGCTCCGTCCGGGCGTCGACCTCGTGATGGACGCCACCGATTTCGACGCGCGGCTCGCGCGAGCCGATCTCGTGGTCACCGGCGAGGGCCGGATCGATTCGCAGACGGCCTTCGGCAAGACCGCGCTCGGCGTCGCGCGCCGGGCCCAGGCGGCAGGCGTACCCTGCATCGCAGTCGGTGGCGGCGTCGAACCGGACGGCATCGCCGCCCTCGCGGAGGTCGGGGCTATGGCCGTCCCGGCCACCGAGCGACCGCAATCGGTGGAGGAGGCGATGGCCGCAGGTACGGCACCGCTGGAACGCTGTGGCGAGCGGATCGCCACCCTCGTCGGTCTCGGAGTGGCGTTCGCATGACCGCCGAGGATCCGCTCGTGCCGCCGCCCACGCGCGCGCCGAAGCCGAACCGCCGCCCGCGCCCGAAGAAGCGCAAGTTCAGCGACCCGGGCCGAAGCTTCGCGAAGCGGCTCGAGCGCTACCGGCCGGGGCTCATCCCGTTCGTGCTCGACGGCCTGGCCTCCAAGTACGGCCGCCCGTCCTGGGAGCGCCGCCTCGACCCGACCAGCGAGCTGATCCTGACGATCCTCACCCAGAGCACCGCGGACACCAACGCCGAGGCCGCGTTCGAGGCGCTCCGCCGCGCGTACCCGGGCGGTGGCCCGGTCGAGGCGCACAAGCCCGGCGCCGGCTGGGGCGGGTTCGGGCTGCCGGACGGCGCGGCGCCGGACTGGGCGCGCGTCGAATTTGCGCCGATCCCCGAACTGACCGACGTCATCCGCCCGGGCGGCCTGCCCAACCAGAAGGCCCCACGCCTCCAAACGACCCTGCGCAAGATCCGCGAGGAGCGTGGCGACTACTCCCTCGAGTTTCTCGGTGACATGCCGGCGATCGAGGCGCGCGACTGGCTGGACGAGATCGATGGCATCGGCAAGAAGACCGCCTCGGTGCTCCTGCTGTTCTGCTTCGGCCAGCCGCTGCTGCCGATCGACCGCCACGTCGACCGAGTCATGCGCCGGGTCGGCGTGCTGCCACCGAAGCCGTCGCTTGACGAGGCGCACGATCTCGTCCTGGGATTGTTCGAGCCGGACCAGATGTACGAGGCCCACGTCAACCTCATCCAGCATGGCCGCAAGGTCTGCCACGCCCAACGCCCCGAGCACGACGCGTGCCCGCTACGCGCACGCTGCCGCTACGTGGATCCGAAGGCGCCCTAGCTCGAGCGGACAGAGTGAGAGGCCGGCCCCCGGGTCAGTGGGGACCGGCCTCTGCGCGCGCTCGGAGTAGGACGAGCGCTCTGGGATAGGCGCTACTTGGTCGCCTGGATGACGTGCCGCAGGGTCTGCGCACTGTTCAGGTTGGTACCGACCGCGTTCGGATAGATGATCACGGTGTAGTCGGTGTTGAGCTTGTTGACGTTGACCCGCATGTTGTACATGTACGAGCCGTCCGGGCCGCTCGACCGCATGAAGCCATCCGTGTCGGCTCCGGAGACGGAGGGCGGCGTGATCGCAACGCCCGAGTCATCCGGAACGCTGGTCAGGTCGCCCTCGACGAGCCTGATGGCTGGTGTCAGGTTGTTGACGCCGGCCCCAGTGCAATCCCGGAAGAAGACCTTCACGGGTAGCACTTGGCCGTTCTTGAGCTTGTTGGTCACAGGCTGATTGGTCATCGGCGCCTGGAAGCCCGCCGTGCCGACGTTGACTGTGGTGGTCTCAGAATCGGATCCACCGTCATCGTCCGTGATGACGACGCTGACGATCCTTCCGCAAACAGCGCTCGTGTATGTGTGGGGAACCGGCTGCCCGCTGACGTACGGGGAGACCGTTTGAGTCGTGCCGTCGCCGTACGTGAAGAAGGCGGTCCATGTATCTGCTGTGCCTGGGTCGGTGAAGTCCACGGTGAACACGGTCGGCGCCACGACGAGTGATCCGCTGAAGGAGGTCGTTCCCGTGAAGCTGGTAATGACCGGGTTCACATTAATGACCGTGATGGTCTCGGTGGTCATGCCCGTGCCGCCATCGTCGTCGGTCACGATGAGCTTGACGACGTAGGTGCCGTTGTCGTTCGGGGTGAAGCTGT
>JARDZW010000195.1 GCA_029240655.1 Chloroflexota bacterium
GGGGCCTGATCTGGCCCACGGCTCGGGTTCTGTCCGGAAGGCGGTCCTGCCGCCTGCGGCTAGCTCGAGATGGGCACAGATCTCCCGCGATCCGCAGCGCCGTCGGGCGCCGTGGTGCGTCGGAGATTCAGCAGCATCTTCATTCGGAGACCGCCTCCAAACTTTGAGCTAGACGAGGGCGTGCGACTTGCGCGCCAGCGGGAAGTCTAGGCGTTCGGGCTGGGCCATGTCAACGCCGTCGGATGACGATGGCCGGCCCGCGACGGATGACGTAGGCGGGTCGAAGCCGGCTCGTTGGAAGGCTCAGAGTTCGAGCCGGGCGATCGGTCGAGTGCGGCTGGTCGAGTTCAGCTGGCGGCGCTCGACCACCTTGAATCCGGCCCGCTTGAACATGCCGAGCGTGCCCTGGTAGGCGCTCGCCGAGGCGATCCGCTCGCCCACGCGCACGTCGACCGGGTAGGCCTCGAGCATCGTCGCCCCGTGGTCACGGGCGTAGTCGACGGCGCCGGCGAGCAGCTCGCCGGCCACGCCCTTCCCGCGCGACTTCCGCCCGACGACGAAGCACACGATCGACCAGACCGGGACCTCGTCGACCGGGGCGAGAACCCTGGAATAGGCCAGTCGCTCGTAGTCGTCGCGTGGGCCGAGGCTCACCCAGCCCACGACCGTGCCCTCGTCGTACGCGACCAGTCCCGGCGCGTGGTGGCGCCTCCGCGCCGCCGCCGCGAGGAGCTCGCGGTTGTCTGCTGCCGTGGAGTTCGTCCAGTCGCGGCCGCGAACCCGGAAGTACGAGCACCAGCACCACTTCGGGTCGCCACCCTGGTCGAACAGGGTCGCGAGATCGGCGACGCGAGCTGGTGTCAGCGGCACGATCTCTAGGGTCACGTTCCCGATGGTAGGCGACTGATGATGACGCGGATCGGCAGGTATCGGAAACGTCGTTTGACGCTCCGGGGGGTCGGCCGTACGCTGGCGGCCCCGAACGGGGAGCCACCATCGGATCGTTCGGAGATTCCCTTGGCCGACACCTCGCCAGCGCGGGGCCGGTGGGCCGTCCGCCACGTGCCACCGACGTCGCGTTCCATCGTGGAACTGCTGCGTGCCGGCACGCTCGATGCGGAGCTGGCGGCGATGCTATGGGTCCTCATCGAGGGTCGCGTCCCGGTCGTCGTCGCTGCCGAGGCCCGGCAGGTCGGCAAGTCCACGCTCCTAGGCGCCCTCCTCGACTTCCTGCCGCCGGGCATCCGAACGGTCGAGCTCGAGGGCGCGACGGAGACCTTCGACTGGCTGCCCCAGGCCACGGAGCTGGGGTGGCGGCGACCGCGCGGCGGAGACCAGCCCGCCCATCCTGGGATCCCCCCGATCCGCCCCGACGACACGGTGCTCCTCGTGCCTGAATTCTCGGACCACCTCCCGTCCTACACGTGGGGCGAGGAAGCCCGAGTCGCGATCCGCGCGGTGACCATCGGCTACGGCCTGGCCGCCACGATCCACGCCGACTCGCTCGAGGAGGTCTTCGAGGCCCTCCGCCCGCCGCCGGTGGAGCTCAGCGACGACGAGCTGTCGCGCCTCGGGATCGTGCTGATCCTGCGTTCCATCCGCGAGGGCGTTCGTCGTGTGAGCGCGGCGCACTACGTCCGCCCGATGTCGCGCGACGAGCACGGCCATGTCCAGCGACTCGGTCCCGCCGTCCTCGCGACCTGGGAAGCGAATCAGGATCGGTTCGAGCACTTCGGCTGGGGCGTCACGCCCGAGCTCGCGCTCCGCGTCGGGCGCAGGGCCGGCGACTTCGAGCACGAGGTCGATCGCCGCCGCGAGTACCTGGCCGGCCTGGCGGAGGCCGGGATTGTCGACGTCGACGCCGTGCGCGCCGCCATCGACGGTTACCGAAGCACCACCAGCGCCGCCGGCGCCACGCCCATCGCCACTTGAGGTCACCGATGCCGACCACCGCCCGTCCCGCCACCACCGCCGAGCTGCGGGCCGCCGGCTGGCGCTCCCGGACCGTCAAGGAAGAGCTCCGATCGAACCTGCTTGACCGTCTGGAGACCGGGGCCGAGGTGCTCCCGACCGTGGTCGGATTCGAGGAGACGGTGCTCCCCGCGATCGAGAACGCGATCCTGGCCGGGCACGACATCGTGTTCCTGGGCGAACGTGGCCAGGCGAAGACGCGGATGGCCCGCCTCCTGGTCGGCCTGCTCGACGAGTGGATCCCGATCGTCCGCGGCGGTGAACTCAACGACGACCCGTATGCGCCGGTCAGCCCCGCTGCCAAGGCCATCGTGGAGCGCGACGGCGACGAGACCCCGATCGACTGGCTCCCGCGCGATCGACGGTACGCCGAGAAGCTCGCGACGCCGGACATCACGATCGCCGACCTGATCGGCGAGGTGGACCCGATCAAGGTCGCGGAGGGCCGCTACCTGTCCGACGAGCTGACACTCCACTACGGCCTGATCCCACGCGCGAACCGCGGTATCGTCGCGATCAACGAGCTGCCAGACCTCGCCGAACGGATCCAGGTCGGGTTGCTCAACGTGCTCGAAGAACGCGACGTCCAGATCCGCGGGTTCACGGTGCGTCTGCCGCTGGATCTGTACGTGGTCGCCTCGGCGAACCCAGAGGACTACACATCGCGCGGACGGATCATCACGCCATTGAAGGACCGCCTGGGATCGCAGATCCGGACGCACTATCCGCTGACCCTCGACGACGAGATGTCGATCGTCCGCCAGGAGAAGCACCGTTTCGCCGTGGCGGAGGGCTCGCCGGTCGTCGTCGTGCCGCCGTTCATGGAGGAGGCCGTCGCCGAGCTGACGCACCTCGCACGCCGCTCCCCGGAGATCAGCCAGCGGTCGGGCGTGTCGGTCCGGGTCTCCGTGGCGAACATGGAGGTGCTCGAGGCGGCCGCGCTGAAGCGCGCGATCCGTCTCGGTGAGTCGCTGGCCGCGCCCCGCGTCTCGGACCTGGGCGCGGTCGTTGCCTCGACCGTTGGGAAGGTGGAGCTCGAGTCCATCGGCGACGAGTCGCCCGAGGAGCGCATCGTCGAGCGGCTGATCACGAAGGCGCTCTACGCAACGTTCACCCGCCGCGTCACGCTCGACGACCTCGACCCGGTCGTGGACGCCTTCGAGGACGGGTTCACGGTCGAGACCGGCGAGCGCACCCCATCGCGCGAATACGTGGCGTGGGCACGCGAGGTGCCGGGCCTGCGTGACGCGGTCCGCGATCTCGGCACGTTCGACGTGACCGACGGGGCCGAGGAGCCGGCCGTGGTGGCCTCGGCGGTGGAGTTCCTGCTCGAGGGCCTGCACCTCGCCCGACGGATCAACAAGGAGCGCGTCGCAGGCGGGACGGTCTACCACCGGTGACCGGGTACACGCCGGATTATCGCGATCTCGACGGACGGATCCCACCGGCACGACCCCGGGGAGCGGCGCAAGACGATGCTGTGGCCGCGCTCGCCCGGCGCGCCCGCTATTCGCGCTGGGATGGAAGCCAGCAGGTGCCCGACCTCGGCGCCGACGAGATCCTCGATGAGCTGTCGAACGACGTCATGGCTGACGGCGATCTCGCCGAGGCATTGCGCCGCCTGATGGAGCGGGGCTGGCGCAGCGGCGACCCGACCCGTCCCGACCTGCCGGGCCTCCAGGACCTCATGGATCGACTCGCCCGTCGACGCGAGGAGCTGCGCGAGCGGTTCGAGCTCGGGGATGTCCTCGGGGACATCCGGCGCGAATTGGACG
>JARDZW010000082.1 GCA_029240655.1 Chloroflexota bacterium
GCTGGCCGGGGCCGCCCCACTCGGCGGCCGGGTAACGCGTCGGGCGGGGGCAGGGTGGTTCCTGGTCGGGGACGCCGTCGGGTTCCTCGATCCGTTCACCGGCGAGGGCCTCCATCGCGCCCTCGTGTCAACGGAGCTCGCCGCCGCCGCGATCCGCGTGGCCCTGGACCGCCCGGAGCATGCGCACCTGGCCGCCGCCGCCTACGACCGGGCGATGCGCCGCCGGTTCGCTGCCAAGGACGCGGTGTCGTGGCTGGTGCAGGCGTTCCTCACCCGGCCCGCGGCGTTCGAGTACGCGGCCCGCCGGCTCGCCGCTCGACCGGAGGTTCGTGCGACGATGGGTCTCGTGATGGGTGACCTCGTGCCCGCATCCCGCGGACTCGACCCGCGGTTCCTCGCCTCGGTGCTCGCGCCGTGAACGGGAACGACCGCCCGGACCCGCGAGGTGGCCCGGACGCGGGCGCCCGGGCCGATCGCACGCGTGTCGCCGCCTACGCCGTCACGCTCGACGAGGACGACCGCTTCCTCCTCTGTCACATCGCTCCGTCGGTCGGGGTCGGCGACATGTGGACGCTACCCGGCGGCGCGCTCGAGTTCGGCGAGCCGCCGGAGGTCGCGGTCCTGCGCGAGCTGGCCGAGGAAACCGGCTACACGGGTGAGCTGGAAGGTCTCGTCGGCGTCATCGACCGGCTGTTCCACGAGGACAGCGCCGGCGGTCGGCTCCATGCGATCCGCATCGTGTACCGCGTTCGGATCGTCGGGGGCGAGCTGCGCGACGAGCCGGATGGCACGACCGACACGTGCCGCTGGTTCGCGCCGTCGGAAGCACGCGGCCTCCGCCTGGGCGAGCTCGCGCGCTACGCGCTCGATCACGTGCGCGCGAACGCTTCGAGCTGACGGCGAACGAGCGACCGATGCACAGCGAGATCGCGATCCGGATCGCTGCACCGCCCGACCTGGTGTACGCCCTCGCGCACGACGTCGAGCGGTGGGCCGACCTGCTCCCGCACTACTCGCGGTCCGTGGCGGTCGATCGGCGCCCGGACGGAAGTCTGGTCGCCGATTTCATCGCGTACCGGCCCCTGATCGGGGTCCTGGGGCTCGGGCTGCCAGTGACCTGGCGTTCGCGGACCTGGGCGGAGCGGACGGCCCGGCGCCTCCGCTTCGTCCACGTGGCAGGCGCGACCAAGGGGATGGACGTCACCTGGCGCATCGAACCTGCGGCCACTGGCGGCGGGGGTGAGCCCGGTCGTGACGGTTCCACCGTGACGATCGAGCATGAATTCGCCCCCCGCTTCCCGGGATTCGCAGCGTTCGTCGATCGGTTCTTCACTCGGCCGATCGCGGGACGGACACTGGCAACGTTCAAAGCCATCGCCGAGGGCGTGCACGAGGCGTCGCAGTCCGGGACCCCCACCCCGACGAATCCACCGACATGAGCGAAAGCCGGCGGATCTGGATCACGGGCATCGGTCTGGTCACGCCCATCGGAACGGGCGTCGAGGCATTCCGGGCCGGGTTGCGCGAGGCGCGCTCGCCGATCAAGCGGATCGATCGGTTCGATGCGTCCGCGTTTCGCTCGCAGGTCGCGGCCCAGGTCGACGACTTCGACCCGCTGGCCTGGATGCCCCCGAAGACCGCCCGGCAGCTCGACCGGTTCAGCCAGTTCGGGATGGTCGCCGGCCGTCTCGCGCTCGACGACGCGCGCCTGGTTCCCGGCATGGATCGTGCGGCCAGCCCCGAGCGCATCGGGATCTATCTCGGTTCGGCACTCGGCGGCATCGCGTACGCCGAGGAGCAGCACGAGCGCTACCTCGAGAAGGGCATCCGCCAGGTCGCCCCGAATCTCGCCCTGGCGGTCTTCGGCGGCGCGGCCCCGGCGAATCTGGGTATCGCGCTCGACGTCCGCGGCCCGATCCTGTCGACCGCGAACTCGTGCGCCTCGGGCGCGGTCGCGCTGGGCGAGGCGCTCGGTGACCTGCGCGAAGGCCGCGTCGATGCCGCGATCGCCGGCGGCTGCGAGATCCCCTTGTCACCGCTCGCGTTCGGCGCGTTCGACATCATCCGGGCCTTGTCCGCGGGCCACAACGACGAGCCCGACTGCGCGGCGCGACCGTTCGATATCGGTCGCGACGGCTTCGTGATGGGCGAAGGCGCGGCACTCCTCGTGCTGGAGGACGCCGAGGCGGCCATGCGCCGCGGCGCGGCCCCATACGCCGAGTTGCTCGGCTATGGCGCCACCTCCGATGCCCATCACATGGTCCAGCCGCGGGCCGACGGGCGGGAGGCCGCGCGGGCGGCTTCGATCGCGCTCCAGGACGCGGACACGCCGCCCGATGCGATCGACTACGTCAACGCGCATGCGTCGTCGACACCGATCGGCGACGTGGCCGAGGCCCGTGCGATCGTGACCGCCCTGGGCGAGCGCGCCGGGACGGTCCCGGTCAGCGGCACGAAGGCGCTCTACGGCCATCCGCTCGGGGCGTCGGGGGCGATCGAGGCCGCGATCTGCGCCCTCGCGATCCGCGACGGATGGGCGCCCTCGTCGGTCAACCTCGTCCAGCCCGATCCGGACACGGCGGCGCTCCTCCCCGCTCTCCTGCGTACAGGCCGGGCCGGGACCTACCGGCGGGTGCTGAGCACCTCGTTCGGCTTCGGCGGTCTGAACGCGGCGCTGGTGCTGGGCGCAGTCGACTGAGCCGCCGCGGTCTCGGTGGCCATCTCGACGGCCGGCACCGAAGCGCGCGGCCCGATGCTCGCCGGCGAGGGGGAGCCGATCCGGCGCCACCAGACGTAGGCGCCTGCGCCGACGGCCAGCGATAGCAGGCCGCCGACGGCCACGGTCATCGGGATCCCGGCGACCGATGCGAGGGCACCCGCCGCGATACCGCCGATCGGCACCGACGCCGAGAAGACCGTCGTGTAGACGCTCATCACGCGCCCACGTAGGCCATCGGGCACGGACAGCTGGATCGTCGCGTTGGCCGTGGCTGCCATCGTGATACCACCCGCGCCGATCGGGATCATCAGCGCGAGGGACAACGGGAACGACGTCGAGAACGCGAGCGCCATCGAGGCGATGCCGAGGGCGACCGCACCCAGGGCGATGCGGACCGGGCGCGGCCGGCCGCCGATGACCAGCGCGACCGCAGCGCCGAGCGCACCGAGACCGGAGGCCGTCATGAGGAATCCGTAGCCCGTGGCATCGCTGCCGAGCACGTTCGCGGCGAGCGGCGGGATGATGACCGTGAAGTTCATGCCGACCGTGGCAACGAGGCCGACGACCGTGACCCCAAGCAGCACCAGCGGCGTGTCACGGACGAAGCGCAGCCCCTCGCCCAGGTTCCCGAAGACCTCGCGGACGGATTCCGGTCGCGGCAACAGCCGAGCCATCTGCAGCTCGCTGTCGCGCATCATCCGCAAGCCGATGATGACCGCCACGAAGCTCAAAGCGTTGATCGTGAAGGCGGTCGCGATGCCGAACAGGCCGATCGTCACGCCTGCAACGGCCGGGCCGACGACCCGCGCGCCGTTGAACATCGCGGAGTTGAGCGCCACGGCATTGCCCACATCGCGCGGGCCGACCATCTCGTAGGCGAACGACTGGCGGGCCGGCATGTCGACGGCATTGGCGCAGCCGAGCAGCACCGCAAGCAGCACGATGTGCCAGACCTGGACGAGACCGCTGGCTGTGAGGAAGGCCAGGACCGCCGCGAGCACCATCATCACGACCTGAGCCGCGATCAGGGTCTGCCGTTTGGGCAGCACGTCGGCGAGGATGCCGGCAAACAGGCCAAGGACCATGACCGGCAGGAACTGCGCGGCCGCCACGACTCCCAGCCACAGGGGATCGCCGCCGGTGATCGTCAGCACGAGCCACGCCTGAGCGACCTGCTGCATCCACGTGCCGACGAGTGAGATCGCCTGGCCAGCGAAGAAGAGCCGGTAGTTCCGGTGGCGGAACGCGGTCATCGCCTTGGTGCGCACGATGTTGCGCGGCGCCAGGGCGGACGGGCCGGTCATCGGCGCGATCCGCGGGCGGGATGCGGCGCGGGATGCGGTCCGCCGCCCGGATGCGGATCGGGGCCGCCGTCGAGGTTGGCGAGGTGCTCATCGAGGTGGCGCCGCCGGCCCCGGGCGTCGGCGATCATCGAATCGAGGCGGGCACGCTTGGCGACGAGCGTCTCGATCTGGCGATCGACGCGGGCGGTCGCGTCCTTGAGGAGCGCGCGTCGCTCGGCCTTGTCGCCGGTCGTCCGGAAGCGCTGTCGATTGCGCTCGCGCGCGGCCTCGTCCTCGAGGAGCTGGCCGATCTGGGCGAGCGAGAACCCGGCGTCGTCGCGGAGCGAGCGGATGAAACGCAGGCGCTCGAGGTCGGACGCGTCGAACAGGCGGTAGGCGCCGTCCGATCGGGCGGCGGGCTCCAGGAGCCCCATCTCTTCGTAGTAGCGGATAGCGCGGGTCGTCAGGCCAGTCTCGGCGGCGACATCCTGGATCCTGAGGAGGGCGGGCTCGGCGGGGGTCGCGAGGGTCTTCGTGGGCATCTCCCTAACGATACCACAACCTTAACGTTAACGTGAAGGTCGTGGCGGCTACGACGAGCCGGCGCCCAGGCCGACGTCATTGGTCAGGAAAACGACCCTGCCTCGCTTCGGCATCTAGCTCTCGGCCCGTCCACGTCCGCGCGGGACGCGGCGGTCAGTCGAGCGTGAAGTAGTCGGGGTCCTGGTAGCGGCCCGTCCGCTGGAACTCGATCTGCATCAGCACGTCGTTGAGCAGTGACGAGGCGCCGAAGCGGAACCAATCCGGTGACATCCAGCGCGGCCCGAGGGTCTCGTACAGGATCACGAGGTACTGGATCGCTTCCTTGGCAGTGCGGATGCCGCCGGCGGGCTTCATGCCGACCTGGCGGCCGGTCGCCCGCTCGAAGTCGCGGATCGCCTCGAGCATCACGAGCGTGACCGGCATGGTGGCCGCCGGCTCCACCTTGCCGGTCGAGGTCTTGATGAAGTCGGCGCCGGCAGCCATCGCCAGGATCGAGGCGCGCCGCACGTTGTCGTAGGTCTCGAGCTCACCGGTCTCGAGGATCACCTTGAGGTGCGCCTCGCCGGCCGCTTCCTTGACCTCGACGATCTCCTCGAACACGGTCGCGTAGTCACCTGTCAGGAACGCACCCCGATCGATCACCATGTCGATCTCGTCGGCGCCCGCTTCGACCGCCGCGCGCGTTTCGGCAAGCTTGATGTCGCGGAACGTCTGGCCGCTGGGGAACCCGGTCGCGACGCTGGCGACCTTGACGTCGCTCCCTTTCAGCGCGTCCTTGGCTTCCGCGACGAGCGCAGGGTAGACGCAGAGCGCAGCAACGGAAGGGATCGTCGGGTCGCCCGGCTTCGGGTGCATCGCTTTGACGGCCAGCGCCCGGATCTTCCCCGCCGTGTCCTTCCCCTCGAGCGTGGTGAGATCCATCATCCGGATCGCGAGATCGAGCGCCCACAGCTTCGACGCCTTCTTGATCGACCGGCGCTTGAGCGCATCGACCCGCTCGTCCACGCCCACCTGATCGACCGTGCTGACGCGGCCAAGCAGGCTGCCGAGGGGATCGCCGATCGAGCGCGAGCGGCCGTCCCACGCACGGATCAACTCGTTGGCGCGCTGGCGGGCGAGGGTCTCGGGGCGCTTGGTGGCCGTCATGGGACGGTGAGGATACCGCTATCGTGTGGGCATGCCTACACGACCACGCGCCCCTTTGCGACTCGGCCTGGCTGGTGCGCTCGTCGCGCTCGTCCTCGGCCTGGCCGTACCGACAGTCCTCGCGGCCTCACGAGGCGTCGCCATCGGGGACTTCGCGTTCTCGCCTCGGACCATCGAGATCCGCGTCGGCGATACGGTCAGATGGACGAATCGCGACAGCGTCGCCCACTCGGCGACGGCGCAGAACGGTTCGTTCGATACCGGGCTGCTGTCTGATGGCGAGTCGGGTTCGGTCCGCTTCACGGCCCCGGGAACGTATCGCTACATCTGCACGCCGCACCCGGACATGACGGGGACGGTGGTGGTCCGTTCGGCCGGCACCGGCATCGTCCCGCCGAACACCGCGACGATCTCCGCCGCCGAGGCGCCATCGACCCCGGCCGACCATCTGACGCTCGGCCTCCTCGCCGCCTTCGGCGGGGCGGCGTTCCTGCTCGCCCTGGTTTTTACGGACCGCCGGTTCCGATCTCGCCGGTAAGCAAGAGCGACCGCACTCCGCAGGATCGACATGGGGAGACGGCGAAGGCCGGTCTCCAGGCCAAGACTGGCAGGATCGTCACCGGGTGACGACAACGTCCCCGAAACGGGACAGGTTCGGTCGTGTCGAGGGTCGTGCCGGCCATCAGCGTGCGCGACTGTCGATCCTGCCAGGCCACCCCTGCGCCCCGCGCAACCGAGCTGGCCGCGAGGACTACCATCGAAGCGACGATGGCCGACCAGCTCGCGCTCCCACTCGATGCCACCGCGGACCGGCTCCCGGACCTGCCCGACCTGCGACCGATGCTCGCGCGGCCGCTGCCCGAGCCGTTCGACTCCGACCTGCACCTCTTCGAGCCGTGGTGGGGTGGCAGCCGCGCGCTCGTCTTCGTCGGGCCGGCCGAGATGGCCGGAGCGGGCGAGGTTCGGATCGTGGACGCCGACGGCGCGGACCTGACCGAGGCACTCCCTGAGCTGGCCGGCACGGCCGTTCGGGTCGCGGCGCGCTCGGCGGTGCTGGACGGGGAGCTGGTCGTGGTCGATGCCGATGGCCGGGCCGACGCCCCCGCGCTCGAGGCGCGCCTTGCCGGTCACCCGGGGCGGGCGGCGGCCTTCCTCGCGTTCGACCTGTTGCATCTCGATGGGGTATCGCTGCTCAACCAGCCGCTGGTCAAGCGTCGTGCGGCCCTTCGCCGCATCCTGCGTCCGGGCGACGAGGTGGTCGCCGTCCCCGCGATCGCCACGGAAGGGCGTGCGCTGTTCGAGGCGATCGTCGCGCAGGGCCTCGCCGGCATGATGGCGCGACAGCGGCAGGGTCCCTACCTGGCGGGCGTGCGCAGCCGCCTGTGGCGCCTGATCCCGGCCGCGGCCGGGACGATCACCGCCGCCGAGATGGCCGATGCTCCGGAGGAACCCGCGGCGACCTCGGCGACGGCCCCGGTCCTCGCGATGCTCAGCCGCCTCCCGCTCGACGAAGAGACCTGACGCGTCGGCCTAGCCCGCGTGTCGCGCCGCCGCGATGAACCGGCGGATCCCCGGTCGCTGACCGTAGAGCAGTACGCCGGTCGCGTAGATGCGGACCGTCCCGAGCGCCACGAGCGCGATCGTGACGAGCAGGATCCCGACCGACAGCGCCACTTCCCAGGGTTGGACGGTGCTCACCATCAGCCGCGCGAGCATCGCGAACGGGCTGAACGGCGGCACGAATGACGCGAGGCGCCCCACGAATCCGCCTCCGCTCAGCAGCACGGTCAACGCGGAGACATAGCCGGCCATCGCGAGGAGGCTGAGCGGCAGGGAGAGTGTCTGTAGGTCGTCCGGCCGGCTCACGAACGAGCCGACGGCCGCATACACGAAGGCGAACAGCGTGAATCCCATCAGGAAGAACGCCCCGTAGGCGAGCAGCAATCCGATCGTCAGGCCACCGATCGGCAGGCCGGCGCCGGTCTCACCCAGGACGGCGAGGGCGATCTGGTCCTGGAACGCCAGCACGATGACCGCGGGGATCACGATGGCGATGTATTGCGTGAGCCCCGCCCCGCCGATGCCCACGACCTTTCCGAACAGCAGTTGCCGGGGTGAAGCGGCGCTGATCATCAGCTCCATCACGCGGCTGCTCTTCTCGGTCGCGACGCCCGTCGCAACCCACATCCCGTAGATCAGGATCGTGATGAACATCAGGATGATGAAGACGGTCCCGAGGAAGCTCCGGCTCGCCGCCTCCACGGCATCGACCGCCTCGCCGCCTTCGATGGGTGCGCTGATCGAGCGCGGATCGAACACCGGCGCCTCGAAGGTCCCCAGCTGCGAACCAGCCGGCAACGAGCTCGTCCAGTCGATGATGGCGACCGACAGCGCGGCGAAGCCGGCGAGCTGGCTCTGGACCCCGTCGACAGGGCCGCTGGTCCGGTAGTCGACCTGCAGGCGCCCCTCGGGCAGGCGGTACACATGGAGATACGCATTGATCCGCTGCCGCACCAGCTCGGCCTCGGCCGTCGCAAGGTCGGTCGCGCGCTCGAAGGCATAGGGCGCCGTCCACGTCTCGGGATCGGCGCCGGCCGGCGCGATGTTCATGATCCCCTGCGCGGTGGCGATCATGGCCGCGGCCAGGCGGTCGTCATCGGCCACCACCGCGATCCGATCGACGCGCTGCCGATCGAGATAGCGGATCCCGATCGGCGTGAGGGCCACGGCCAGGGCCAGGCCCATCAGGATCACGGTCGACAGGAGGTACAGCGGGCTGCGCACGCGATCGCGATACTCGTGCCGAGCGACGATCCCGGCGTTCGGCAGGAGCGGGTCTCGGCGGGTCATCAGGCGGCGTCCTCGTCGAGGGCGGACTCGAGCGTGGCGTCGTCGCCGGCCGGATGGCCGACGTACTCGATGAAGATCGCCTCCAGCGACGGCTCGGCGACCTCGAAGTGCGTCACCGACGCGCCGCGGGCGAGCGCCGACGCGAGGACCTCGCGGGGTTCGGTGCCGGGCCGGAGCTCCAGCTCCATGAAGCCCGCCGCCGGGCGAACTGCGGCGACGCCATCGATCGATGTCAGCCAGGACGGGAGGATCTCGCCCTCGACACCGAGACGAACGGTTCGCGCTCGAGTGGTCCGCTTCAAGTCGGCGAGCGTTCCAGACGCCACCACGCGTCCGCGGTCCACGATCGCGAGCGACTCGCAGAGCGCCTCCGCCGCCTCCATCTGATGGGTCGAGAAGACGATCGTCCGACCCTCGTCACGCAGTTCGACGAACGCTTCGCGCAGGAGCGCGAGATTGACGGGATCGAGACCGGTGAACGGCTCGTCCATGAGCAGCACGTCCGGTCCGTGCAGGATCGCGGCGATGAACTGCACCTTCTGCTGGTTACCCTTGCTGAGCTCCTCCGCACGGCGGTCCGCGTACTCGGGGATGCGGAAGCGGGCCAGCCAGTGCTCGGCCTGGCGGCGGGCCTCGGCGGGCGGCACGCCGTAGAGCGATGCGAAGTAGACGAGCTGATCGAGCACGCCCATCCGTGGATAGAGGCCTCGTTCCTCCGGGAGGTAGCCCCACGTCCTGCGCGGCAGCTCGACGCTGCGCGTGCCTTCCCAGCGCACATCCCCAGCGTCCGGCTGGAGGATCCCCAGGCAGATCCGCATCGTCGTCGTCTTGCCCGCCCCGTTGGCGCCGAGGAAGCCGAAGATCCGGCCTTTGGGCACGCTGAAGGTGAGCTCGTCGAGGGCCAGGGTCTGTGCGAACCGCTTGGTGACGCGGTCGATCACGAGAGTCACGGGGGCGAGCATAGCCGTGGGGCGAGCACCTCGCCGCTGGTCCGAAGGTCCGGGGTGTGCGACGATCGATCCCGTGACCACCCCGACCCACGCGTCCGGCGCCTTCGCTCCGGCGACGCCCCAGACCACGCCCGTGAGGATCCACGCGGACCGAGCCGCCGGGACGCTCGCGATCGAGTGGGCCGACGCGCACGCGACGACCTACGCGTTCGAGCCGCTCCGCTGGCTGTGCCCATGCGCCCACTGCCGGGGCGAGGCCGGGATGCCCGGCTGGCTCGATAGCAACCCCACGCTGACCGCGGAGCAGACCACCCTGACCGATCTGCATGCCGTCGGCAACTACGCGATCTCGCCGCACTGGGCCGACGGCCACAAGACCGGCTACTACACGTACGTGCTGCTACGCGACCGCTGTCCGTGCCCGGAATGCGGCGCGCGGCGCGCCGGTGCGTCGGGTAGTGGCACGCACGCGCCCGCGCCCGCAGCCGGCACCCACGAGGAGCATCGATGATCGTCGTCACGACGCCATACGTCCCCGGCCATCGGATCACAGACTCGAAGGGCATGGTCTTCGGGCTCGTCGTCCGGAGTCGCGGCATCGGGGGCAACCTGATGGCCGGCCTGCGCTCCCTCGGCGGCGGCGAGATCCACGAGTACACGAGCCTCCTGGAGGACACGCGACGGCAGGCGCTCGATCGCCTCATCCGCAACGCCACGATGGCCGGCGCGAACGCCATCGTCTCGATGCGCTTCGACTCGTCCGAGCTGTCGGGGACGATGTCGGAGATCGTGGCGTACGGCACGGCGGTCGTGGTGGAGGGGGACGCGAACGCCCCGGCACCGGACCCGACGACGGTCGAGTAGCGATGGCCGGCTGGTACGGGGCGCGCCTCATCGTCCTGGCCATCGGCGCGCTCCTCGCGCTGAGCGGGCTGGCTATCGTGGCCAGTGGCCCGCCGATGGCCTCATCCGGTATCTGGGCGGTGGTGCTCGGGCTCGCCCTGGTGGTCGGGGCGATCATCGAGCGAGCGCGCTATCGGTCCGACGAAGCGGAGCGCAGCTCGGCGCCCCACGGACCCGGCGGCGGCGAACCGGCGGACCAGCCGATGGACCCGCGCTTCCGCCCGACCGAGGAACGCTTCGAGGACCCCACCACCCGCCGCCGGATGCGCGTCTACGCAGATCCGACCTCCGGCGAACGGCGCTACGTCGCGGAAGACTAGCCACACATTCGTGCGGCTCGACGAGGGCGCGCCGGGCAAGGCGGCGGCGAGCACGGGAGTGTTCATGCGGCCGTGCTATCCTCGCCGGCCAGCCCGTGACGCCCAGGGACGCCTGCGTGTGCACGTGAGGTACCAGGAGCCCCTACCCAGCGATGGCCGCCGTCCAACCCGGAACCCGCGCCTCATCCCTGGCTCCAGCTCGCCCGCGACGAGCACGGAAGGAACAGCCCGAGCTTCCGTATCTCAACCGCGAACTGTCCTGGCTCGAGTTCAACGCCCGGGTGCTCCATGAGGCGCGAGACACCCGCAATCCCCTTCTCGAGCGGGTCAAGTTCCTGGCTATCTTCGCTGGCAACCTCGACGAGTTCTTCCAGGTCCGCGTCGCCGGCCTGCGCCAGCAGATCGAGGCCGGCGCCGTCACCCGGGCCCCCGACGGGCGAACGCCGGTGGAACAGGTCGCGGCGGTCCGCGAACGGGTCCTGACGCTTGCGGCCGACCATTCGGCGATCTTCGTCGAGGTCCGGGCGGCCCTCGCCGCCGAAGGCGTCGAGATCGTCGACTACGCGAACATCCCCGAACATCACGCCGCGCTCCGCCAACGCTTTCTCGACGAGATCTACCCGGTCCTCACCCCGCTCGCGGTCGATCCGGGCCACCCGTTCCCGTACATCTCGACACTGAGTCTGTCCATCGCGGTCGGGCTGCGCGATCCGGACACCGGCGAGCGAGTGTTCGCGCGGGTGAAGGTCCCGCAGATCCTGCCGCGCCTGCTCGAAGTCGAGGCCGACCACTTCGTGCCGATCGACCAGGTCATCGAAGCCAACCTCCAGGACCTGTTCACGGGCATGGAGGTCGTCGAGGCGCACCTGTTCCGCGTCACCCGCAACGCGGACTTCACGGTCGAGGAGGACGAGGCCGACGACCTCCTGATGGCGATCGAGGAGGAGCTCCGGCGACGCCGGTTCGGTGAGGCGGTACGGCTCGAGGTGGAGCGGACGATGCCGGCCGCCACGCGCACCCTGTTGCAGCGTGGGCTCGGGCTCGAAGCCGAGGACAGCTACGAGATCTCCGGCATGCTCGACCTCACCGCCCTGTACCGGATCGCCGAGCTCGACCGGCCGGAGCTGCGCGCCGAGCCGTGGACCCCGGTCACGCCGCCACGCCTCATCCCGCCCGACGAGGACGAGCCGGCCGACGTGTTCGCCGCGGTCCGCGCCGGCGACATCCTCGTCCACCACCCGTACGATTCCTTTGCCGCGTCGGTGGAACGCTTCATCACCCAGGCCGCCGACGACCCGGACGTCCTCACGATCAAGCAGACCCTCTACCGCACGTCCGGCGATTCACCCATCGTCCAGTCGCTGATCCGGGCCGCCGAGCGCGGCAAGCAGGTCGTCGTTCT
>JARDZW010000196.1 GCA_029240655.1 Chloroflexota bacterium
CAACGTCCGGGTCCTGCCGGTCGACGGGCCGGCCGGTCCGGATGAGCTGCTCTCCGTCGTCGATCGCGATGCGCTCGATCGGGCGTTCCGACGCCTGTCTATCGAACAACGCGCGGTCTTCGTCCTGCACCACCACCAAGGCCTTGCGCTCGTCGAGATCGCCGACTCCCTCGGCATCCCGGCGGGCACGGCTCGGTCCCGACTCCACTACGCGACGCGGGTGCTGCGGGCGGCCATCGAGGCCGACGCCGCCCCGGTCGCCCCCGAAGGACGGATGGCATGACCAGCGAACGCGACTTCGACCGGATCGCTCGAGCCTGGCTCGACCTGGGTCCGGATGAGGCGCCCGATCGGGCCGTGGCAGCCGTCCTCCAGGCCGTTGAAACGACGCCGCAGGTACGGCGACCGTGGATCCGGCCGTCCAGGAGGTTCCCGATCATGAATCGCCTTCCGACGCTCGCCGCGATCGCGGCGGCCCTCGTCATCGCCGTGGGCGGTGGCGCCGTGCTTCTCGGCAGACCCGCCGACGACCCCGCCGTCGGCGTGCCGGTCAGTCCGTCCCCCTCCGCCAGCCCATCGGGGTCCGTTCCCACCGCGCTGCGCCATGTTTGGCTCGGGGAAACCCGCGATGTCGCCGGCATCGACACCGACCGTTCCTTCCTGGGTTTCACGGCCGATGAAGCCAACTATCTGGATGCCCTCGCTTCCACGGTGTCCATGTCCGCGCCCGATCGGCTAAGGCTCACGTTGAAGGCCGCCGGGTACGGGTGCGAAGCTGGAGACATCGGCACCTACGCCGTCCAGCTCTCGCCCGGCGGGACCAAGCTCAACCTGGCCACGATCGATGAGGCCTGCCCGGCACGCCGTGACGCGATCGCCGGCGACTGGCTCAGATCCCAGTGCCTCAACCCCGAGAACTTCTGCCTGGGCGAGCTCGAGGCCGGCGAGTATCCGTCGTTCTTCTTCGCGCCTCGTCTCGCCGCCGGGGACGAGTGGGCGCCCGACTGGGGTGCCCTCCGCTACACGGTGCCCGATGGCTGGGCGGCCACGTCCGACTTCCCGCGTGAGTATTTCATCGAACCAGCCGACTGGTACGCGTCAAGCCGTCACGACTTCGCCCGGGAGACGCGGGGCATCTATGTGGCTTCCCACATAGTTCCCTTCGAGGATACCGGCGGGTGCGGCCCTCGGCCCGCGGCAGCACTTGCCGCTGAAGCATTCGCAAGGTTGATCGCGGAGCATCCCGGCCTGGATGCCGGTGAACCACAGGAAATCACGATCGGCGGCCGTTCCGGTTGGATGGTCGACGCGACGGCAGACGCCGGATGGAGTGGCGTCTGCTCGGGCGCACCGACGCCGGTGACGCTGCTGTTCGGCGAGGACGGGAAGAACGCCTCAGACGGGCGCGCGTGGGGCGCCATGGTCACCGAGGCGAGCCGCTACATCTTCCTGGAGCTCGCGGACCAGACGGTCGTGCTCATCGAGATTGCTGCGACAACCGACCGGTTCGACGTGCTCCTCGCGGAGGCGATGCCCATCGTGGAGAGCTTCGTCTTCGAGTGATGTGCCGGAGGCTGGGCCACGATTCGTCCAGCCTCCCCACCTCCCCGAGAACCATTCGTGCCACATGGACGCCATATCCTGTGAGCACGACCACCATGGCCGTGCCGGACAGCACGAGGCGATCGTGGACCAGCGAGGGCTCGTGGAACGCGCGCGGGGAGGCGATCATGACGCCTTCGCCGAGCTCGCCCGCGCCGCCGTCGTGCGGCTGGACCAGGCGTCTCGACTCATCCTCCGCGACCCGGAGCTCGCACGCGACGCGGTCCAGGAGGGCCTGATACGAGCCTGGCGGGACCTCCCGAAGCTTCGGGATCCCGACCGATTCGATGCGTGGCTGTATCGACTCATGGTGAATTCCTGCATCGACCAGACGCGCCGCCGGCGACGGCGGGCCGTCGAGGTCGAGCTGACGCCCATTCACGCGCCGTTCGCCGCGGATACCTCCCGCGCGCTCGCCGATCGCGACGAGGTCGATCGGGTGCTCCGGCACCTGGACGAGCGCGGTCGGGCGATCGTGGTCCTGCACTACTTCCTGGGGCTGCCGTTGACCGAGGTCGCGGCCACCCTGGGCATCCCGGTCGGCACGGTCAAGTCGCGGCTGCATCGCGCCCTGGGCGAGATGCGGGTCGCGATCTCCGCCGAACCGGCCCTCACCCCGTCAGGTGTCTCCGGAGGACAGCTCGTATGACGATCGATCGTCGCCTCGAGCGGGACCTCCCCCAGATCCTGGGCGAGCTCGCGATGGGGCCCTATCCCGACTACATCGACGACGTCTTGGCCACGACGGCGCAGCGTCGCCAGCGTGCGGCTTGGACGTTCCCCGAGAGGTGGCTTCCCATGTTCGAGGTGGCTCGACAGCCCGTCCTTGCGCCGCGCCTCCCGTGGCGCTCCATCTCCCTCGCGGTCCTTCTGATCGCGCTGCTCGTGGCTGCAGCCGTGTTCGTCGGGTCGCAGCCGCGCACTCCGGCACCGTTCGGGGTCGCCCGCAACGGCCTCATCGCGTACGACGCCGGCGGCGACATCTACGCCGCCGACCCCGTGACCGGCGTCGCGACCGCGATCGTCCCCGGTCCCGAGACCGACGTAGGGCCGCGCTACTCGCCGGACGGGACCCACATCGTGTTCGAAAGAAAGCTCGATTCGGCGCGCGTCCGGCTCTACGTCGCGGGCTCGAACGGTGCCGACGTCACGCTGATCACGCCGGACCCGATCGAGCTCACGCATCCGCTCCTTGGCGAGCCATGGGAGCCGTACCAGTTCTCCCCGGATGGGCGTTCGGTTCTGATCGCGATATCGGACCGAGGAACGCCGACGATCGCGATCGCCCAAAGCGATGGCAGCGGCGTTCGTCGGTTGGACGTCGGCATGTTCGCGTACGAACCGTCGTTCCGACCACCCGACGGCGCCGAGGTCCTGTTCGTCGGGAACCCCGGCAGCGCCGGACGGGCTCACGGCCTGTACGCGGCCGACGTTTCCAGCGGCGCTGTCCGGACGATCATTGAGCCGTCGACCGTCTACGACCTGGCCGGTGCCACGTGGTCGCCGGACGGATCGCGGATCGCGTACTGGAGGTGGGGCGGCGCAGCCACCGGGATCAATGCCCGGGTCCATGTCATCTCGGCGGATGGTCGGGAGGACCTCCTGCTTCCCGCCCCGCTGGAGGCGGCCTGGCAAGCGACGTCCGCGTGGTCGAACGACGGATCCCGGCTGTTCGTCCTGCGCGGCTACAGTCCGACGTTCGAAGATGTCCGCCCGGCGGTCATCCCGGCGGATGGGCGGTCGTCCGGCGTGGAGCTCCGGGTCCCCGTCATGCTCAACGGCGACTGTTGCGCCAACTTGGAGTGGGCCCCGGACGACTCCAGGATCCTCGGGACGCCCACGGACGCTGTGGGCAAGCCGATGCAACAACTCATCATCGACCCGGAGACCGGAGTGACGCAGCCGGCACCGTGGACATCGAGCAGCGATCCGACCTGGCAGCGGCTGGCGCTCTGACAGGCCACGCTGTCCGGGGTCGCAGACAAGAAAGAACCCCGGGTTGGTCGGGACCCGGGGTTCAGGAAAAGGCGTTGGTTGCGGGGACTGGATTCGAACCAGTGACCTTCGGGTTATGAGCCCGACGAGCTGCCGCTGCTCCACCCCGCTC
>JARDZW010000083.1 GCA_029240655.1 Chloroflexota bacterium
CCGGCCCTTCGACGGCCGCCAGGCGATCGGCCTCGGCACGTGTGGTCGCCAGTGGCTTCTCGGAAAGCACGGGGAGCCCGCGCTCGAGGGCCGCGAGCGCCACGTCGCCGTGCGACCCGGAGGTGAGCACGATCAGGCCGTCGAGCTCCACGCTGTCGAGCATGGTCACGACATCGCGATACCGGTGCCGGGCGGGGATCCGATATCGCTCCCCGACTGCCGTCGTCAGCGCCGCCGACAGGTCGCAGATCGCGGCGATCTCGAACGTGCCGGGGATGCGCGCCATCAGGGGCAGGTGGACGGCCTGGGCGACGGCTCCGAGGCCCGCCACGCCGACACGCAGGGGCGGGCGCGCCACCCGAAGCGAAGGGGATCTGGCCATCGGTCCGAGTATACGGACGCGCACGCGACGCCGAAGGGACGGCCATCGGCACGTTCTTGACCGTCGGCCGCGCCCTCCCGCAGACTCGCTGGAATGTCCGACATCACGCCGCCCGCGTCGTCCCTCGCCCGCCACGGGACGCAGTGGTGGCGCGAGGGGATCGTCTACCAGGTCTACCCGCGTAGCTACGCCGACACCGACGGGAACGGTGTCGGCGACCTGGCGGGGATCATCGAGCATCTCGATCATTTGGGACCCGACGGGCTGGGCGTCGACGGCGTCTGGCTTTCACCCATCTACCCGAGCCCGGGCTTCGATGTCGGCTATGACGTCAGTGACCATTCGGCGGTCGATCCGCTCCTGGGGACGGAAGAGGACTTCGACCGGCTGGTGCGGGAGGCGCACGCCCGCGGCCTTCGCGTGATCCTCGACCTCGTGATGAACCACACGAGCGACCAGCACGCCTGGTTCCAGGCCAGCCGGCAGTCGCGCGAAGGTCCGTACGCGGACTTCTACCTGTGGCGCGATCCGGCCGGTCGGGATGCGGACGGCAACCCGCTGCCCCCGAACAACTGGCTGTCGTTCTTCGGCGGTTCCGCGTGGGAGTACGAGCCGGCCCGGGACCAGTTCTACATGCACACCTTCCTCGTGGAGCAACCCGAAGTGAACTGGCGCAACCCGGTGGTCGAGGAGGCGCAGCTGAAGATGGTCCGCGGCTGGCTGGATCGCGGCGTCGACGGCTTTCGACTCGATGTCTTCAACATCTTCCTCAAGGACCCGGAGATGCCCTCCAACCCGGAGCTGGAGGACCTCGCGGAGGGAACGAGTGCCTGGGATCGCCAGGAGCACAAGTACGACCGCGACCAGCCCGACTTCCCGGAGCTGATCGCCCGGTTCCGCGCGATCGTCGATGAGGTGCCGGGCCGGATGTCGGTCGGCGAGCTGTTCTATGGCGGCCCGGAGACATCAGCCAGCCTGTCGAACCAGAACCACCTCGTGTTCGACTGGGAGCTCGTTCGCGCCCCGTGGTCCGCCGCGGAGTACCGGGCGCTCCTCGATCGGCGTCAGGCGATCTTCGGCGATACCTGGCCGACTGTCGTCCTCTCCAACCACGATCAGTCACGCCACGCCAGCCGCCTGTCGGCGTCCGCCGGGATCGACGACACCGACGCGGTGGCACGGGCGTCCGCGGCTGTCCTGCTGACGCTGCGGGGCACGCCGTTTCTCTACTACGGCGAGGAGATCGGGCTGCGCGACGTCGAGGTGCCATTCGAGGAGATCATCGATCCGCCCGCACGACGAGTGGAAGCGGGTTGGGTCTGGTGGAACCGGGACGGCTGTCGATCCCCGATGCCATGGACGGGCGAGCCCGGGCACGGGTTCACCACCGGCCGTCCGTGGATCCGCTTCGGTGACGACGCCGACACCCGGCACGTGGCTGCGCAGGCACTGGATCCGCCGTCGGTGCTGGGCACCTACAAGCGATTGATCGCCCTGCGACAGGGACGGTCGAGCCTGCGCCGCGGGGCATTGCGTCGCCTGGACATCGGCGGCGACGATGTGCTGGCCTACATTCGCGAGGCGGACGGTGAGGCGACGCTCGTCGTCGCGAACTTCGTCCAGCAGCCGTCGACCGTCGATCTCGGTCCGGCGGGCGACGGTCCGTGGCGGCCGATCGGTGGATCGCACCAGGATCCAAGCGCGCCGGATGCGGACGGGTCGCTGGCTCTGCGTGGCCTCGAGGTCGTCATCCTGGCGCGTGGCTAGCCGGTCCATGCCTCCGGCACGGGCGTCGCGTGCCCCGGGCCCTGCTACGATGCAGGCGAATCCACATGATCCACGGGGAGCCCATCCGTGCCGCTTGATTTCCTGAAGCGTAAGAACGCCGCCGAGACGCCAGCGACCGCCACACCCGCGCCCACGGGGTCCGCGGTGATGCCCGAGGAGGTCGTGGCCCAGGAATTCCAGCTCAAGCTCTATTACGCGGGCAAGACGAGCGAAGGCGTGCGGATGCGGGCGGGCCAGCAGGCGATGTCGGACCTGCCGTCGATGCTGGTCGGGCTCGCGAAGTCGGAGATCGAGGTCGTCGAACCGCTGGCCATCGAATTCAGCCAGGCCACACCGACCATCTCGCGGCCGTCCGAGGCGATGCAGTGGCTGAATGCGCATCACGTGCACTCCCCGATCACGCGACATGCCCTGGTCGTGCTCGAGTCCATCGATGCCATCGACCTGGCATTCGACACGTTCGTATGTTCGCTGCTCGACGGCGAGGTCGATACGAGCGGGTATCCCGAGTACAACGCGGTCCTTGGCGGCGTCGCCGCCCACTGGGACGAGGCGACCGGCGACATGATCGTCCGCGCGGTCGTCGGCTGGGGTGGCCGGGGCGTCCGCGGTGACACGGACCGGATCGGGGCGAAGCTGCTGGCCGGGATCCTGTCCAATGTCCTCGCGAATCAGTACGCGATGGGTCTCACTGCCGTCGAACGCCCGATGCCGGCGGCCGGCCGCGGCGGGCTGGTCTGCGCCCACTGCGGATTCGCGTCCGCACACGAGCGAGCGTTCTACTGCCCGAAGTGCGGCATGCGCCTGCTGCGCGGCTGACCGCGAGGCCGCCAGGGTGCCCCTGTACGACTATGTGTGCGCGGCCTGTGGCCGCCGCTTCGAGGTGATCCACGGCATCGAGGCCGATCCCCCCGCGTCGTGTCCACTCTGTGGCGACGGCCCCGTGAGAAAGGCGATCACTGCCCCGACGGTTCACTACCGGGGCTCCGGCTGGGCCAAGAAGGAGCGGCGCGCGGCCGTCAAGACCAGTTCCCCGTCGGGTGGCAGTGACGACGGTTCCTCCGACGGCGGTGCATCCAAGGACTCGGGGTCGTCCGGTTCGGATACCGAGTCGTCTCCGGCGGTACCGACGACCACCGCCCCTGCGACGGCCGACTCGTCAAAGGGAACCTCGAAGCCATCGAAATCGGGAACGGCGACCAAGACCCCGACCCGCGACGCCGACTGACCGATGCCATCGGCCGCGGACTGGATCACCCTTTCGGAGGCGCAGGCCGTCCTGGCCGCCGCGAACGTGCACTTCACGACATCGACCATCGGTGGATGGGCACGCGACGGGCGGCTCCAGAGCATCAAGCTGGGTGGCCGTCGCTACGTGCGACGCGGTGAGATCCGGGCGCTGATCGCCGCGCCCCGTCGGGTGCCGGCGGATGCCGTCCAGCCAGCCCTGTTCGAGGACCTGCGGGACTGACCCGCCGATCGATGGATCCGGCCGCGATCCTCGAACGGTTCCTCGATCGGCCGCGGGTCGCTCTGCTGCGGGCCGTCCTCGACGTCTACGGGCGTGCGCCGGGAGGACTGCTCGCCAACGGCCTGGCGTTCGCTGCGCTGTTCGCCGCGTTCCCGGTCGCCCTCGTGACGCTCGGGGTGGCCGGTTGGATCGTCGACGACCCTACGGTCCAGGCACGCCTGGCCGAGGCGATCGGGGAACTCCTGCCCCCGCTCCAGGACATCGTCAATCAGGCCCTCCTGGCCCTGTCGGACGGGGCCGCGGTCACGTCGGTCGTCGGGCTCGTCGGGCTGGTGTGGACGGTCAGCCAGTTCTACGGAACGCTCGACATCGCCTTCGCGCGGATCTTCACGGATCGTCCGGAGCGTGATGTCTTCCGGCGGACGGCCCGGGGGTTGGTCTCGGTCGCGGGGCTCGTCGGAATCATCGTGGCGCTCATCATCGGCGGGTCGCTTGCGGCCGCAGCCGAGGCCTTCCTGCCGAACTCGTCCCCGCTGCTGGGGGTACTGGGTCGGGTGCTCGCCTCGGTGCCGGCGGTGACCGCCATCGGCGTCGTCCTGATCGCCATCGTCTACCGGATCGTGCCGCCCAGGATCCCCTCCTGGCACGCGGTCTGGCTGCCGGCGCTCGTGGCCGGCGTGGGGATCGTGGCCCTCAGCCAGTTGTTCCTGTTCGTGGCACCGCGGCTGATCAGCGCGGCACTCCTCGCCGGTTCCCTGGCCACCGCGTTCATCACGCTGGCCTGGCTGTCGTTCACGTTCCAGCTGTTGTTGCTCGGCGCGGCGTGGGTCCGTGTCCGCGACGATGGTCTGGTCGCGGCCGAGCGTCCGTCAGCCCTGGCGGGTTCCGCAGCGCCGGCAGAATCGAGCAGTCGCGGAGAGTGACAGCCCGCAACTGACGCACGGCTGGACGCCGCCTGCGGCGCGCGCCGCCGGATCGGCCGTCGCGGCGACCTCGCGGGCCGACTCGGCCCAGAGCGCCTCGATCCCGCCGGTGGGCTGTGCGGGCCGGCCCAGGAACGGGAGTCCCGCGGCGGGCCGCTGGGTGGGCCACTCGGGCTGGGCGGGCCATTCGGGCTCCGCGCTGGCGGCGATCTGGTCGGCGGGAGCAGCTGGATCGATCGGTTGGATCGTGCCCGGTGGCGGCGGTGCCACCGGGGTGCTGTCCGGGGCGATCGTCTGCCACGTCGGCTGGGCGACGACATCGCCGGCGGCTTCGGCCTCGGCGGCTGCGGCGGCCTCCGCGGCGACGCGTGCCGCTTCCGCCTCGGCGGCGACTCGGGCTGCTTCGGCCTCGGCGGCGACTCGGGCTGCTTCGGCCTCGGCGGCGACGCGGGCTGCTTCCGCCTCGGCGGCGACTCGGGCTGTTTCGGCCTCGGCGGCGACTCGGGCTGTTTCGGCCTCGGCGGCGACTCGGGCTGCTTCGGCCTCGGCGGCAGCTGCGGCCGCGACCCGGGCTCTCTCCGCCTCGGCTTCGGCTTCTTCCTGGGCTCTGGCTGCCTCCGCGGCGGCAACGGCCGCTGCGGCGAGCCGGGCTGCCTCGGCTTCCTCGGCCAGTCGGGCTTCTTCCGCCAGTCGGGCTTCTTCCGCCTCGAGCCGCACGGCCTCGGCTTGGGCTGCGGCTGCGGCGGCCTCGGCGTCGGCCTCCGCCTGACGCCGGGCGGCCTCCGCCTCCGCGGCAGCGACGGCCTCTGCCTGACGCCTGGCCTCGGCGGCTTCGAATTCGGCGCGTGCCGCGGCCTCCGCCTCCTGCCTGGCGGTCTCGGCCTGCGCGGCTGCTTCGGCTTCGGCGCGGATCTGTGCGGCCTCAGCCTCCGCGGCGGCCGCGGCCTCCGCCTCGCGCCTGGCCTCGGCGGCCTCGAACTCCGCGCGAGCTTGGGCTTCCGCCTCCAGCCTTGCGGCCTCGGCCTTCGCCGCAGCTTCGGCCTCCGCCTGTCGACGGCTCTCGGCGGCAAGGAAGGCTGCAGCAGCCGCGAACTCCACCTGACGTCTGGTCTCGGCGGCTTCGGCCTCGGCCTCCGCTCGCCGCCTGGCCTCGGCTGCTTCCGCGGCAGCGAGTGCCACTGCCCCGGCCTGGAGCCTGGCGGCCTCCGCCTCGGCCGCTGCGGCGGCTTCGGCCTCGGCCTCCAGCCTGGCCGCCTCGGCCGCTGCGGCGGCTTCGGCCTCGGCCTCCAGCCTGGCCGCCTCGGCCGCTGCGGCCGCCTCTGCCTCGGCCCGTTCTCTGGCGGCTTCGGCCTCCGCCTGGACCCTCGTGGCCTCGGCCATGGCTTCCGCGTCCGCCGCGGCCTCGATCTCGGCCTGGATCCTGGCTGTTTCCGCGTCGGCGAACGCAGCAGCCTCTGCCTCTGCCTGGACCCTTCTGGCCTCCGCCTCGGCGAGTTCCGCGGCTTCGGCCACCGCCGCGGCTTCGGCCGCCGCCGCGGCTTCGATCTCGGCCCGCAGCCCCGCCTCGACATCGGGCTCGACAGTGTCCACCGACGCGGCCGCTCCAGCCATGCCCAGCCCAGCCAGACGGGCCATGATGTCAACGTCCGCGGAGTCCTCGGCCGTGCCAGCCTCGCGGGCGGGTGCCGGGATCGAGGCGTCCTGGACGACGTCTGTGGTCGGCCAGGCCAGCGTGTCGAGCGGCGCGACATCCTGGACGGCGGTGTGCCCGTTGGCGTCGGCCACCACCGCGCCACCGGAGTGGTCGAGATCGGGGAACGGGGCGGCGAGCATCTCCTCGCCGAGGAGGGGAGCGCACGACAGGCACCGGCCCTCGGCCGTGTTCCAGCAGTTGCTGCACGTGTACTGCCGGCACGACATGCAGAAGTTGAACGTCTTGTGGAACGCGTCCAGCTGCTGCGACGTGACCTCGCGGTCGGTCTCGTTGCGCGCCGCGGCAAAGGCCTCGTCCATGGACGTGTCGTCCGACAGGACGAAGTTCTTGAGCCCGCGCGAGACGACCCGTAGACCCTTGAGGCGGGCGACCCGAGGAACCGCGGACTCGAACGTGTAGCGGGTACCGCACCGTTCGCAGAATGATTCGGTAAGGACTTCGGGCATCAGGACCCCGGGGATTGCGCTGGACGTGTTGAGCAGGCGCACCGGCTCGAACAGGGCCGAGAGTATACCGCAGGGACTTTTGCGCCCCTCAGCCGGGGGTACTTCAGCCGTGCTGCGGATGGTCCCGGGTGAACTTGGCGTCACAAGGGCGCAAACGAGCCCTCTGCTAGACTCCGCGACCGATATGCCGCCGCTCACCGCCATCGAGCGGTTCTTCGAACGCCTTTTCGAGCGTCCCTCCGCGCGCCTGTTCCGTGCACGCCTCCAGCCGATCCAACTGCAGCGCCGCATCGAGCGCGCGATGGAGGCCGAGCGCCTGTCCTCCGCCGATCGCACGCTCGCCCCGAACCGGTTCGCGATCCATCTCCATCCCGCCGACCTCGAAGGATTCGGTGACATGACCGGCTCGCTCGCGTCCGAGCTCGCCGACGGCGCGCTGGTCTTCGCCCGGAGCCGCAAGTACACCCTCGTCGACCGGCCGCGCGTCGACCTCCTGGCCGACACGACGGTGCAGCGGGCCGATATCAAGGTCGTGGCACGCTTCGCCGATCCGATCGCCGGACGCGAGCGACGAGACCTGCTTCCCGACATCGAGGCGGACGATGCCTCGGACGGTGACGTCGACGCGGGCGACACCCGGGCCGACGACCGCGGCAGCGGACCCACCGACACGATGGTCTTCACGATCCCCCGACCCAGCGCACCCACGGCGCGCATGCGGGTCACCCCGCCCGACGGAATGGAGTTCCTATGCGAGTTCGACGGCTCGAGCCTGACCATCGGACGCGGCTCCGACAACGACCTGGTCCTCGCTGACAGCCGCGTGTCCCGGCATCACGCCCGCGTCACGGGTCGGCGGGGGACGCTCGTGTATACCGACCTCGGCAGCACCAACGGTTCGCGCGTCAACGGCGCTCCGGTCGGCGAGCTGGTCCTGGGAGCCGGCGATCGCATCGAGCTCGGTGACACGGTCCTCGTCGTCGAGGCGACGGGGGACGCGGACTGATGGACCCTTTCCTGCTCGTCATCTGGATCATCCGGCTGCTGTTCCTGGCGCTTCTGTACCTGTTCCTCGCGAGGGTCGTCGGCTCACTGTTGCGAGATCTGCGCGCCGCAGCGCGTGAACCCGGGGCGTCGCCGGGTCGCCTGGTCGTGGTGGAATCCCCGGCCGGCGAGCCGGAGGCCGGCCGGTCTTTCGATCTCGATGCGATCACGACCCTCGGGCGCGACGTGAACAATGCGATCGTCATCGACGATCCGTTCGCGTCGACGGAGCATGCCGTGCTGACGTTTCGTGGCAGGAGCTGGTACGTCGAGGACCTCGAAAGCACGAACGGGACGTTCGTGAACGGGCGGGCCGTGGCCGGCGTCTCGCCGCTCGGCTTCGGCGATGAGGTGTCGATCGGGCAGGTCCGTCTTCGTCTCGAACGGGCCCGCAGCACGTGACGGCGGCGAGCCGTCGCGCGCCCGCCAACGCCCTCCCGCGAATCCTCGGGCCGATCCGTCCACGGCCGCGCTGGACGGAGGCTCGTCTCCTCGCCCTCGCGGCGATCGCGTTGGTCGTCGGCAGCGTGTCCCTGCGGCTCGGGCTGGAGGGCGAATTCGGCCTCGCCAACGCCGCGGGTCTCGGCATCTACCTCGGCGCCCTCGGCCTCGCCCACCTCGCCCAAGTGCTCGCCGGACGGCGCACCGACCAGGTGCTGCTGCCGGTCGTCGGCCTGCTCGGAGGCATCTCGTTGCTCCTCATGCAGCGGCTGCCGCAGGGGCTGGTCACGCTTGGCGAGGGCGAGGCGGCCCTCGGGCTGGGTGACGTCCAGCTTGTCTGGCTGGTCCTCGGGATCGCGGTCACGACCACGATCGCGATCGTCGTGCGCTCGGATGCGTGGCTGCGCCGCTACAAGTACACGTGGGCGGCAGTCGGCATCGCCCTGCTGCTCCTGACGTTCATCTTCGGGGCGGACGTCGCGGGACAACGCCTGACGCTCCGGCTGGGGCCGATCGGTGGTCAACCGTCCGAGCTCCTCAAGGTCATCCTCGTCGTCTTTCTCGCGGGCTATCTCTCCGAGAACCGACCGCTGTTGATCGAACAGGACACGCGCCTGGGGCCACTCCGGCTGCCGCCGCTGCCGTACCTCGCGCCGATGGTCGCGATGTGGGCCATCGCACTCGGGATCGTGGTGATCCAGCGGGATCTCGGAGCGGCGCTCCTGTTCTTCGCGGTGTTCCTCGCCCTGACCTACGCGGCGACCGGCCGGTTAAGCCTGGTGGTCATCGGGCTGGTCCTGTTCCTGGCCGGCAGCGCACTCATGGCGAACCTGTTCGAGCACGTCCGCGACCGTATCGACATCTGGCTGGATCCATTCGCGGACCCGCTCGGCGCCGGCTATCAGATCGTCCAATCGCTCCACGCGTTCGCGCGCGGTGGCCTGCTCGGCACCGGTCTCGGCAACGGCCTGCCCATGGTCGGCGGTCGGCTGCCGATCCCCGAGATCCACACGGACTTCCCGCTCGCGGCACTCGGCGAGGAGCTGGGCCTGGTCGGCGTGATCGCGATCCTGGGGCTCTATTTCGTGGTCATCCAGCGGGGGCTGCGCATCGGTGCGTCGGCGGCCGATGACTTCCGAGCGATCCTGGCGACGGGACTGGCCCTGATCGTCGGTGTCCAGGCCTTCATCATCGCGGCCGGCAACCTCAAGGTCCTGCCCCTCACCGGGGTGACCCTTCCGTTCGTGAGCTACGGCGGCTCGTCGCTGCTGGCCAACGCCGTCGTCGTAGGGCTGCTGCTCGCGCTCTCGGATCGTGGCGTGGAGCCGCCCCCGCCGCCGAGCAGCGCGACCGGCTGGCGCCGCAGGATCCAACGGGGCAGCGCCTGATGTTGGCGACGACCTCTCGTCGGCGGCCCCTCGGGCGCACCATCGTCCATGTCGCGCTGGCCCTGACGGTCGCCTTCGGGACCCTGGCCGCCGCGGGCGGCTACTGGGCCGTCATCAAGGCCCCCGAGCTCGTCCGCTCCCCGCTCGATCCAGCCGTCATTCAGGCGGCGAGGACCGTGCCGCGCGGCACGATCCTGGACCGTGACGGCGAGGTCCTCGCGCGCAACCAGAAGGACGCGAATGGGGAGCTGTTCCGCGTCTACCGCGGCGAGTCCATCAGCCAGGTCGTGGGCTATGCCTCGAGTCGCTATGGTCGGGCCGGCCTGGAACTCGCCTACGACGCGGAGCTGTCCGGATTGGGCGGCGATCCGGTGTCGGACGCGCTGCGCAAGTTCGGCACCGACCCATACGACCCCAAGGACCTGACCCTGGCGTTGTCCCTGGAGCTGCAACGTGCCGCGGTCCGCGCACTCGGCGATCGCAAGGGAGCGGTCGTGATGCTCGATCCGCGCAATGGTGAGGTGCTGGCCATGGCCTCGACGCCGACGTACTCCGCGTCCGCGCTGGCCGATCCGGCGACCGCCGACCGCACGTTCAAGGCGCTCCAGGAAGACGAGGACGAGCCATTGCTGCCACGCGCCACCCTCGGGCGTTACGTGCCGGGATCCGTATTCAAGATCGTGACGGCAATCGCCGGTCTCGGATCGGGTGCGGTCACACCGCGGACGACCTACGCGGAGCAGCCCGGCGCCGAGGAGGATGGCCTCGTCGTGGATGGTTTCCGGATCCGCGACGGCCACCACCTGTTCACGGGTTCTGAGCGGTTGGACCTCGTCGGCGCGACCCAGGTCTCCTGCAACATCTGGTACGCCCTCACCGGCCTGGAGACCGGTGGAGCCGATCTCGTCGAGTACGCCGAGCGTCTGGGCTTCGGCGAGCCGCTGCCGTTCGACCTGCCAACGGCGATCTCGCAGGTCACCAATGGGAGCGGCGACGACCCGGGTGGCTTCGTCGACGACGTCGAGCTGGCGAACGCCGCGTACGGGCAGGGCGAGACGTTCGTGACGCCCCTGCAGATGGCGCTGGTGGCGAGCACCGTCGCGAGCGGCGGCGAGCTGCGCCGTCCCCGGCTCGTCACCGCCATGACGGGCGAGCGCGGGACGCAGACGATCGGCCCGCACACCGTCCGGCGCGTGCTCGACGGCGGAGACGCGGCTGCGATCACCGAGGCCATGGTCGCCGCGGTCGAGACCGAACGCGGCCAGCAATACACATCCGGTGCGAAGGTCCCCGGCGTGACGACCGCCGGCAAATCCGGGACGGCGGAGCTCGGCGGGCGGGGTGAGCCGCACTCGTGGTTCATCGGCTTTGCGCCCGCGGAGGCGCCCCGGGTCGCCATCGCCGTCCTCGTCGAGGAGGCAGGTCGCGGCGCGGAGGTGGCGGCCCCGATGGCCGGCAACCTCATGGAGCTGTGGCTGGATTCGTCCGAGTGATCGACCCGAGCGAGCCGACGGACGCGACCGACCCTTCGCCACCGACGGAACCTGCGGGCCGATCGGACACGGCCCGAGGGGCCGGCCCGGTCGATCCCGAGATCGCACGGGAGCGCCGTCCCATGATCGAGCGGATCGGCATGGCCGCGATCGCGGCCGTTCTGGCCGCGCTCTTCGGAGGTGTCGCGCTCGCCGCGTGGGCCGGCGGCGAGCCGTTCCTGGCGGTCATGGGCGGAGTCGGCTGCCTCATGACGGCCTGGGTCGGTGGGCTGACCCTGTTCCGGGGTTGAACCAGGGACGCTGCCGGGAACCCGATCGACGCGTCCGACGTACTATCCCTCGACACCACAGTCCCAGAGCCGTGGTACGTCGCACCCCCGAACGCCAGACCAACGGCGGCATGGCACCCTTGCCGCCCCCGCGAGAGAGGCCGATGTCGAAGATCCAGGAAACCGGGGACAAGGTCCTCGCCAACGTCGAACACGTGATCGTCGGCAAGCACCACGAGGTGCGGCTCGCCCTGGTCGCGCTCCTGTGTCGTGGTCACCTGCTCATCGAGGACGTGCCGGGCACCGGCAAGACGGTCCTCGCCAAGGCGATCGCCCGAAGCCTCGGCTGCTCGTTCCGCCGCATCCAGTTCACGCCAGACCTGCTCCCGTCCGACGTGTCCGGTCTTTCGATCTACAACCAGAAGACCCAGGAGTTCGAGTTCCGACCGGGACCCATCTTCAGCCAGGTCGTGCTCGCCGATGAGATCAATCGCGCGACGCCCAAGACGCAGTCCGCCCTCCTCGAATCGATGGAGGAGCGCCAGGCCACGATCGATGGCACGACCTATCCGATGCCCGACCCGTTCCTCGTGATCGCGACCCAGAACCCGATCGAGTACGAGGGCACGTTCGCGCTCCCCGAGGCGCAGCTCGACCGGTTCATGCTGCGGATCCGGCTGGGCTATCCCCAGCCGATCGAGGAGATCGTCATCCTCGACGAGCAGAAGCG
>JARDZW010000197.1 GCA_029240655.1 Chloroflexota bacterium
TCGCAATTGCCGGCGTCGAGGTGGCGATCGCGGACGTCGTCCGGCGGGTTATCAGGGCCGTCCTAGGACGCTGACTCAAGGATCGTGCCTCGACACGTCCACCCATTCGGACTCGGGAGCCGCTTCAGCGCCGGTCGAACCGCCACGCCTTCCCCGCTCGAACCACGACCGGTCCTTGACCTTGCCCAGCCCGATTCGGGTGCCGTCACGGGGGGCATCCGACCCTGACGTGAGTGGCTGCCCGCGCTTCGTCGTGATGACGCGCGCGGACAGACCATTGGCGGCGCTGGGAACGCCCGCTGCGGGCGATGGACGCTAGACTCCTGCGCTGGCCCCGCCCCTGCGCATCGTGGCGATCTCGACCGCGAAGGTGGCCAGGTCGTTGGCGAGTTCCTGGGCACTCGCCTTGGTCGCCTTGCCGAACTCGGTCGCCGCGGTGCGAAGGTCGGTGTCCTTTTGCTCGCGGGCGATCTTCAGCATGGCGGCCGCTGAGTCCTGCTGCTTTCGCTTGAGGTTGATCAAGACCGCGTGTGCTTCGTACGACTCGCTCGGCGCTTCTGCTGCGCTCTGAGCCGTCTCGTCCATCAGCTCCTTGAGCGCCAAGGCGACGCCTTCGAGCTTGCCGGTCGCATCATGCTTGCGCCCGAGACGACGGAGCTCGCTGAGGAACTTGGTGTCCTCACGAAGGACCCTCTTGATCAAACGCTTCGAGTCCGGGCGAGAGTGCGCCGTACTCAGAGTCTCCGCACCATCGACGATCGCCTGCTGGATCGCGATGGCCTCGTCGAACTCGTGGGTGATGAACTCGCTGCCGTACTTTGCTTCGCCCATTGGGGTCCCTCCTCGGAGCGGATGACGGTGGTCATTGGGGTCTGACGCAACGTTGACAAAGCCGGCGCTGCGTTGGCTTCGTTGCCCGACGGCACCGCGTGTCGCCGACGTTGCAGTCGCCCACGATCCCGTTCGACCGCGATCTGAAGATCGCCCTGCCGTACTTACCCGTTCGCCGATCTTGCCGCCGGCCCGTGTCTCTCGACCGGGGCCGCTGCGCCGCGTGGTGGAAGCGAGGGCTGCGATCCGGATGAGCGTCATGTCGTCGAGTCAAATCCCGCTGGGCACGTGGCTGGACCGTCGGGGGAACGTGGCTTGGTGTCTCGCCGCGATAATGGCCGGCGTGGAGGAGGTCGAGGTCCTCGTCGCCCATCGCGAGCGGGCGACGCTGCGTGTCGGCGACGTGTTCCTGAAGATCGACGCCGATCAGACGCGCACCGACGTCGAGGTCGAGGCGATGGCGATAGCGCCGATCCCGACCCCGGAGATCCTTTGGCGGAAGCCGCCCGTGCTCGCCCTCGCCGCCCTCCCAGGGACGGCCCTCGGCCGCCTCCAGGAGCCGTCCACGGCGTCGGCGGCGGCGTGGGCCGCCGCCGGTGCCGCCGCACGGACGCTGCACGATGCGCCGCTGCCACCATGGCCCGGTCGGGGCCTGGACGCGCTCGCATCGCATCTCGACCGCGAGTGCGAGTGGCTCGTCGCCAACGACGTTCTTCCCGCCGACGTGGTCTCGCGCAACCGCCAGGTCGCCGACGCTGCGCTCCGGCCGTGGACACCCGTGTTCACCCACGGCGACCTGCAGATCACCCACGTCTTCGTCGACGATGACGAGGTCACAGGTGTCATCGACTGGTCCGAGGCGTGCCAGGGCGACGCGCTGTTCGACCTCGCCACCCTCACGCTCGCACACGAAGAGCACCTCCCCGACGTCGTCGCCGGCTACGGCGCCAACGTCGACCTTGACCTGATCCGCGCGTGGTGGTCGTTGCGATGCTTGCTCAACGTCCGCTGGCTGGTGGAGCACGGCTTCGGCCCGCTCGAGGAGATGCCCGAGGTCGCCGTGCTGAGGTCCCGGCTGTGAGGCTCCGCGCAGTCCGCCCCTACGACGCGAGCAGGTCCTCGAATCCTTCTCGGCCCGTCGGGAGGGCGAACTCGAGCGTGCAGCAGTAGGTCGGGTCAGCGTTCCGTTCGATCGGTTTCGTGATGCCCGTGTTCGTGATGCCCGTGCACCATTTGCAGGCCTCCCCGGAGAATCGGCGGTGTAGGACGACGGCGTCCGCCGCGTGCATCAGGTCCGTGCCCGGCATCCGTGATCTCCGTGTTGACCGGCCCTTCACCGTTGTCCGTGAGCACCGGACGGACCAGCGCCGGCTCCTGATCGGCGATTCCAACGGGCACGTCCGACGGTCGGGTATCTTCAGGGGGTCACCCGCCGTCGTTCTGGCACGGACCCGCGCCAGTCCTGCGCACCCCCCCGTCGAATCGGGAAGAGCCATGGACCACGAGCCCGTTCTCATCTCCACTATCGCGATCGGTCTGACTGCTGCGTTCATCGGCGGTCTCATCGCCCGGCGCATTCGGCTGCCCGCGATCGTTGGCTACATCGTCGCCGGCGTGGTCATCGGGCCGTTCACGCCGGGCTTCATCGCCGATACGGACATCGCGCTGGAGCTCGCCGAACTCGGCGTCATCCTGCTGATGTTCGGGGTCGGGATCCAGTTCTCTATCCGCGAGCTGCTTGCCGTCCGCTCGATCGCAGTCCCGGGCGCGATCGTGCAGACCATCGTGGCGGGGCTGTTCGGGATCTGGCTCGGTTCGGCCCTCGGATGGAGCCTGGGCGGTGGGCTCGTCCTTGGGCTCGCCATCTCGATCGCCAGCACGGTCGTCCTGCTGCGAGCCCTCACCGATCGCAACGAGCTCGACACGCCGCAGGGGCGGATCGCCGTGGGCTGGCTCATCGTCGAGGACCTGCTGGCCGTGCTCGTGCTGGTCCTGCTCCCGACGATCGCCCCGATCCTGGACCCTGGAAGCACGGCTTCGGCCGAACCCCTCGATATGCTCGGCCCGGTCGCCTTCGCCCTGGCCAAAGCCGTGGCGTTCGCGGTCGTCATGATCGTCGTCGGTGCCCGCGTTGTGCCGTGGCTGCTCCTGGTCGTGGCTCGCGAAGGGTCCCGCGAGCTCTTCACGCTGGCGGTCCTCGCCATCGCGCTCGGGATCGCCTTCGTCTCCTCATCGGTGTTCGGCGTGTCACTGGCGCTCGGCGCGTTCCTGGCCGGTCTCGTCGTGGCCGAGTCCGACATGAGCCACCAGGCGGCCGCCGATGCATTGCCACTGCGTGACGCCTTCGCGGTCCTCTTCTTCGTATCGGTCGGCATGTTGCTGGACCCGACCTTCCTGGTGGAGAACCCGCTGCCCGTGCTCGCGATCGTGCTCCTGATCGTGGGCATGAAAGCCATCACGAAGTTCGCGATCGTGACCATCGCGGGCTACCCGACACGGATCGCTTTGACCGTGGGGGCGGGACTCGCCCAGATCGGCGAGTTCTCGTTCATCGTCGGGACCGTCGGGCGCTCCCTTGGCCTGCTGCCGGACGACGGCTTCCAGCTGATCGTCGCCGGAGCGCTCCTGTCGATCTCGGTCAATCCGCTCGTCCTGCGCGCCATCGATCCGATCGAGGCACGTCTGCGCGCGACGCCCGCCATCGCGAACCTGCTGCAGCGGCGAAGCGGGGCGCTCGGGATCCTCGACGAGGAGACACAGGAAGGCCTGCGCCTGCACGCCATCGTGTGCGGCTACGGCCGGGTCGGCCGGATGATCGGACCCGCGCTCGAACGCCGT
>JARDZW010000084.1 GCA_029240655.1 Chloroflexota bacterium
GGCCTGGTCCGCGGCCTGGACTACTACACGCGGACCGCGTTCGAGTTCTACATCTCGGGTCGAGAGGGACAGCAACAGGCACTCGGAGGTGGGGGCCGATACGACGGCCTCGTGGAGCTACTGGGCGGGCGCCCGACGCCAGGCATCGGCTTCGGGGTCGGGCTCGATCGCCTGCTCCTGGCGCTCGGGGAGCAAGCCGGCGGCGACGTTGTGGCGGACGCCGCGCCCACGGTGGTCGTGGTGGGTGCCGACCCCGATGACACGGTCAGCCGCCTGCGGATCGCCACGGAGCTGCGTCGCGCCGGCGTGACGGCCCGAGCCGAGCTCGGCCGGCGAAAGCTCGGCAAGCAACTCGAGTCGGCGGCCAAGGAGCACGCCCACTTCGCCGTCATCGTCGGCGACGAGCTGACCGATGGCGACGTCCAGCTGCGGGATCTGCCCGCCGGGACCCAGAAGGTCGTCCCGGCCGCGGACGTCGGACGCGAGATCGCGCGGGCTCACGCCGCGCATCGCCACGGGAGCTGACCGGTCACGAACGCTCGACTGACGGCGGGTGCACGGGGCGAAGACCGAACCGAATACCATGACCCGGCCATGACCGACCCGAGCCCGAGCCTTGCCACGCCCTACCGCACCCACACCGCTGGCCAGCTTCGGGCCGCCGACGCGGGAACCAAGGCGCGGCTCGCGGGCTGGGTCCATCGCCGTCGCGACCACGGCCCGCTCATCTTCCTCGACCTGCGCGACCGCCACGGGATCACCCAGGTCGTCATCGACAAGGCCGATGCGCCCGACGCCCACGCGACGGCGAACCGGGTCAGGAGCGAATTCGTCATCGCCGTCCGCGGCACCGTCGCAAAGCGGCAGCTGGGCACGGAGAACCCGCGGCTCCCGACGGGCGAGATCGAGCTCCAGACGACCGAGTTCGAGATCCTGTCCGAGGCCAAGACCACGCCCTTCTACATCAACGAGCCTGACGCCCCGGTCGACGAGGGCCTGCGGCTGAGATACCGCTACCTCGATATCCGTCGCCAGCCCATGGCCGACCGGCTGCTGCTCCGCAGCCGCATGGTCCAGGCGATCCGCGAGGTCCACCACGCCAACGGCTTCGTGGAAGTCGAGACGCCGACGCTCATCAAGAGCACGCCCGAAGGTGCGCGCGACTTCATCGTGCCAAGCCGGCTCCAGCCCGGCAGCGTGTACGCGCTACCGCAGAGCCCGCAGCAGCTCAAGCAGCTGCTGATGGTCGCCGGCATCGACCGCTACTTCCAGATCGCGCGCTGCTACCGCGATGAGGACTTGCGCGGCGACCGGCAGCCGGAATTCACGCAGCTCGACCTCGAGATGAGCTTCGTCGACGAAGAGACCGTGATGGCCTTCATCGAGGACATGGCCATCGAGGTCTCGAAAGCGACCACGCCCGAGCGCCCGCTCCAGCAGCTCCCGTTCCCGCGCTTCACGTACGACGACGTGATCGAGCGCTTCGGCAGCGACAAGCCAGACGTGCGGTTCGCGATGGAGCTCGTGGATCTCGCGCCGGCGTTGACGCCGGCTTCGGGGTTCAAGGTGTTCGACGAGGCGCTGGCGGCCGGCGGGCGCGTCAAGGCGATCGTCGCCCCGGGTATGGCCGGCATCACCCGTCGCGAGATCGACGAGCTGACCGAGCGCGCCCGACGGTTCGGGGCAAAGGGCCTCGCCTACCTCGCGCTGGAGCCCGGCGGCGAGTTCAAGAGCCCGATCGCCAAGTTCCTGTCCGAGGAGGCCCAGCGCGCCATCGTCGAGCTGAGCGGGGCGGGGGAGGGCGACCTCGTCCTGATCGTGGCCGACGCCGCAGCCGTCACCGCCGACGTGCTTGGACGTCTGCGCGCCGAGCTCGGCGAACGCCTGGGTCTCGCGGACCCGACCGTCCTTGCCTATCTCTGGGTCAATCGCTTCCCGATGTACAAGTGGGATGAGGAGCTCGGTCGCTGGGATGCGACCCACAATCCGTTCAGCGGCGTGGTCCCCGAAGACGAGGAGCTGCTCGTTACGGCGTCCGGAGACCCGGCCCGGCCATCGCCCGAGGATCCCGCGGGCCGGGCGCGGGCGCTCCAGTACGACCTGGTCCTGAACGGCTGGGAGCTCGGTGGCGGGTCAGTGCGGATCCACCGCCGCGATCTCCTGGAACGCAGCTTCCTGCTGCAGGGCCAGACCACCGACGGGATGCGCGACAAGTTCGGGGCGGTCCTGGACGCGTTCGAGTTCGGCGCGCCGCCTCACGGCGGGATCGCCCTCGGGATCGACCGCTGGGCGGCGCTCCTGGCGCAGCAGACGAACATCCGCGAGGTCATGGCCTTCCCCAAGACCCAGTCGGGTAGCGACCCCATGCTCGAGGCGCCCTCGGCACCCGAGCCGGAGCAGTGGGAGGAGCTCGGCCTGCGATTCGTGGGACTGCCACCAAAACCGGCCGTGGGAGGCTGAGGTGGCGCGCGACGGTTCGGGCGAGGTCGACGACTGACCGCCGGCGCGGCGGCTGACACCGGGATCCCCGCGCTCGACGCGATCGCGCGCCGGCCGCGGCTGGCCGCCCTGATCGGGGCGATGTCCATCTCGTTCTCGGGGATCTTCTACCAGTACGCGGACGTGTCGCCCTCGACCGGGACGTTCTATCGCGCGGTCTTCGGTCTGCCGCTGCTCCTCTTGGTCGCCTGGGCCGAGCGCCGGCGCTACGGTCCGCTGCCGGGTCGCGCACGTCGATTCGCGATCGTCGCCGGCGTCTTCTTCGCAGGCGACCTGATGTTCTGGCATCACGCCATCGAATACGTCGGGGCGGGGCTGGCGACCGTGCTGGGCAATCTCCAGGTCCTTGTCGTGGGCGTGGTCGCGTGGCTGATCTTCGGGGAGCGGCCGTCCCGGGCGACCCTTCTCGCGGTCCCGGTCGTGCTTGCCGGGGTCGTGCTGATCTCCGGGGTCGTCGGGGCCGGAGCGTACGGCGCGAACCCCGCGCTCGGGGTCGTGCTCGGCCTCGCGACCGCGCTGTGCTACTCCGGGTACCTCCTGCTGATCCGGATGGGCGGCCGCGACTCGCGCCGTCCCGCCGGACCGGTCGCGATCGCCACGATCGGCACGGCAATGGTGTCGGGGACCGCGGGGCTGGTCATCGGTGACCTCGACCTGACACCGGGCTTGCCCAGCCTTGCCTGGCTCGCGCTCCTCGGGGTGACGTCGCAGTCGATCGGCTATCTGTGCATCTCGCTGGCTCTGCCTCGCCTGCCGGCGGTCGTCACGTCGATCATCCTGCTGGTCCAGCCGCCGCTTACCGTGCTGCTGAGCGTCGTGCTGCTCGATGAGCGGCCGTCGGCCGCGCAGCTGGCCGGGGTGGCGCTGGTCATCGGCGGGATCGCGGTCGCGACGATCCCGCTCGCTCGATGGCGGGACGGGCTTCGGAGCCGCGACGAGACCGTGCGGGCCGTCGAGTAGGCTCCGCTCGTGAGTGACCCGCCGGCAGGCCAGTCTGGGCCGCCTACGCCCATGGCGACCGCTGGCTCCAGGTGAGCGACACGGCCGCCTGCTCCTGGTAACCCGCGCTTTAGTCCAGGTCGACCGCCGCGTCGTCGGCCGCCTGCGGGAACGGCGCGAGGCCACGGCCCTCACCGGGCACGCCCTCGTCGACGCCGTCTCCTTCCACGCCATCACCCCATTCGTGGGTATGGCCGGCGGGCGGGTCGGGCGGGCCGTCGTAGGGCGGCAAGTCCGCGAACGGGGTCTCGGCGTCGTGGACGACTCCCGGGTCGCCCATTTCGACGATCCGTGACGGTGCGGTGGCGGCGAGCTCGTCGATCACGTCGGGCGGCATCCGGTCCGCCGCGACGCCGCGCAGGGCACCCAGGTGCGCGATCGGGACGAGCACCGGCCAGCCCGGTGTGCCATCCCACGCCGGTCGCAGGATCGTGGCCGCATCCGTGCCGTGCGCCTCGATCAGCGAGGTCACGGTCTCGGGTCCGACCCACGTCATCCGCGCCGGCCAGATCAGGACCGCACTCGTCTCGCGGACCTCGGCCAGGGCGAGTTCCGCGCCGCGGGCCATCTGGCCCGCCGGGCCAGCCTCCGCCGCGGCCGGTGTACCGAAGACCGCTTCACTGCCGACGAGTGCCGACGCGACCGCGCCGTCGTCGTCGGGCGAAAGCACCACCACGGGCAGGGCACCGCCGGACCAGGCGATGTCCACGAGCCGCCGGACGCGCGGTTGTCCGAGCGTGTCCGCGACGGCGCCCTGCGCGGTGGCGGACAGGATCACGGCGGCAACGGTCATGAGGCCCCCGATGCTAGCAGGCGTTCCGTGGGACAATCGGCCGTCCCCACCAGCACCCGGAGTCCCGCCCCACCGTGCCCGACAGCCTCACCGCACGCGCCGCCAGCGACGCCCCCGCGAGCCGCGAGGATCTGCGTAATGTGGCCATCGTCGCCCATGTCGATCACGGCAAGACCACGCTCGTGGACGCGATGCTGCGCCAGACTGGCGCCTTCCGGACCAACCAGGCCGTGGTGGATCGGGTCATGGATTCGGGCGACCTCGAGCGCGAGAAGGGCATCACGATCCTCGCCAAGCAGACGACGATCGACTACGCGGACATCCGCCTCAACATCGTCGATACGCCGGGACACGCCGACTTCGGCGGCGAGGTCGAGCGCTCCCTGCTCATGGTCGATTCGGTGCTGCTCCTTGTCGACGCGGCCGAGGGTCCGCTCCCACAGACCCGGTATGTGCTCCAGAAGGCGATGGCCCGGCGACTGCCGGTCATCGTGGCCATCAACAAGATCGATCGCTCCGACGCGCGTCCGGCCGAGGTCCTCGACGCGGTCTACGAGCTGTTCATGGACCTCGGCGCCGACGAGGAGCAGATCGACTTCCCGGTCCTCTACACGAATGCGAAGGCCGGCACCGCCACGACCTCGCTCGACGAGCCCGGCGAGGATCTTCACCCGTTGTTCGACGTGCTCATCGAGGTCACGCCGCCGCCGACCTACACGCCCGATCATCCGCTGCAGCTTCTCGTCACGAACCTGAGTGCCAACGATTACGTTGGCCGGATGGCCGTCGGGCGGATCTGGAACGGCCGGATCAACGTCGGCCAACGCATCACGATCGTTCGCGAGGAAGCCGACGACACGGCCGGGACCGTGGAGCCGGGCCGGACCATCACGCTGAGCGGGGTCGTGACAAGCCTCCAGACCGCGCATGGCATCGATCGCATCGACATCACCGAAGCCGGACCGGGTGACATCGTCAGCGTCGCCGGCCTGCCCGAGGTCACCATCGGCGACACGCTGACGGACCCAGCCGATCCGCGCCCGTTGCCGCGGCTCGACGTCGACGCTCCGACGCTGCGCATGACATTCGGCGTCAACACGTCGCCGCTCGCCGGTCGCGAGGGCAAGTACGTCACCAGCCGCCAGATCAAGGCCCGCCTCGACAAGGAAGTCCTCGGCAACGTGTCGATCGAGGTCCGGCCGGCCGAGACGGCCGAGGCGTTCGAGGTGCGCGGCCGCGGAGAGCTCCAGCTCGCGGTCCTCATCGAGCAGATGCGTCGCGAGGGCTTCGAGCTCACCGCGTCCCGACCCGAGGTGCTGCTGCGCACGGTCGATGGGGAGACGCAAGAGCCCTACGAGCGGGTGACCATCGACATCCCGCCCGACTACATCGGCGAGATCCAGGGCGCCATGGCCGGCCGCAAGGGACGCCTCGACCAGATGAGCACCGACGCCGACGGCCGGGTCCGGATGGAGTACGTGCTGCCCGTGCGCGGCCTGATCGGCTACCGCGGGCAACTGCTGACCGACACCCGCGGCACGGCGCTCCTGCACCAGATCGGCGAGGGCTACGGCCCGTGGGCGGGCGAGGTGACCCATCGCACGAACGGCGTGCTGGTCAGCGATCGGGCCGGCACGAGCAACTCCTACGGCCTGTTCAACCTCGAGCAGCGGGCCGAGCTGTTCATCGGGGCCGGCGTCGAGGTCTACGAGGGGATGATCGTCGGCGAGAACAGCCGGTCGGGCGACATGGATGTCAACCCGACCAAGGAGAAGAAGCTCACCAATATCCGGACCCACTCGCACGACGAGTCGCTGCGCCTGACCCCGCCCCGTCCCATCACCCTCGAGAGCGCCCTGGAGTTCATCTCCGGCGACGAGCTCGTGGAGGTGACGCCCCTGTCGATCCGGCTGCGCAAGCGGGCCCTTTCGCAGCACGACCGCCGGCGCGAGGTCGGTCGCGCCGAGGATCTCCGGCGCGCCGCCGAGCGCGATGTGGCACCGACCGCCTGACGCGACCCCAGCCAGCGCCAGGGTTGCCCGACCGTGTACCGTGTCGACGTGACGAAGCGCCAAACGGGCCGGGGGTCCGTCCGACGCCTCCTGTTCGCCGCATCCCTTGCCCTTGCCGCCCTGGTGCCTACCTGGGCGACGCCGGAGGTCGCCGCGGCGGCGGATCGACTTCCCGATATGAGCGCGGCCAGCCCCTCACAGTTCCGGATCGTGAACAGCGGCGGCCGACGACTCCTCCGGTTCACGGGGATCCTCATCAACAAGGGTGCCGGACCCATGGAGATCCTGGCGCAGCGCCCCGATAGCTCGTCTCCCTGGCGCGTGCGGCAGGTCATCGACAACACGTCCGGCGGGGAACGCCGGATGGACACGGATGCCACGCTCGTGTACGGCGGCGACGGCCACAACCACTGGCACGTCAAGAGCATGATGGCCTACCACCTGTGGTCCGGTCACGGCACCAGGGCCGACCGCAAGGTCGGGTACTGCTTCTTCGATACGACGCTGTGGTCGCCCAGCCTGCCGCGTTCTCCGGGCAGTCCGCATTACCGCGAATCGTGGTGCGGCGGGCGAACCGCCCTCACGTCGCGGACCGGGATCTCGGTCGGATGGGCGGACACGTACCGCTGGAGTCTTCCGCACCAGTGGATCGACATCACCGGGTTGCCGGGCGGGACGTACACGGTCCGTGCGATGTCCGACCCGAACGACTGGTTCCTCGAGGAGGACGAGATCGGGCGGTGCGGCTGGACGAAGGTGCGATTCGGCTCGAGCGGTACCTCGGTCTCCGTGGTCAGTCGGGGGACCGGCTGCATCAACGACTGGCGAGGCACGACGTTCGAGACGCACATCGCGTGGGCGTTCGCGAACGGGATCACCACGGGCTGCTTCGTCGACATGTACTGCTACGGCAACGCGGTGACACGCGCCCAGATGGCGATGTTCATCGACCGAGCGACGGACCTCCCGCCGACGGACGAGGACTTCTTCGACGACGACGACGGCGCGACGGGCGAAGCGGCCATCAACCGGCTGGCCGCCGCCCACATCACCGGGGGTTGTGGCGTGCGCCGCTACTGCCCGCATGACCAGGTCACCCGCGGCCAGATGGCGAGCTTCCTCGTCAGGACGCTCGACCTTCCCCCGGCCGTCGATCCCAACCACTTCAGCGACGACAACGGATCGACCCACGAGGCAGACATCGACAGCCTGTTCGAGGCTGGCATCACGGGCGGTTGTGGCTCAGGCCTGTACTGCCCGAAGGAACCTGTCACCCGCGGCCAGATGGCCGCATTCCTGTACCGCGCATTCGCGGCTCCACCGGAGGGCTAGCCCATGATGACCCGACGCCACCTTCGAACCGCGCTGCCGGCGATCCTGGCGGCTGCCGCCACGCTGATGAGCGTGATCCCCGTGGCCGCAGTCGAACCGCAGGCCGCGGCGCCGGCCGAACGCACCACCGAGACCATCGAGCCCACAGCGCTCGTGTCGGGGCAGCTGACCGTGATCCGGGTCACCGGCGGCCTCAGCAGCCCGCTCGGTGTGACCCACGCCGATGACGGGTCCGGCCGGCTGTTCGTCGTGGAACGCGGCGGGCGGGTTCGCGTCGTCAAGGGCGGGGCGGTGACGGGCACGTTCCTCAACATCAGTTCCAGGATCACGGCCGGCGGCGAGCGAGGCCTACTCGGCTTGGCGTTCCACCCGAACTTTGCGAGCAACCGGCGCCTGTTCGTGTATTACACGCGGACCGACGGCGACATCATCGTCAGCCGGCTGACGGCCAACTCCGCGAAGACCGCGGTGAGCCTCACGACCGAGGTTCCGCTCCTGCGCATCGAGCACAGCGCACGGAGCAACCACAACGGCGGAGGGCTCGCATTCGGGCCGGACGGGTTCCTCTACATCGCCGTGGGCGATGGCGGTGGCTCCAACGATCCGGATAACAACGGCCAGGACCGCAATGTCCTGCTCGGCAAGATCCTGCGGATCGACGTCAACAACCCGGGTCCCTCCAGCCACCCGAACTACGCGATCCCGGACGACAACCCGTTCGTGGGCAAGACCGGCGCCGACCAGATCTGGGCCTGGGGCATGCGAAACCCGTGGCGGATCGCCTTCGACCGCGCCAACGGCAACCTCTTCATCGCCGACGTCGGACAGGACCGCTACGAAGAGATCAACCGACAGCTAAGCACGTTCGCCGGCGGCGCCAATTACGGGTGGGACGTCATGGAGGGCAAGCACTGCCGAGTGTCAGGCTGTACGCCCCCGGCCAATGACGTCCTCCCCGTTGCCGAGTACACGCACTCGCTGGGCTGCTCGATCACCGGCGGCTACGTCTACCGCGGATCGCACCGCGACCTGCAAGGCCTCTATGTGTTCGGTGACTTCTGCAGCGGCCGCATCTGGACGATGGGGAATGGCGGCAGCACGATCACCGTGCGCAAGGACACGAGTCTCAACATCAGCTCGTTCGGTGAGAGCGAATCCGGAGAGCTCTTCGTCACCGACCTGAACGGGGTCCTGTACCGGGTGATCGCACCCGAATTTCGGGATATCGCGACCTCGACGTTCCTCGACAGCATCCACTGGATCCTGTATGAGGGCCTCACGGTCGGTTGCGGTAGTGGCAGGTTCTGCCCGACGGCCGCGGTCACCCGCGAGCAGATGGCGATCTTCCTCGTGCGCGCCTTCGATCATCCCTCGACCAGCACCGACTATTTCACCGACGATGAAGGTCGCTCCGGCGAATCCTCGATCAATGCGTTGCGGGCAGCCGGCATCACGAGCGGTTGCGGCAGTCCGACGCTGTATTGCCCGACCCGGCGGGTCACCCGCGCCGAGATGGCGATCTTCCTGGACAAGGAGCTGAACCCACCGGCCACGAGCACGGATTTCTTCGATGACGACGACGGCAAGACCGGCGAGTCCTCGATCAACCGGCTCGCTGCCGCGGGCATCACCGGCGGTTGCGGGACCCGGCGATATTGCCCCACCTCCAGCGTCACCCGCGGGCAGATGGCAGCCTTCCTGAAGCGCGCGCTCGAGTACGCGCCCTAACGGACCATCGACCGCGTCCGGGGCGCCCCGTGCGGGGCTCCCCCGGCGCCCGAGCGTACAATCCGCCCGATGGCGATCTATCTCGATCACGCGGCGACGACCCCGCTCCGGCGCGAGGTCCTCGATGCGATGCTCCCGTACCTGACGGAGGCCTTCGGCAATCCGTCCTCGGCGCATGCGTTCGGCCGCACGGCCAGGGCGGCCCTCGACGAGGCCCACGAGCGGGTCGCCAAGCGGCTCCACGCCGAGCCGCGCGAGATCGTTTTTACGTCGGGCGGCACGGAGGCGAACAACCTTGCCCTCAAAGGCGCGGCCTGGGCCGGCAAGGCGCACGGCCATCGGATCGTGACATCGGCGGTCGAGCACCACGCCGTTGGGCACACGCTCGGCCACCTCGAGAAGTTCGGATTCGAGATCGTCGCGCTTCCGGTCGACCGCTATGGGCGGGTCGATCCGGACCAGCTCGAGGCGGCGCTCACGGACCGCACGATCCTCGTGTCGATCATGCTCGCCAACAACGAGGTCGGCACGATCCAGCCGATGGCCGACATCGCCAAGGTCGTTCGGGCGCGCAAGGGCATCCTGCTCCACGTCGATGCCGTCCAGGCCGCCCCGTACGTCGATCTGGACCTGAGCAGCCTGGACGCCGACCTCGTGTCCCTCGGGGCGCACAAGTTCGAGGGGCCCAAGGGCGTCGGCGCCCTCTTCGTCCGCCACGGCACCCACATCCTTGCCCAGCAGCAGGGCGGCACCCAGGAGCGCCACCGCCGCGCGGGCACGGAGAACGTGGCCGGGGCGGTCGGCCTGGCCGCCGCCTACGACCTGTCCTGCTCCGAGCGGTCCGAGACGGTCGGCCGCCTGCGTCGCCAGCGCGAGCGGCTGGCCAAGGCGATCCTTGCGACGCCCGGCACGGAGACCACCGGTCATCCCAAGCAGCGGCTGCCCGGGCTTCTATCGATCATCGCGCGCGACACGGACGGCGCGTCGGTGTCGATGTCGCTCGACCTCGAGGGGATCGCCTGTTCCGTGGGCTCGGCGTGTACGACCGGCTCGACCGAGGTCAGTCATGTGCTGACCGCGATGGGCTACCCGGAGGAGGAGGCGCGCGGGGCCCTGCGCCTGTCCCTGGGACGGACGACGACCGACGACGAGGTTGCTGTCGCCTGCGAGGTCGTGCCCAGGGTCATCGCGTCGATGCGCATCGGAGGAGCGACCGTCGCCAGCGACCCGCTCGGGCAGGCGATCGGGGTATGAGCCGCATCCTGGTGGCGATGTCGGGCGGGGTCGACTCGTCCGTCGCCGCCGCGCTCCTGCACGAGCAAGGCCACGACGTCGTCGGCGTGTGGATGCGATTGCACGATGTCGCCGACACGTATTCGGAGTTCAAGAAGAGCTGCTGCTCGCTCGATGCGGCCGACGACGCGCGGCGCGTCGCCGCGCAGCTCGATATCCCGTTCTACGTGATGAACCTCGAGCGCGAATTCGATGCCGGGGTCATCGCACCCTTCCTCGACGCGTATCTCGACGGTCGCACGCCGAGCCCGTGCGTGGACTGCAACACGTACGTGAAGTTCGGGGCGCTGCTCGGCCGGGCTCGTCACCTGTACGACTGTGAGGCCGTCGCGACCGGCCACTACGCGCGCCGGGTGGTGGGCGATGACGGGCGGCCTCGGCTGCTGCGGGCACGCGATGAGGACAAGGATCAGACGTATTTCCTGTACGGCCTGCGAGCCGACCAGCTCGAGCATGCGCGCTTCCCGCTCGGGGAGCTGACCAAGCCCGAGGTGCGCGCGGTGGCGCGGTCGCTCGACCTGGTGACCGCGGACAAGCCCGAGAGCCAGGAGATCTGCTTCGTACCCGGCGGCGACTATCGGGACGCGCTGCGGGAGCGGGCCGGATGGGACCCGCAGGCCGGACCGCTGCTCGACGTGGACGGCGCGAGCGTCGGCGAGCACGGCGGGTCAGCCGGCTACACCGTGGGCCAGCGCAAGGGCCTGGGGGTCGCCCTGGGGGAGCCGCGCTATGTCTCGCGGATCGATCCGCGCTCCAACACGATCCAACTCGGCCGGCGCGAGGACCTCGAGACCCGCGAGTTCACGATCGAACGCACCTCGTTCATGGCGCCCGACGTGCCCGCCTCGCCGTTCCAGGCCGCGGTCCGGATCCGCCACCGCGCGACGCTCATCCCGGCGACGGTCCGCGCCCTGGGCAACAAGCGCTGGTCCGTCGCGACCGAGACGCCGGTCTGGGCGGCGGCCCCCGGTCAGGCGGCCGTCCTGTACGCCGGCGACGAGGTCATCGGCGGCGGTCGCATCGAGGCACCGGAGCGGGTCGCGGTACCCGGACCGGAGTCGCCCGACCGGGCCGGGGTCCTTGCTCCGGCGTGAGCCTGGAGCCCTCGCTGGTCTTGTCCGTGCTGGTCGGCATCTTCCACACCGCCCTGTCCGTGGCGATCCGCGGCACCCGAGGCGGCCGCCTGCCGCTGTTGCTTGCGGCAGCCATCCTCGGCGCCTGGGCCGGTGACGCGATCTTCGG
>JARDZW010000198.1 GCA_029240655.1 Chloroflexota bacterium
CGCCGCGGTGGTCACCGGCAAGGACCTGGAGGGATACAAGCTCCATTGGATGCCGACGCTCGCGGGCGACATGCAGATGGTGCTCCCGGTGGACACCGTCATGTACCAGTCGCAGGAGGTCGCGGCGGTCATCGCCACCTCCCGCTATGCCGCCGCCGACGGTGTCGCCGCCGTCCTTGTCGACTACGAGCCCCTGCCGGTCATCGTCGACCCGCACAAGGCGCTCGAACCCGATGCGTTCGTCCTCCGGCCCGACCGTGGCCCAGAGAAGGCCAACAACCACATCTGGCACTGGGAGTCGGGTGACCGGGCAGCCGCGGACGCCGCGCTCTCGGCAGCCGAGGTAACGGTGTCGCAGGACATCTACATCCCGCGCATCCATGTCGCGTCGATCGAGACGTGCGGCTGCGTCGCGGATTGGGACCCGGTCCGCGAGCAGCTCACGCTGCACATGACCAGTCAGGCCCCGCACGCCATCCGGACGGTGCTCGCCCTCGTCGCCGGTGGCGCCGGGCTTCCCATCTACGAGCAGAACATCCGGGTCAAGACGCACGACATCGGCGGTGGCTTCGGGGGCAAGGTGCCGGTGTACCCGGGCTACGTCCTGGCCGTCGCCGCCTCATTCCTGACCGGCAAGCCGGTCAAGTGGATCGAGAGTCGGAGCGAGAACCTCCAGGCGGACTCGTTCGCCCGCGACTATCACATCCATGCCGAGATGGGGGCGACGAAGGAAGGCCGGATCACCGGCCTGAAGGTGAAGACCATCGCCGACCACGGCTATACGGACGCTGCGGCCGATCCGTCCAAGTTCCCGGCCGGGCTGTTCAACGTCATCACCGGCTCGTACGACTTCGACAAGGCGTTCGTGGAAGTCGATGGCGTGTACACGAACAAGCCGCCGGGCGGCGTCGCCTACCGCTGCTCGTTCCGGGTCACGGAGGCCGTCCACGCGATCGAGCGGATGGTCGACATCCTCGCGCACGACATCGGCAAGGACCCGGCCCAGTTGCGCATGGAGAACTTCATCCGCAAGGACCAGTTCCCGTACAAGACGCCGACGGGCTGGGAGTACGACTCAGGGGACTATGCCCCCGCGCTCCAGAAAGCCATGGACATGATCGACTACGCAGGGCTGCGCAAGGAGCAGGCCGAGAAGCGCGAACGCGGCGAGCTCATGGGTATCGGCATCAGCTCTTTCACCGAGATCGTCGGGGCCGGGCCATCGCACGATTTCGACATCCTCGGCCTCAAGATGTTCGATTCGTGCGAGATCCGGGTCCATCCCACCGGCAAGGTGCTCGCGCGCATCGGCGTGCAGACCCAGGGCCAGGGGCATGAGACGACGTTCGCCCAGATCATCGCCGAGGAGCTGGGCTTCCCGGTCGGGGACATCAAGATCGAGTACGGCGACACGGACACCGCGCCCTACGGCCTGGGCACGTACGCCTCGCGGTCAACGCCGGTGGCTGGTGCCGCCGCCGCGATGGCCGCGCGCAAGATCCAGGCAAAGGCCCGCACCCTCGCCGCCCACCTGATGGAGGTCTCGGAGGACGACCTCGACTGGGAGCCCGGCAAGTTCAGCGTCAAGGGCTCACCGGACCGGTCCAAGACCATCCAGGAGATCGCCTTCGCCGCCTACACCAACCACCCGCAGGGGATGGAGGCCGGCCTCGAGGCGGTCAACTACTACGACCCGCCGAACCTGACATTCCCATTCGGGTCCTACATCTGCGTCGTGGATATCGACAAGGGGACGGGCCGGGTCAACGTCCGGCGGTTCGTGGCCGTGGACGACTGCGGCAACATCATCAATCCGATGATCGTCGACGGGCAGATCCACGGCGGGCTGACGATGGGCCTCGCGCCGGCCCTGTACGAGGAGATCACCTACGACGAGCTGGGCAACAACATGGCCGGCACGCTCATGGACTACCTCGTGCCCACGGCGATGGAGACCCCGGCCTGGGAGGTCGCCAAGACCGTGACGCCGTCGCCCCATCACCCGATCGGGGCGAAGGGCGTCGGTGAATCGGCCACGGTCGGCGCCCCGCCGGCGATCGCCAATGCCGTCGTCGATGCGCTTTGGCACCTGGGCGTCCGCAACATCGACATCCCGATCACGCCCCAGAAGGTCTGGGCGATCCTCCACGACAAGGGCCTCTCCTAGGCCCGCAGGATGGCCGCCGGCACCTTTGCCCGCGCCGCGGAGCTCGACGGTCTGGGCCGTCCGTTCGTCGTGGCGACGGTGGTGGCAGTCCGCAAGCCTACCTCCGCGCGGCCGGGGGCGAGCGGGATCGTCCATCCGGACGGGACGATCGAGGGTTGGGTCGGTGGCAGTTGTGCCCAGCCCGTGGTCGTCCGTGAGGCGCTCCGGGCGCTGGCCGATGGTCAGCCTCGGCTGCTCCGTCTCTCGAAGGACGGACCGGCCGAGGGCCGCCGGGCGGACGGTGTCATCGAGCTCGTCATGACCTGCCACTCCGGTGGCACGCTGGAGATCTACGTGGAACCGCAGCCGATGCCTTCCCGTCGGCCCGGGTCCATGCCTCGGCCGATCTCCGCGGCCTCGACCCCGAGGCCTCGCCCTACGTCGTCGTCGCCAGCCAGGGCATCTGGGACGAGGAGGCCGTCGGGCTGGCGCTCACCCGTGACGCCTCGTACGTGGGCCTCGTCGCCTCGCCGACCCGCGCCGCGGTCGTGCGCGACTGGCTTCGGGAGGAGACGACGATCGGTGACGATCGCATCGCCGCCCTGCGGGCGCCCGCCGGCCTGGACCTGGGAGCCGAGACCGCCGAGGAGATCGCCCTCTCGATCCTGGCCGAGCTCGTCCAGGTCCGCCGTGGGCGGGCCGACTTCGTGGCGTCGCCTGGCCCGGCCACGGTCGCCGCCGGCATCCCCGAGTCGATCTCGCTGGAGCCGGTCGTCGACGACATCGTCCTGCTCGATCCCGTCTGCGGCATGACCGTGGAGCGCGCGCACGCCCGGCACCTGGCGGAGCACGACGGCGTGATCTACGCGTTCTGCTCGATCGGTTGCCGGACCCGGTTCATCAAGGAGCCGGCGGTCTTCCTCGCCAACCCGGGCACCGCCGGCATGGCTCCGCCCTCGGTATCCTTGCCCGACTGAATTCCCGGGCCGAAACCCCTTGGAGGACCAGGATGCATTTCGAAGGCTCCGTCGAGATCGCCGCACCCCGTGATCGCGTCTGGGCGTTCGTCGTCGATCCGAACCAGGTGGGCCAGTGTGGGCCGGGCGTCGAGACCATCGAGGTCATCGACGATACGCACTTCAAGGCGTCCGCCAAGGTCGGCGTCGGGTTCATCAGCGCGCGTTTCAACGTGAACATGGAGTTCGCCGAGATGACCGCCCCGGAGGCGGCCACCATCAAGGCCCATGGTCAGGCTCCGGGGAGCGCCGTCGACGCGACCGCGCACATGCGCCTGTCCGACGGCGAGGCAGGCGGCACGCGGATGGACTGGGAGGCGGACGTCAACATCGCCGGTACCCTCGCCAGCGTCGGCGCACGGATGATCGAGGGGACCGCCACCAAGATGATCGGTCAGACCTTCGACTGCATGAAGACGAAGCTGGAGGGCACGAGCTAGGCTCGGGGGGCCCACCGGCCGAGTCACGCCCCGAGCGGCAGGGGACTCGTGCCGTCTCGCTCCACGATGCAGCGGGCGCGTTGCGCGAGGACGTTTTCGGCATTGCGCTCGCAGTAGCAGATCGCGTTCGGGTACCCATCTGCCCGGAGCCGTCGCTGGATCTCGATCGGGGCGTTCTCCTGGTCCAGGCGGATGCCCGCCAACGCAAGATCGGCGGCCGCTCGCTCGTAGGCCTGGACGAACTCGCGATCGTCCCAGGGAACCAGTTTGATGGAGTGCTGCACCGGCATCGGACCACCTCCGGCCGTCATCGTACGCCGATGCGCCGGTCCTGCCAGACTCGGTCGCCATGGAGCGCCTGCACCGCGTCGTCGGCCCGATCGCCACGAACGTCCACGTGCTGGCCGACCCGCGCACCCGCGAGGCGATCGCCATCGACACCGCGACCCCGTGCCTCGCCTGGATCGCCGATGAGTTGGCCACGCGCGACTGGACGCTGAAGCTCATCGTGTCGACGCACGGCCACTGGGACCACATCGGCGACAACGCCGCGGTCGCCGAGCACACCGGCGCGGACATCGCGGTCCATCCGCTCGACCGCGAGCGGCTGACCGATCCGCAGCCCTTGTGGGCGCCGTTCGAGATCGTGCCGTCTATCCCGGCGATCGAGCTGGCCGAGGGCGGCGAGATCCGCTTCGGCGACATCCGCTTGACGGTGCTCCACACGCCCGGTCACACGGAGGGATCCGTGTGCCTCCTCGGCCGCGACGACGGCCTGCTGTACAGCGGCGACACGCTGTTCGCCGGGGGCTGGGGCCGGGTCGACCTTCCGGGCGGCGATCCCGCCGCAATGGTGGGGTCGCTCGGGCGCCTGACCGAGCTCGAGGACGCGATCCAGGTCCTGCCCGGCCATGGCGGCACGACGACGATCGGCCGCGAACGTGCCTGGCTGGAGCTCGTGCGCGACGGCGAGCGCCTCTTCGCCTAGGGCCCCTCCTGCGTCACGACCGTGACCGGGACCGGAACCGAGTCCCGCAGGCGGCTCGGCACGTCCTCCCCGAGCCAGCGCGACATCCCCTTGGGCAGCGTGGAGACGATGACCTCGTCGATCTCCCGACCGCGCAGCGCGTCCTTGACGGCCATCACCGGGTCGCGGTCGCCGACCTCGCCGTCCGCCTCGGCACCCATCTCGCGCAGGCGCGCGATGACCTCGTCGAGCCGGGTCTGAGCGACGGTTCGCGATTCGGCCTCGTCCCAGGTGAGCCGGCCACCGACGGGGCTGAGCGGTACCACGACATGCGTCTTCACCGGACCCTCGGACAAGCGGGCCGTGATGGCGTCCGTGAGCGACTGGCTCGTGAGCGTCTGGTTGGCCACGATCAGGTAGGACCGCATGATCGACATCCTCCAGCGGCGTCCCGGTAGATGATGCCACGGCCTGTCACGGGCCCTGCCCGCGACCGGTCAGTCGGGGAGGAACCCGCGATACGTGATCCAGCGCTGATGCACGCCGAATCCGAGGCCCTCGTACAGCCCGAGCGCCCCGGTCGGGTTTTCGGCGTCCACCCCGAGGCACGCCTCGCTCAACCCGGCCGCCGCCAGGCGGCGGAGCGCCTCTGCGGTGATCGCCCGCCCCAGGCCCTTGCGCCGCCACGGTCGACGGACGCTGATGTGCTCGAGCCAGCCGCGCTCGACTCCGAGCGTCGCGTTCTCCTCGGCCCACACCCATGTCTGGACAACCCCCGCGATCTCGTTGCCATCCCAGGCCACGACCCACAGGTCCGTGTCCAGCTCTTCGCGCTTGAGCGTGCGTTCCAGGTCCTCGTCGGTCTTGTCGCGCGAGCTCCAATGGTCGCGGAATGCCTCGACCTCCGCGTCGAAGATCGCCCGATGCTGGTCGTGGGTGACCGGCCGGAACTCCAGGCCATCGGGGAGGGGAGTGTCCGGAACGTCGTCCACCGTCGGGCGGCGCATCAGGAAGAACCAGCGGATCGGCTCGAGGCCGTGGGCATCCAGCAGGGCCCGATTGCCCGCCTCGTTCTCCTGGGCGTGGGATCGGATCTCGACGGCCTCCTCGCCTGACTCGCCGGCGGCACGCGCCGCAGCACGGCGCACGTTCTCCCGCAGCAGCGCACGCCCGATCCCGCGACGTCGAATGCCGGGATGCACGTTGCCCCACACGTCGTACACGACGATGCCGTCCCGAACGGTGCGCTCCACACCGGACACGGCGACCGGACGTCCATCGATCTCGGTGAGCACGACGTCGACGGCCGGGTCGACACCGACCGACATCTCGAGCTCTTCCCGAACGTGCCGCGCCAGCTGGATCTCCTCGAGCCCGTGGCGCGTCCGCGAGCTCCAGCGAGATGTCCTCGGACGTCGTCATCGCTCCCTCCCGTATTTCTGGTCCATGTGGCGGTCGACGGCCTTATGCACCTGCCGCCAACGCCTGGCCTCTGCAGCCCTCGCGCGCGGGTCTTCCTTGCGCTCAGCGTGGGCGAGCTCACGCTCGAGCTTGCGATAGCTGACGAGGCGGTCCTCCCCGAGCGTGGCGTCGGCGATCGCGCGGCGGACCGCGCAGCCGGGCTCGCCCTCGTGGCGGCAATCACTGAATCGGCACCCGAGGGCCAGCTCCGCGATGTCCTCGAAGGCGGTGTCCACGCCCTCATCGGCGCCCGCGACCTCCAGCGAACGGATGCCCGGCGTGTCGATGAGCAACGCGCCACCCGGCAGCCCGAACAGCTCCCGGTGGGTCGTGGTGTGGCGCCCGCGTGAGTCGTCCTCGCGGACGTCGCTGGTCGCCTGACGCTGCTCGCCCAGCAGCGTGTTGACGAGCGTCGACTTGCCGACACCGGACGATCCGAGCACGACCGACGTCCGGCCGGCGCCGAGGTACGGCAGGAGGTCGGCGACGTGGTCGCCGGTCAAAGCCGACAGCACGACGATCGGAACGCCTGGGGCGATGGCCGCTATCGCCACCAGTCGCTCCTCGAGCTCGCGCGCGATATCCGCCTTGTTGAGCACGATGACCGGGGTGACGCCGCTCGACCACGCCACCGCGAGGTACCGCTCGAGGCGGCGCAGGTTGAAGTCGCCGTCCAGGCCGGCAACCAGGAACGCGATATCGACGTTCGCCGCGATCACCTGCTCGTCGGCCAGGTTGCCGGCGGTCCTGCGGCTGGCGTCGGCGGCGCTGCGCACGAAGGCCGCCCGGCGCGGGAGGACCGCGGCGATCACGGCCGGGTCGTCAGCGCCCGCCCGGGCGGCGGTCGGCTCGAGGGCGACCCAGTCCCCGACGGCCGGGAAGTCGGACGCGGCGAGCGCGTCGAACCGGAACCGCCCGGACACCGTGGCGGTGCGGTCCCCGCTCACATCGCCTCGGACGATCGCCGTCTCCTTGTGCACGGCGACGACCCGGGCGGGACGCCGGCCTCCGGCCGCGAACGGCTCGAAGACCTGGTCCCACCCGGCATCCCAGCCGAGGCCCGTCGGAGTGGCCGCAAGGGTCATGCCTCAGCCCACTCGCTTCAGCTTGCCGGTGCGCTTGGCGTAGCGCTCGGCCTGGGAGAAGGCCCACAGCCCGAACGGGATGAGCACGACGCCCATCACCAGCAACGGCCAGACGTCGTGGAGCAGCTCGTTGACAGGCGTGCCGTAGATCAACCCGGCGCGCACGCCGTCGAGGACGTACGTCGCCGGCGACAGGCGCGAGAGCACCTGCATCCACTCGGGCAGGATCTCGACCGAGTAGTACACGCCGCTCACGAGCAGCAGGCACGACTGCAGCACGAACGTCATCTGGGCTCCGCGTTCCACGTACAGGAGCGGCAGGATGGCGGCGATCATGCCGATCCCGACGAAGCTGAACGAGCCGAGCAGCACGAACACGACCGCCGTTGCCGGGTTCGCGTTCACGAAGTCCAGCTCCGGGAAGAACAGCACGAGCGCGATGAAGATCACGGCCGTGTGAACGAGGCCGTAGACCATCGCGTACAGCACCGACCCGAGCAGCTGCGACGAGCGCCGGATCGGTGCCATGAAGGTGTACTCGAGGGTGCCTTCCCAGCGCTCGACCGAGATGGTCTCGGCGATCCAGCTGAACACGACCGACAGGTAGTTCCAGAAGATGGCTCCCACCATCAACGTGAGCAGCAGGATGGGGTCACCCTGGTCGGCACCGATGAGCGAGATCGACAGCGCGCCCGCGACGGAATAGATCAGGAAGGCGACTTCCCAACCCCAGTAGCGGCGAGTGAGAAAGAAGCGTATGAGGCCCTCAGCTCATGGGCGACGATGGTCACGGGAGTTCTCCTGGTTCAGGGGAGCTGACCCGGTCCTATCGGGACCGAGCCAGCTCGAAACGGGGTTCCGCGGCGATCCGCTCGCCGACCGCGATGACGCGGCGGCCGACGAATCGGCGGATGGTCGATGGGCGCTGCTCGAGTTGGCGCGCTTGCGCGGCCTCCACGATCAGCTCCTCCTGGCGCATGCGCGCCAGCTCCAAAGCCGTCTGATTGAAGTTCATGGTTCTCACCTCCTTTCCGGTCAGTCTTCTTCGTCGCCGCTCTCGTCCTCGACGTCGTCGTCGAGGGAGCGGCCGGTGTAGGTCATGAATACGTCCTCGAGGGTCGCCTCGCGGCCCAGGCGCTGCGTGGTCTGCGCCTTGAGCTCGGTCGGGGTCCCGTCAGTGATGATCCGGCCGTCATTGAGGACGGTGATCTGTGCACAGAGGCGCTCGGCCTCGGCCAGGTCGTGGGTCGTCAGGACGATCGTCGCGTCATGGGTCTCGTTGATCTCCTCGATGAAGGTCTGGACGTCGAGCTTGCTGCGCGGGTCCAGGCCGGTGGTCGGTTCGTCCAGGAGCAGGAGCGTCGGGCTGGTCAGCAGGGCTCGCGCGATCGCGACCTTCTGCTGCATCCCTCGGCTCATCTGCTCTACGGGCCGGCTCGTTCTCTTTTCGGCGATCCCGAGACGGCCCATGATCGAGATGGCGTCGGCGCGGGCGGTCCTGCCATCGAGGCCATAGATCCGCGCCGCGAACATCAGGTTCTCCAGGGGGCTGAGCTTCTTGAAGAACGCGGCGTCCACGCTGACCCGGTTGATCAGGCGCTTGACCTGCATCTCCTCGCGCTCGATGTCATGGCCGAACACCTCGACCCGACCCGAATCCAGGGTCAGGAGCCCGCTGATGAGGCGGATGAGGGTCGACTTGCCCGAGCCGTTGGCGCCGAGGATCCCGTGGATGTCGCCACGCTCGAGGCGCAGCGACACATCGGTGATCGCGGCCACCGGCTTGCGCTTGCGGCCGACGACGAACGACTTGGTGACGCCCTCCATGAGCAGGGCAGGCACCGCCGACGTCACGGCCGAGGACGCCGGCCTGGCCACCGGAGTCGTCGTCTTCAGTTGGTTGGTCAAGGTGGCGGTCACTTCGTGGCTCCTGGGTCGGGCGGGTGTGAGGTGGGTTCCGGGGAAAGAACGAGCCGCGGGGCCTCATCCGACGCTTCGTCGGGGTGGCCTCGCGGCTCGTGATGTCGGTTCCTGGGTCCTGCCGGGCGGCAGGACAGGGGCATCAAAAAAGCCGGGGCCTGATCTGGCCCACGGCTCGGGTTCTGTCCGGAAGGCGGTCCTGCCGCCTGCGGCTAGCTCGAGATGGGCACAGATCTCCCGCGATCCGCAGCG
>JARDZW010000085.1 GCA_029240655.1 Chloroflexota bacterium
TGTTCATCCTCGGCTGGGGTGCGGACTACCCCGATGTGACCAACTTCCTCGACGTGTTCTTCGGCGTCGGAGCCGACGAAAGCCTCGGCGCGAAGTTCGACGACATCACCGAACCCCTCAAGGAGGGCGGGCAGACGGCCGACCAGGCCGCTCGTGACGCCGCCTACACCATCGCCAACAACAACATCAAGACGCACGTGCCGCTCGTCCCGATCGCGCACGGCGGCTCGGCCACGGTCTTCCGTGCCGACGTCGAGGGCGCCCACTCGTCGCCGCTGGGCAACGAGGCGCTGTTCGCGATGAAGGCCGGCGACCGCAACCAGATCGTCTGGCTGCAGGGCGGTGAGCCCGGTGGCCTGTATTGCGCGGACGAGACGGACGGCGAGGCTCTCCGGGTCTGCGAGCAGATCATGGAACCGCTCTACTCGTACGAGATCGGTGGGACGGCGCCTGAGCCGCTCCTGGCGACCGCCTGCGAGCCGAATGCCGACTCCACCGTGTGGACCTGCACCCTCCGCGAGGATGTCGTGTTCCACAACGGCGCGACGTTCGACGCCGCCGACGTGGTGACGTCGTACGCCGTCCAGTGGGACGCCGAGCACCCGCTCCATGTCGGACGGGAAGGCCTGTTCGAGTACTGGGGCTACCTGTTCGGTGGGAACCTGAACCCACCGCCCCCCGCATCCTGACCTCGATCCAGGATCGTTGACGAAGGGGCGCCACGCCGTGGCGTCCCTTCGTTCGTTACCCGCACGAGGGGGCGAGCTCGGCTGACCCGATGACCAGATTCATCATCCGGCGTGTGCTCCTCAGCATCCCGGTCTTGATCGGGATCGTCTTCCTCGTGTTCGCGCTCGCCCGCATCATCCCGGGCGACCCGTGCTCGGCGGCGCTGGGCGAACGGGCCAATCCCGAGACCTGCGAGCAGTACGCGATCGAGCACGGCCTCGACAAGGCCATCGTCCCGGGCGTCTTTCGAGTCGATGGCCAGATCGAGGTGCGACTGGCCGAGGTACCCGCAACGCTCATCGACAACCAGTTCGTCATCTACCTCCAGGACATCGCCGCGGGTGAGTTCGGCGTATCGTCGAAGTTCGGCCTGCCGGTGACGGAGCTCCTGATCCAACGCCTGCCGACGACCGTCGAGCTGACGCTGTACGCGCTGACCTTCGCGATCATCGTGGGCATCACCCTGGGCGTCATCTCGGCGTACCGGCGCAATTCGGCCGCCGACGTCGGCACCATGCTCATCGCCAATCTCGGCGTCTCGACGCCGGTCTTCGTACTGGGCCTGCTGCTCGCCTATTTCTTCGCCATCACGCTCAACGGCACCGTGTTCGAGCTGCCACCGTCGGGTCGCGCGTCGGCCGGGGCCGACATCCCGGAACTCGTGGAGGTCTGGGGCCTCGAGGATCTCTCGGGTCCACTCCGCGTGATCGTCGACTTCCTGTCGAATATCTACACGTTCAACGCGATCGTGCGGCTCGACGGAGTCCTGCTCGCCGACACGGTGCGGCACATGATCCTGCCCGCCCTGGCTCTGGGCACGATCCCCCTGGCGATCATCGCGCGGATGACGCGCTCGAGCTTGCTCGACGAGCTCGGGCTCGACTACGTCCGGACCGCTCGTGCCAAGGGCCTCAGCGATCGACCGGTCGTCATGAAGCACGCCTTCCGCAACGCCATCCTGCCCGTCGTGACGATCATCGGGCTGCAGTTCGGCGGTCTCTTCGGAGGAGCCGTCCTGACCGAGACGATCTTCAACCTCGCCGGCGTGGGACGCGCCGTGACGGAAGCCATCGGCGCCCGTGACTACGCGGTCATCCAAGGCTTCACGCTGGTCATCGCGATGGGCTTCGTCCTGGTGAACCTGCTCGTCGACGTGTCCTACGCGTACCTCGACCCGCGCATCCGCTTGACCTGACCATGGCCGTCACCACCCCCCCTGCCATGGAGCTCCTCGAGGAGCGGGAACGACGCTCTGGAACGTCGTCCATCTGGCGAGACACGCTCGGCAACCTGGTGCGCCAGCGGAACGCCATCGTCGGTGGCGCAGTCTTGATCTTCTTCATCTTCACGGCAGTCTTCGCCGATGTGATCGCCACGCACCCGCCGAACCAGGTGCTCATCGGCGTCGAAGGCGCCAAGAAGCTCGCGCCCCCGTGTATCCACGCGTTCGGCTGCCCCGAGACCCAGCCGGAGTACTACTTCGGTATCGATGGCAACGTCCGGGATGTGTTCAGCCGGGTCGTGCATGGCACGCGGATCTCGCTCCGCATCGGCTTCGTGACGGTCGGGTTCGCGATCATCATCGGCGGCTTCATCGGCGCGCTGGCGGGTTACGCCGGCGGCAAGCTCGACAACTTCCTGATGCGGATCATGGACGTCCTGCTCGCGTTTCCGTCCCTGCTCCTCGCGATCGCCATCGTGACGGTGCTCGGCAGCGGCCTCGTCAACGCGCAGCTGGCGATCGGTGTCGTCGCGATCCCGATCTACGCGCGGATCATGCGTGGCACGGTGATCTCGATCCGCGAGCGTGACTTCGTCACCGCGTCGCGAGCACTGGGCGAATCGTCCTTCGGACTCCTCGTCCGTCGGATCATCCCGAATGCGCTCACGCCGATGATCGTCCAGGGCACGCTCGGCATCGCGGCTGCGGTCCTTGAGGTCGCCGCCCTGTCATTCCTGGGCCTGGGCACGCAGCCACCGGACGCCGAATGGGGATCCATGATCGGCATCGCGCGCAACACGATGTTCGCCGCGCCGCATCTCGTGCTGTTCCCGGGCCTCGCGCTGGCACTGACGGTCCTCGCCTTCAATCTGCTTGGAGATGGGCTGCGCGACGCGCTCGACCCAAGGCTCAACCGATGACGGACGAGACCGCGACCACGCTGCCCGAGACCCTCGGGGTCTCCCTCGACGACACCGTCATCGAGGAGATCCGGCCTGCGTCGGAACGCAAGCGTCGGCGCGAGCGCGGCGAGAAGCCGCTGCTGGAGGTGAAGGGCCTGCGCACCTCCTTCTTCACCCGCGACGGCATCGTTCGGGCGGTCGATGGTATCGACTTCCACGTCGACCGCGGCGAGATCATGGGCCTCGTCGGGGAATCCGGATGCGGCAAGAGCGTGACCAGCCTGTCGATCATGCGGCTGATCGCCAAGCCCGGTCGCATCGAGGGCGGCGAGATCCTCTTTGACGGCCAGGACCTGCTGAAGCTCTCGGACGACGACATGCGCAAGATCCGCGGTGACCGGATCAGCATGATCTTCCAGCAGCCGACGTCGTCGCTGAACCCGGTGTGGGACGTGGGTCGCCAGATCGAGGAAGTGCTGCGCATCCATCGCGGGATGAAGGGTAAGCTCGCACATTCGCGCGCCGAAGAGCTCCTGAAGATGGTCGGCATCCCCGACCCGGCGCGCCGCCTCAAGAACTTTCCGCACGAGATGTCCGGCGGCATGGCCCAGCGCGTGATGATCGCGATGGCCCTCGCCTGCGAGCCGGAGCTGCTCATCGCGGACGAACCGACGACCGCGCTCGATGTCACGATCCAGGCCCAGATCCTCGACCTGATGCGGAACCTGCGCGACGAGACCGGAACGGCGATCGTGCTCATCACGCACGACCTCGGGGTCGTGGCCGAGATGTGCGACCGGGTGGCGGTGATGTACGCGGGCGAGATCGTCGAGCACACGGACGTGACATCGCTGTACCGCCGGCCGCTCCACCCCTACACCCAGGGCCTCATCGGCTCCATCCCGGTCGTCGGGGCCGTGAAGGATGAGCTCGCGGTCATCCCGGGCAACGTCCCCAACCTGATCGACCTTCCCAGGGGCTGCCGCTTCGCGCCGCGCTGCGCCACCAAGATCGAGGAGGACGTCGCGATCGCCAACGAAGTCCACCCCTTGCTCCGGCCGGTCGACCCGGGCCACCAGGTCCGATGCTGGCTCTATCACGATGCCGCGGGCGGCCTCATGCCTCGTGGCGAGCACGGCGAGCGGCTCGAGCCCCTGCCGGCACGCGGCGAGAGCCGGTTCGGCGCATGACGGCCGCCCAGACCCTGCCATCCGACGCCGTCGCGTCCCCGGTCGCCGCCTCGGCCCCCCTGGTCGTGGTCAAGGACCTCGTCAAGCACTTTCCGGTCCGCGGCGGGATCCTCCAGCGGCAGGTCGGCCTCGTCCAGGCCGTCGACGGCGTCAGCTTCGAGATCCGACGTGGCGAGACGCTCGGCCTCGTCGGCGAGTCGGGCTGCGGCAAGACCACGGTCGGACGGTTGCTCCTGCGGCTCATCGACCCGACGTCGGGCCGTATCGTGTTCGATGGCAAGGACATCACCACCGTCAAAGGCGCCGCGCTCAAGCCGTACCGGCGGCGGATGCAGATCATCTTCCAGGACCCGTACGCCAGCCTCGACCCGCGCACGCCGATCAGCGACAGCATCGGCGAGGGCCTCAGGATCCATGCGATCGGGACTTCCGCGGAGCGTCGCAAGAAGGTCAGCCGGATCATGGACATGGTCGGGCTGCAGCCGTATCACGCCCGGCGCTACCCGCATGAGTTCAGCGGCGGCCAGCGCCAGCGCATCGGGATCGCCCGGGCGCTCGTGCTCGAGCCCGACCTTGTCGTCTGCGACGAGCCCGTGTCGGCGCTCGACGTCTCCATCCAGGCCCAGGTCCTCAACCTGCTCAACTCGCTCCAGCGCGAGCTCGGCCTGACGTACGTGTTCGTGGCCCACAACATGGGCGTCGTGGAACACATCAGCGATCGGGTCGCCGTGATGTATCTGGGCCGGATCGCCGAGCTCGCTGACCGGCGCGAGCTCTTCCGCCACCAGGAGCACCCGTACACCGCGGCCCTCATGTCCTCCATCCCGGTCCCCGACCCGGAGATCCGCCGACAGCGGGTGATCCTCACCGGCGACGTGCCGAGCCCGGTCAACCCACCGTCCGGCTGCCGCTTCCACCCGCGTTGCCCGCTTCGCGCGCAGCTGGGCGACCCCGAGATCTGCGCGTCGGAGGTCCCGCCGCTCATCGACCTCGGCACAGAACACCTGTGCGCCTGCCATTTCCGCCAGCCCGGCGAGACGGCGCACGCGAGTCCCGAGGCCGCGACGGACGGCACCGCAAGGCCAACCACGGCGGGGGCCGGGGCTACCGCCTCCTCCGCCGAGGCCAGCTGACCGCTACTCGACGACGTTCGTCAGCTTCTCGATCTCGTGGAACCAGGTGGGCGTGTCCAGGCTGAGTCCCTCGGCGGCGGTCGTCCCGACGCTCGCCCGTAGACCCTCCCGCGCGAGGTCTGACCAGGCGTAGATCACCGGCAGGTCCTGCGACAGGGCGACGGCGTACTGCTGGTAGATCTCCGCTCGGAGGGTGACTTCCGTCTGGAGCCGCCCGGCATCGATCAGCCGATCGACGGCGGCATTCTGGTAGCAGATGAAGTTGAACGTGGACGACCGCTCGGCCGACGAACACTCGGTGGAGTGGTAGAGCCGGAAGGGATCGGGCTCCACGGTCGTGTCGAACCCACCGAAGTACGCGTCGAACGGGCGCCGCGTCTCCGGGGCCGCTGCGTTTACGTGCGGATAGACGTCGAGCATCCGCACGATCGAGGTGAAGGGGACCTCGCGAAAGCCGAGCTCGATGCCACACGTGCGGACCTGCTCGGCCACGAGCTCGAGCCACCGGGAACGCTCGGGAAACCCTTCGCGGACGGCGACGACGGTCGCCAGACGACGGCCGCCCTTCGCGTAGATGCCGTCCTCCCCGAGCGTCCAGCCCGATGCCTCGATGAGCTCCTTGGCGTGTGCCGGATCGGTCGGGTACTCATTCAGCCCTGCGGTCGGGTAGGCCCACGACATCGGCGGGATCTCGCTGAAGATCGCGGTGCCGCCGCCGTCGGTCGCCGTGCTCGCCGTGGTCTGCTTGTCGAAGCAATACGACAGCGCCTGGCGAAGGTTCCGTTCCAGGAAGAGCCCGCCGGACTCCGGGTGAAGATTGAAGTAGAGGCCCAGAAAGCTCAGCTCCGGGTACGCAGCGACCCGGTACGCGGGATCGCCGTCGAGCGCATCGTCGGTGGCATCGTCGAGTGGGAACTGCCAGTCGACCTCACCGCTCGCGAGGGCCTCACCAGCCTCGCTGGTGGTGGCGAAGGGCCGGAACGTCACGCGCTTGATGGAGGGTGCGCCAAGGAAGTAGTCCTCATTGGCGACGAGATCCAGGCCGAGCGCCGGATCGTATGAGGCGAAGGTGAAGGGCCCCGTCCCGACGGGATCCTCCTGGAAGTCGAGGTAGGGGTACGCCGCGGCGAGCGCATCGATCGGCCGGCTCGTGAACGACGCATCGATGGCGCGGATGCGCGTTCGCAGGTCGCCGACGAAGCGATCGACGTCGAGCACGCCATCGATCGTATGGAAGGACTCGCTGGGAAGCTGGACGCCCGCCCGGCGAAGCAATGCCTCGCCATCGGTTCGGAACTGCACGTAGTCCACCGTGCCGTCGGGTCCGGTCGGTCTCGCCTCTTCGGCCGAGATCCGCTCGAGGTAACCCGTGACCTCCCGGACTGTGACCGCCTCGACGCCTCGCTCGAACCGGGCGAACGACGCATCGACGGCGTCCTTGCTCTCGATCCACAACCCGAGTTGCGTCGTGGCGAAGCTCGCGGCCGGTGCGCGGAGGGTGAAGACGACAGTGTGCTCGTCCAGCTTGGCGACCTTCTCGAGGACCGTTGTCAGACAGAGCCGCCGCGTGAAGCGGCAATTGGTGCTCCTGGCCAGCTCGTACGTCTGCACGACATCATCGGCCGTGAGCGGGGTCCCGTCATGGAAGGCGACATCGTCGCGGAGCCCGATCGTCCAGGTCAGGCCGTCGGCCGAGACGGTCGCGGCGTCACGCGCGAGGACCGGGACGGGCCTCAGGCGTTCGTCGTAGCCGTACAGCCCGTTGTAGAGGAACGCCGCCGCCCGGGAGGTCGGGGCGCCGTCCGCGATGTTCGACAGCCCCCCAACGAGTTCGCCGGTGATGCCGACGGTCAGGGTCTGCTCAGGGGGCGCGATCGGCGATGGCGAGGGGGCCGGTGTCGGAGCCGCCGAGGACCTGGGTGACGGAGCTGGCGCGCTCCCGCATGCGGCGACCACGACCGCCAGGCAGGCGGCCAGAAGCGGTCGGGTGCGGGTCCGATCCATCCGAGGTCACTCCCGTTGGCGACCGGGTCCGCGGCAAGAGCCGATCGCCGCCGAGGCCGTCCCGCGTAGGGTGCCCGAGACGAGCGAGATCCGCTTACGCCGTCGGGGTCTCCGTCCGGGGATCCTCTTCATCGATCCCAGCCTCGACCACGATGGGCGCCTCGAGGCGCGCCGAGTCGGTCGCGTCGATGGCCGCCGGGTCCTCGACCTTTTCGGCGGCCAGATACGCCAGCGCGGCGTCGGGCGTGCCGTGCCGGACAGGACGGTCATCGATGTGGGCCACGCCCACGTCGGTCTTCTGGGCCTCCGCAGAGTAGTGGCAGGCCGCGCGATGCTCGCCTTCGAGGACGGTCAGCTCGGGATCGTCCGTTCGACAGTTCTCGGGCTGGCCAAGGCGCTCGTAGAGCCAGCAGCGGGTGTGGAACCGGCAGCCCGACGGCGGATTGACCGGACTCGGGACGTCGCCCTTGAGGATGACCCGCTTGCGCTTGCGCTCGGCGGTCGGATCCGGCACCGGCACGGCCGACAGCAGCGCCCTCGTGTACGGGTGACCCGGCACGGAGTAGAGCTGGTCCGGTGGGCCGATCTCGACGATCTTGCCGAGGTACATCACCGCGACGCGGTCGCTGATGTGCTTCACGACGGACAGATCGTGCGCGACGAACAGGTAGGTCAGGCCCAGCCGCTTGCGCAGGTCGCCGAGCAGGTTGAGCACCTGCGCCTGGATGGACACGTCGAGGGCCGAGATGGGCTCGTCGCAGACGATGAACTCGGGCTCGACGGCGAGCGCGCGAGCGACACCGATACGCTGGCGCTGGCCGCCACTGAACTCGTGCGGGTAACGCTGGACGTAGTTGGGGTCCAGCCCGACCAGGGCCAGCAGCTCCGCGACGCGGTCGCGCTTTGCCTGGCCCTTCGCCAGTCCATGGGTATCGAGCGGCTCGCTCACGATCGATCCGACCGTCATCCGCGGATCCAGCGAGCCATACGGGTCCTGGAAGATGATCTGCATCCGGCGGCGCATCTTGCGCAGCGCCTCATTGCCGAGACCGCCGAGGTCCGTGCCATCGAAATAGACGTGTCCGCCCGTCGGCTCGCGAAGCCGGATCATGGCGCGGCCGATGGTGCTCTTGCCGCAGCCGGACTCGCCGACGAGACCCAGGATCTCGCCGCGGCGAACGTCGAAGGTCACTCCGTCAACGGCTTTGACCGATCCCTGGACCGACTTGAAGATGCCCGATCGGATCGGGAAATGGACCTTGAGGTCGTCGACCTCGACGATATTCCTGGGATCGGTGACGTGGGCTTCGGGTGGTCGCTCGGCCGTGGCCGTCACGGGATCCAACCATCCGGTTCGGTCGCCCAGCAGCGCGCGTAGTGGCTGTCAGAACCGCGACGCGTCAGCTCCGGCTCATCCTCGCGGCAGATCTCGCGTTCGTAGATACAACGCGGATGGAACCGACACGCATCGGGCGGCTTGATGAGCAACGGCGGCAGCCCCTCGATCGTCCGGAGGCGCTCGCCCTTCACATCGTCGATGCGCGGGAGGGAATCGAGGAGGCCCCAGGCGTAGGGCATCCGTGGATCGTCGAACAGCTCATCGATCGTGGCCGTCTCCACGATGCGGCCCGCGTACATGACGTTGACCCGGTCGCACATCCCGGCAGCGATGCCGAGGTCGTGCGTGATCATCAGGACGGCCGTGTGGAACTCGTCCGCGAGCTTGGCGATGAGCTCCAGGATCTGGGCCTGGATGGTCACGTCGAGCGCGGTCGTCGGCTCGTCCGCCAGGATGAGCTTCGGGTCGCACGACAGGGCGATCGCGATCATGACGCGCTGGCGCATGCCGCCCGAGAACTGGAACGGGTAATCGTTCAGGCGATCCGCCGCCCGCGGGATGCCGACCTTGCTCAGGAGGTCGACGACGCGTTCGCGAGCGGCTTTCTGGGACAGGCCCATGTGCTCGCGGATCGCCTCCCCGATCTGGTAGCCGATGGTCAGCGTCGGATTGAGGCTGGTGAGAGGATCCTGGAAGATGAAGCCGATCTCACTCCCACGCAGCTTGCGCACATCCTCCTGGCTGAGCTTGAGGACGTCGATCCCGTCGAACACGATCTCGCCGGCCACGATCTGGCCCGGAGGATCGGGCACGAGCCGCGCGATCGAGAGCGCCGTGACGCTCTTGCCGCACCCGGATTCGCCGACCAGACCGAGCGTCTCGCCGTAGCCAAGCTCGAAGCTCACGTCGTCGACCGCCTGGATGACCCCATCGGGTGTGAAGAAGTGGGTCGACAGGCCGGACACCTTGAGGAGGACGTCCGCCTTCTGGCCGGCGGGCCGGACCTCCGTGCGCTCCAGCTGTTCGCGCCGCACGTCTTCGGGGGACAGCTCGATCACGGTCGGCACCTCGGCGGCCGACACGGATCGTTCGGGTGTCGTCACCCTACTGCTTTCCCTTCAGCTTCGGATCGAGCGCGTCGCGCAGGCCGTCGCCCAGGAACGTGAAGCCGATGAGCGCCAGCGCGATCGCGATGGCCGGGAACGTCACGAGGTGGGGCTCCGAGCGGATCCATTTCTGACCCTCAGCGATCAGGCTGCCCCACGAGGCCCGCGGCGGCTGGACGCCGATGCCGATGTAGGCGAGCGTCGCCTCGGCGAGGATCGCGCCCGGGATGCCCAACGTGATGGCCACGATGATCGGCCCCATGCCGTTGGGCAGGAGGTGTCGGGTGACGATGCGCCGGTCCTTCACGCCGATCGCCCGTGCGGCCTCGACGAACTCCGTCTCCTTGAGCGCCAGCATCTGCCCACGCACGAGACGGGCGACGGTCACCCACGACGTGATGCCGATGGCGACGAAGACCATCAGCAGGCCATCGATCGCCTGGCCGAATGCGGTGTCCCGGAAGGCCACCGACAACAGGATGATGAACAGGAGGTCGGGGAAGGCGTAGATGATGTCGGTGAAGCGCATCAGCAGGTTGTCGACGCGGCCCCCGAACCAGCCGGCGAGGGCCCCGATCGGGACCCCGAGCGTCAGGATGACGAGCTGCACCACAAAGGCCACGCTGACGCTGATCCGCGCGCCATCCAGCAGGCGGCTGAACAGGTCGCGCCCGAGCTGGTCCGTGCCCAGGATGTGATTCGGCGACCCTGGCGGCAAGGGTCCGCCGCCCGCCGCAGCGACGGCCTTGAGGTCCTGCGCCTGATACGGCCATGGCGCCAGGAGCGGGCCGAAGATACCGGTGAACAGGAGCAGGCTGACGAGCACGAGGCCGAAGAGGGCGAGCCGGTTCTTCCGCAGCCGACTCCAGGCATCGGCCCACAGACCCGCGGAACGCCGCGGACGGACGAGCGTGCCGGGTACCGGTCGGCTGATGGTCGCCATCGCTGTCAGGGCCTCCTAGCTGTAGCGGATGCGCGGGTCGATGTAGGCGTACAGCACATCCACCACGACGTTGAGGAACGCCACGGCAAAGGCGTACATCATGGTCATCGCCATCAGCAGGCTGTAGTCGCGGGTCGTGATCGAGTTGAGGTAGAACTGTCCAACGCCCGGGATGTTGAAGATGCGCTCGATGATGAAGGAGCCCGTGACCAGGAAGGCCAGCGTCGGCCCCAGGATCGTCACCACGGGGATCAGCGCGTTGCGGATCATGTGCCGGTTGACCACCGCACTCCGCTGCAGACCCTTGCTCTGGGCGGTCCGGATGTAGTCCTTGCGCGTCACCTCCAGCATGGAGGCTCGCGTGTAGCGCGCGATCACGGCGATCGGGAAGCCCGCGAGCGCCACGGTCGGGAGGACCCACGTTTCGGGTCCCTTCCAGCCCCCGGTCGGGAACCATCCGAGGTTCACAGCGAAGACGATGATGAGCAGGATCCCCAGCACGAAACTGGGCGTGGCGATGCCAACGATGGATAAGCTCGTGGAGAGGTAGTCGGGCCAGCGGTTGTGGCCGAGGGCGGCGAGGATGCCGAGCGGGATGCCGACCACCACGGACAGGATGAAGGCCATGACACCGAGCTGGACCGTGGTCATCAGCCCATCCGCGACGATGTCATTCACCCGCCGGTCCTGGAACCGATAGGACGGCCCAAGGTCGCCCGTGACGAAGTCGGTGGCCCAATTGATGTACTGGGCGTAGAGCGGCTGGTCCAGGCCGTATTCCTGGTTGAGCCTGGCGACGACCGAGGCCGGCAGCCGCTTCTCCTGGTCCCACGGTCCACCCGGGACCGCGTGCATGAGGACGAAGGTGATGACCGAGACGACGAACAGGACCGGGATGATCCACAGGATCCGTCGCGCGATATAGGTGATCACGGCCTCACGCCTTTCGATCGTGCGGGGCGACTATCAGGACCTGATCGATCGTGGGGCCGGCCGAGGCCGGCCCCACAGGGTGATCGTCCGGGGGACGATCAGTGCTCGAGGATCTGGATGGTCTCGTAGAAGTGCTCGCCCGGGGACGTCGAGTCCATCGGGGTCTTGGTGAGACCCGTCACGTACGGCTTCACGAGGGCGGGCCGTGCCGGGAACAGCAGGAAGAGCGACGCAGCCTCATCGGCCATGATCGTCTGAGCCTGCACGTACAGTTCGGCCTGCTTCGCCTGGTCGGGCTCCACAGCGGCCTGCTGGAGCAGGCTGTCGAATTCCTCGTTGCACCACTGCTGGTCGTTGTTGCCGCCACCGCAGGTGA
>JARDZW010000086.1 GCA_029240655.1 Chloroflexota bacterium
CGATCGAGGTCGCGGCAGTCATCGGCATCCTGGTCGTCGTGGCGATCGGGGCGGTGTGGCTGATCGGGCAGGCCATCCCGCTGGGGTGGGACGAGTCGGTCTATGCGTCGAAGGCGCGTTCACTGCTCACAGACAGCCCGTCTTCGACGTGGGCGATCTACCGTGCTCCGGGGCTGCCGGTCGTTGGGCTGCTGGGTGGCGTGTTCGCGTTCAGCGACGCGAACCTTCGCGCCGTGGCGCTGCTCCTGAATCTCGGGGCGCTGACGATGGCGTGGGCCTTCGCCCGGATGCTGTGGGGTCCCTTGGCCGCGATCGTCACGTTGCTCACGATCGCCGGTTCGCCCGTGGTGATCGCCGAGATCGCGCTGCTCCACACCGACCTGCCGTCAGCCGGCCTGCTCCTGGCCCTGATGCTGCTCGTCTGGTACGAGTTCGAGCGTCGGCCCGAGCCGAGCCGGCTCCTGATCGCCGCGGCCCCGCTCGCGGCCCTGGCGTTCTACGTCCGCTACGGCTCCATCCTGCCGATCGGCGGGATCGGCATCGCGGCGATCGTGCTGTGGCACCGACCGATGCTGCGGAACAAGGGGCTCGTCGGCCTCACGGTCGGTCTCGCCGCGCTCCTCTTCGCGCCACACGTCCTCGATGCCATCAGCCGCACGGGATCGCCGCTCGGGATCATCACGAGCGCCGGGGAGCAGGTCGACACGTCGGAGCCGAGCGAAACGGCGGCTCGATATCTCGGTTGGCTGCCGGCGCAGCTCGCGCATCGCCTCGGCTTCGCGGTGATGCTCTGCGGTGTCGCACACGCGATGATCGCCGCGCTCGACGCGATCCGGCGGCGCGAGCTCGGGCCGGTCGCACGCGGCTACCTCTGGCTGTTCGTCCCGGCCGGGGTCACGACGGTCGGCCTCGTCCTGCAATCGCACGCGGAGCAGCGCTACGTCCTCTTCCCCGTCCTGCTCGCGATCGTCGCCGGCGGCGGGGCCGTCTCCGCCGGGGTCGCCTGGCTCGGGGCGCGATCGGCCGTCGCTGACCGGGAACACGCCTTCGGCGGGGCGGTCGGCGTCGGAATCCTCCTCGTGGCCGTGACCGCAGGATCGGTCGGGGCTCGCCGCCTCGTCGTCCTCGAGCGCCAAGCCGACGAATCACGATGGCAGCCCGCGGTCGGACGGGCGATCGATGCGGATACGAACGGCCCGTGCAGGATCGTCACGTCGATCCCCCCGATGATCGAGTGGTACTCACGCTGCGAGGCGATGCCATTCAGCACGAGCGGCGCGGATGCGCTCGCCGCGGGCACCGCCGACGATCCGACCTTCATCGTGCTCTCGGACATCGACGAACGCCGAGCGTCGGCCCGGACTATCGCGCGCTATCGGGCGCTGACGGAGCCGAGTAACGTCGTGAGGATCCCGGTGGACGGCGCGCCATCCGGGGTCGAGGTGTACCGCCTCACACCATAGAAACGCAATTTCGTCCTAGACAGCGTGGGCTACCTTGAACGCGTCCCCGCCCTGTTTGGCACACACCAGCCACAGGGTGAAATCCATGCCTCGCTCTCTCGCGATCCTGCTTTCGTGCGGGCTCCTTCTCCTCGGTTCGCTAGCCTTTGCTGGCGCAGCCAGTGCCGCAGACATCGGCCCCACCACGACGTGTACGAACGGCGTGCCCGACACCGCCGGCCTTGGGGTGATCTGCGAAATCACCATCGTCAACACGATCACGCCAACGGGCGGATCCGCGGTGGTCTCCGTCCGCGAATGCCACGGTGCGGCCAATGACGCGGAGGCCGACTGCTCGGCGAGCGTCGCCGACGTGCTCCTGACCGAACCCGTCTCGGCCGTGAACCAGTGCAACAACGCCCTCAACGGGGCGGCGGCACGATGGAATGCAGCGTCGACATCATCAACAACTTCGTTGGCATCGATCCGACGCCAGTGAACGCCGTCACGGTGAACCAGTGCAACGGTTCCGGGGCCGGGCCGGGTGGCGACATCACGACCGGCTGCGATCCCTTCCCGGCGAATACGACCGGCGCGACGGTCATCCAGTGCAATGGCTCGGCCAATGGACTGACCCTGGTCGAGATGACCTGCTCCGCGACCGGCACCGCGTCCGCCGCGTTCGTCGTCACCGTCACTCAGTGCAACGATTCGGTCAACGGTGGTGGCGCACTGCTCATCTGCTTCGCGAACATCGAGAACAACGCGATCGCTGCCCCGACGGCGGCTCCGACAGCCACGCCGACCGTAGCGGCGCCGACCGTCTCGACGGGCGGCGGCGGATCCACGCCGCGAGCCACCCCGCCGGCGACCGACACACCGTACATGGCCCCGGCCGGCGGGTCGGGCCCGGCTGCCGCCCTCGCCGCACTCTTCCTCGTCACGCTCGGTGTCTTCGTCGTCGGGCGGCGAACCCGACGCAACGTCGGGTCTCGCTGACCCAGCGCCAGCCGACTACGGGCCGCCGCGTTCATTCGAGCGTGGCGGCCGAACTTCGTCCGCGACCGTCAGTCGCGCGGCCGGAAACGGGGAGGCGCCTCGTTCCGGGCCGCATGTTCGGCCACTTCGGCGATCCGCTTCGCCCGCGTCTCTGGTCGCTTGGCCTGGGAGATCCAGTCCAGGACCGCCCGGCGTCGCGAGCGGCTGAACGCGTCCCAATGCTCGCGCCCCGGCGACCCCGCGGCCAGGGCAGCGGCAAGGTCAACCGGCACGACGAGGTTCTCGACGTCGTCGAGCCGAGTCCACGATCCATTCCGCTTGGCTTCCTGGATGGCGGTCATGCCGGCGGGCAGCATGAGCCCAGCCGCGATCAGGCGCTCGACGCGTGCTTTGTTCGTGCGCGCCCAGCCACTGGTCGGCCGGCGCGGTGAGAACCACTGAAGCCCGCGCTGCTCATCGAGCCGGCCGGCCACCGAATCGATCCAGCCGACGCACAGGGCTTCCTCGACCGCCTCCTCGTAGCCGACGCTGGTGTTGCCCGAGCCGCGGCGCCACGATACGAGGTGCACGCCGCTCGACGTAGCGTGGTTCGCGACGAGCCAGCCGCGCCAGCCGGCCCGGTCGAATGGCCCGACCATGGGGCGTCCGTCCGGGGCCAGATCGTTCCTGCTCATGCCATGCCTCCCGGTGCCCACGTCACCATCCCGATCGGCAGCGGCCGCTGATCGCGGAGCCCGACGCGACCTTCCGGATCCTGCTCGACAAGATCGTCCATCGCGGTGCGGAAGCGGCGATCGGCCGCGCCCCCAGGCTCGATCCAGAGCTGCCGCCGCAGGAACCCCTCGAGCTCGTCGCGGGACTCGAACCGGCGCGGGGCGCGTTCCAGCATCGTTGTCGAGGGATCGCGGCCGCGCGCGCGCAGCAGCTCGAGGAACTCGGGAAGGGCGGGCAGCGGGACGCGTGGCTCGCCGTGGACCGGCGGCCAGCACACATCCGCGATCGACGAGGGCTGGCGCTCCATGAGCATCGCGACGCACAGGCGGCCGGCCACCGACTCCATCGCAGCCAGGAACGGCCCGATCCCCTCGATGTCGTACCCGACGTGGGCTATCAGTGCGACATCCGCCGCAAACGGACCCGCATCGACGGGTGGCCAGCGCGCCTCGACGGCGCGAATGTTGTCGATGCCGTGCTCCGCCGCGATCTCGCGCAGGCCATCGAGCATGGAGGCTGATGGATCGAGCGCGATCACCTCCCCGCCAGATGATGCCAGCGCCCGGGCGATCGGCAGGGCGTAACGGCCCGCGCCCGCGCCGATGTCCAGCCAGCGCTCACCCGGCCGGACCAGCGCCAGGAGCGCGTCGAGGGCCGGTTCGTCGGTTCGCGTCGGGTCCGCCCGGAACAGCCCGGTGACCGGCGCGTAGAAGTCGGCGCCGTCGGCAACCTCGCGGAACCGGTCCACCTGCTCGGCGTTGGCCCGGACGCGCGTGGCCCAAGACGCCTCGAGAAGGGCGACGAGGTCCTCGCGCGTGTCGATGTCGGGATTGCCTGGCACGGCGACCGGCACTTCGTGCACGAGCTCCGGGTGCGCGGCGATGACCGGGCCGAGACCGCGGTCACCGGTCACCTCACGGACCAGCCCGAATGCCTCGCGAGCCACGAGCACCGGATTGCGCCCGCCATCGCCGCCATACACCGGCACGACGATGGACCGTGCGCTGTCCCGCGACGCCTCGAGCAGCGCCCGCATGGTCTCGACCGATAGCATCGGTTGGTCGCCGAGCACGATCAGGGCAGCGTCGACACCCTCGTGGAGCGCGTCGATCCCGATCAGGACCGAGCTCGACAGGCCCCGTCCGGGATCCGGGTTCCGGACCCGCCGTTCGCTCCGCCAATCGATCGCCTGATCGATCGCCGAGGCGTCGTCGCCGAGCACGACGACGACGTCGCCCAGCCCGGCGTCCGCGACCCGGTCCAGCACGTGCTGCAGCACGGGCCGCCCGTCGAGCGATGCCAGGAGCTTGCCGCCCCCGAACCGCGTCCCGGCGCCGGCCGCGAGCACGACGGCTGTGACGTGCCGGCTCGTCATCCCGCGGTCGCGGCCGCGCGTTCCTTCATCGGGCGACCCGAGCCGCCGTACCGCTCAGCGACGATCTCGGCCAGGATGGCAAGGGCCGTCTCGGCCGGGGCGCGTCCGCCGAGATCCAGTCCCACGGGTCCGCGCAGGCGGGCGAGCTCCTCCTCGCCGACGCCGGCCTCCATCAGTCGCCGACCGCGCTCGGCCTGGGTCTTGCGTGAACCGACCGCTCCGACGTACCGGCATTCGCGGCGCAGCGCCTCGATGATCGCCGGCTCGTCGAACTTGACGTCATGGGTCAGCACGGCGACGGCGTCGTTGGGCCCAAGGTTGATCTCGTCCGCGACCTCGTCCGGCCAGCCGACGACCAGCCGATCGACATCGGGGAAGCGCTCGGGCGTCGCGAATGACGCGCGACCGTCGATGACGACCGTCTCGAAGCCGAGCTCCTTCGCGATGCGGACGAGCGAGCGCGCGACCTCGACGGCGCCGACGACCACGAGGCGCGGCCGGACCGGGTACACCTCCACGAACAGCGATCGACCGCCGAGCTCCACGGTTCGCGACATGCCACGCCGAAGGGCTTCCGTGGCCCGCTCGACGAGCTGCGCGTCGAGGGCCGCGTCGCCAAGCGTGCCGTCGAGGTTCCCGTCGTCGTGAACGGCGAGGGTCGCCTCCGGTGGCGCCCCGCGCCCGGGTTCATGTGGACCGAAGTCGGCCGGCGGCGAGTCCCCGGGGAGCGGCGTGATGACGGCCGTGCCATGCCCACCGGCCCCCGACGACTCGATCGCCGCCGCTACCGCCGCGGACGGCACCTCGGGCTCCACGAGGACGTCGATCGTGCCGCCGCAGGCCAGGCCCACGTCCCACGCCTGCTCGTCGCTGATGCCGTAGCGGATCACCCGGGCGTGCCCGTCGGCGCGGGCCTTCTCGATCTCCTCGGCCGCGGCGCCCTCCACGCAACCGCCGCTGACCGAGCCCGCGATGCGACCGTCGCTCGCGTACAGGAGGACGGCGCCCTCGGGCCGCGGCGCGGACCCGAACGTCCGAACGACGATGGCCCGGCCGACATCGATCCCCTCCCCTTGCCAGCCCTGGAGCGTGTCGAGGAGCTCCTTCATCGGATGGGCCTCGCCGTGCCGCGGTCGGTCGGTTCGCCACCCACGACGCCCGGTGGCGCGGTGCCGGCGGCCGTTCCCGCCTCGGCCGCCTCGGCCACCCCGGGGAGTGCCGCGTGGGCGGCCGCCTCGCTGCCCCGTCGCGTGTCGGCCGAGCGCACGCCACCCAGGATCTCGCCAAGCCGCTCGAGCGAGGCGACGGTCCCGGCGGGCAGGAAGTCGTCGACATACGGGTAGGCCGCCCGCATCCCGCCCGCGAGCGGCTGGTAACCGGGGGTGCCGGCGAGCGGGTTGAGCCACACGAGCCGATGGCAGTTGCGACGAAGCCGGGCCGTCTCGGCGGCCACGATCGCGGGATCGCCGCGGTCCCAGCCGTCCGACACCACGATGACCACACCGCTCGAGCGCAGCGACCGACGGGCCCACTGCTGGTTGAACGTCCGGAAGCTCTCGCCGATCCGCGTCCCACCGGCCCAGTCGTTGACGGTATCGGCAACGCGGGCGAGCGCCCGATCGCGGTCCTTGTCACGCAGCAGCCGGGTGACGCGCGTGAGCCGCGTCCCGAAGACGAACGACTCGGCGCGCACCTCGGACGACGCGGAGAGCGCCTGGACGAAACGCAACAGCAACCGCGAGTGCCGCTCCATCGACCCCGAGATGTCGCACAACACGACCAGGGAGCGAGGTTCCTTCACCGGCCGTCGCCAGACCCAGGTGAGCAGCTGCCCGCCCGTGCCGAGGTTGCGCCGGAACATCGCCCGGGGGGCGAGGCGGCGGCCATGCGAGTGCAGCTCGTACCGGCGCGTCCGGCGCTGCTCGAGCCGCGGGATCAGCGCATCGACGAGGCGCTCGGCGTCTCGCAGCTCAGACGGGGTCATCCGGTCGAACTCGCGGTGGCGCAGCATCTCGCCACGCGAGTAGGCGTCCGGGGCGACGACCGCGCCCTCGAGCTCGGTGTCGTCTTCCGCGTCGTCATCGCCCGCCGATGGGATGGGGATGCCTCGCTCCTCGGGGCTCGCATCGACGCGATCCTGCCCGGCGGTCGGCTCCGCCTGGCCGGACGCCTCGCCGTCGAGATCCCCTTCGTCGGTCGGCTGCTGCAGCGGCGGAGCCGCGAAATCGCCGCCCCGCCGGCGGCGCTGTCGCCACCATCGATCGAACACGGCGTCGTAGATCGGCCGGTCGTCGCGGCGCCGCACGAAGACCGCTTCCCCGGCCGCCCGGACCTGCTCGCGCTCACCCATGTCGACCAGGGGCAGGGCCCGCGCGTAGTCCAGGGCAGCTCCCAGGTCCACCGCCAGCCCCGCCGCCCGAAGCGCCCGACCGAAGCCGACGGCCTCGCGCAGCAGCCGGCGGCCATCGACCTCGTCGCCCCACGGCGCCGTCACGATCGCGGGATCGTTGCCTGCCTGCACGTCTTCACTCTGCCACGAAGTCAGGACTCCGGCGCCGCCGGGGATCGTGGGCCCAACGGACCTGGAGCCGGGGCGCGGACCACCTTGTATTTCGAGGTATTGGAGAGGACCTCGACCTCGCCATCCGCGAGGTGGACGTCGAGCGACCCACCGCCGACCCGCAGGTTCCGGATCCTGATCTCCGGCATCCAGTCGGGCAGCGCGGGGTTCACGTAGAGCCGCGATCCATCGGCGTCGGTCGTCGCGTGAAGCCCACACAGGATGGCCACGAAGCGGAATACCGAGCCGGCCGCCCACGCCTGGGGCACGTTGGCCCCAAGATACGGCACCGGGAAGCTCGCTGGCACCCTGGGCAGGCCGGAGAACAACTCGGGCAGGCGCTGGCCCACCAGTCGCTCCGCCGCGTCAAAGATGCCCTTGGCGACCACGGCCGCCTCCGCGTTGAAGCCATAGCGCCGGAACCCGCCGGCGATGGTCGCGTTGTCGTGCGGCCATACGGAGCCCGTCTGGTAGGAGAACGGGTTGTAGTACGGGTGATCGGACGACAGTGTCCGGATGCCCCAGCCCGACCACATGTCGGGCGCCATCAGCCGGCGGACGACCCGCTCGGCGCGCTCCGGCGGCACGATCCCGGACTGGAGCAGGTGGCCCGCGTTCGACGCCACGCTCAGGATCGGCTCCCGGCGCCCGTTGAGCCCCAGGTAGTAGGTGCCTTCTTCCTCCCACCAGAACTTGTCGTTGAATCGGTCGTACAGGCGTTTCGCCTCGCGCCGCAGCCGCTTGGCATCCTCGGGTCGCTCGAGCACGTCGTAGATCTCGGCCATCCGGGTCTTGGCGTCATACACGTAGCCTTGCAGCTCGCAGGTCGCGATCGGCAGCGGGGAAAGCGTTCCGTCGGCCTCGACGATCGCGTCACCTGCATCCTTCCAGCCCTGGTTGTAGTGCCCGTGTGATGAGCGTGTTCGGTACTCCTGGAAACCGTCGTTGTTGCGGTCACCGAACCTGTCGATCCAGGCCATCGCCGCCTCGGCATTCGGGAGGTATCGGCGCAGCAGCGACGGGTCGGCACTCCAGTGGTACAGGTAGGACAGCACGATGACGAACAAGCTCGTGGCGTCGTGCGTCCCGTAGTACGGCTGGTACGGCAGGATCCGCAGCTGGGCGAGCTCGCCGTGCCGGATCTCGTGTGGGATCTTGCCCGGTTCCATGTCGCGTTCCGGGTCGTCCTCGGTCGCCTGCAGCTCCGAGAGCCGGCGCAGCGCCCCGCCGGCGAACTCCGGAAAACCCGAGATGCCCTGCATCGAGACGATCAGCGAGTCGCGACCGAACAGCGTCACGAACCACGGCACGCCGGCGGCCGGGATGAAGACGCCCCGCTCGAAGGCCGGGTCCTCCAGCTTGAGCGCCTCCAGATCGCGTACCGCCTGGTCCCACGCCCGGTCCACGATCGGGTTGGGCGTCTCGACGCTGACGTTCGGGAGGTGCTTGGCACCGACCTTGCGCAGCGATGCGTCGACCGCGTTGCAGTCGAGCGTGACCAGCCCGCGGCTCGAGCGGGTCACGGGCAACCACTTCAGGCAGGTGTGCCAGACGTCCTTGGGAGGGATCGTCGCGACGAACACCAGGCTTCCATTGGCAAACTGGGGGGTGGACGACGAGCGCTCGACGGCGACGATCAGATCGCGCCGGAAGTCACCGTTGACATAGTTGGAGCGCAATTCGCCCCGTGAGCGGAACCAGCGTGTGTTGAGCTCCCCGCGGCGCACGATCTCTCCGTGCTTCACGTCGAAGATGTCCGCGAAATCGGAAAGGATCGCGATCTCGACGGTGAGTCGCACCGGTCGCCGCGAGTAGTTGACCAGGTCGTAGTCCTCGTGCACGCCGTCGGCCACGGTCCGGTCGAGGCGCAGGGCCAGCGACTGGCGGGGGATCGGGCCGTCGATGTCGACCAGCGCATCGTTCGTGAACTCGAACCGTGACGAGAAGAACTGGATCGGGGCCGAGCTCAGGAGCAGCGGGCGGACCCCGTTGATCCGCAGCTCGTAGCCCGAGATGAACCGGGTGTCGCGGGTGAAGAAGCCATCCTCGTCGCCAAGGATGCGCCCGTCCGGCTGGCACACGAGCACCCGGTCATCGCGATTGATGGTGATCGTCGACGGTCCGATCTGGACCGGGAAGGTCATCAGGAGAGGCGCCGGATCAGATCCTCGACGAGGCCGCGCCACTCGTCGTCGTCTTCGGTCTCGGCCCAGAGCTCGGCGATCTCCGACCCCGCCAAGACGCGTTCGACGGCGGTTCGGGCGCGCGCGGCGTGCTCTGGGGTGATGCTGGGCGCGAGCGAGTTCGCGAGTCCGAGCACCTCGTCGCCGAGCCCGTCGACCGGTCGACCGAGGGCGGCCGCGATAACCTCGCCCGCGGCGATGGCGTTCACGTCGGTCGGCGTCTCGAGCTCCTGGGGCCCAAGGGCCTCCTTCAGGGCCGCGTCGACCGCCGCGATCCCGTCCTTCTCGAGCTCGTAGACCCAATCCGACGCGTCGTCGTTGTCGAACGCCGCCGTGCCCCACGCTCCCATCGTTCCTCCGTCAGTCAGCTTGAAGATCAACCGCGGGCCGCGACCTCGCTGAGCATCCGGGCGGCCTGCTCACCCCGGATCTGGCGGATGTCTTCCTCGTATTTGAGCACAACCCCGAGCGTCTCATCGACGAGGGCCGGCGACAGCTCGGCGGCGCCCAACGACAGCAGTGCGGCGGCCCAGTCGAGCGTCTCGGCGATGCCTGGCACCTTCGTGAGATCCGCCTCTCGCAGCCGATGGACGAAGCCCACGACCTCCGTGGCGAGCCGCTCGGGCGCCGCGGGCACGCGCGCCAGCACGATCTCGAACTCCTTCTGGGCCGTCGGGTAGTCGATCCAGTGATACAGGCAGCGCCGCTTGAGCGCGTCGTGGACCTCTCGGGTCCGGTTCGAGGTCAGGATCACGCGCGGCGGCAGCTCGGCCCGGATCGTGCCGATCTCGGGGACCGTGACCTGGAAGTCGGACAGGATCTCGAGGAGGTACGCCTCGAACTCTTCGTCGGCCCGGTCGATCTCGTCGATCAGGAGCACCGGCGCGACGCCGTCGTCGTTCTCGAGCGCCTGGAGGAGCGGCCTCCGGATGAGGAACTCCGAGCTGAAGATGTCGTGCGCCGTCGCTTGATCCGCGTTGCCCCGCGCCTCGAGCAGCCGGATCTCGAGCATCTGGCGCGGGTAGTTCCACTCGTAGACCGCCGTGTTGACGTCGAGGCCCTCGTAGCACTGGAGGCGGATGAGCCGGGCACCCAGCGACGCGGCGAGGACCTTCGCGAGCTCCGTCTTCCCGACGCCGGCCTCACCTTCGAGGAGCAGCGGGCGCCCGAGCTCGAGCGCGAGGAAGACGGCCGTCGTGAGCGATCGGTCGGCGATGTAATCGCGCCGGCGGAACTCCTCGGTGAGCGACTCGATCGAGCGCGTGCCCGCGGGCCGGTCGTCGCGATCCGAGGTCGGAGACTGGTCGGTCATCGTGTGGGGATGCTACACGGCCGGCCGAGCCCTCGGTCCTCGCCCACGGCCTCAGCCGTCGGGCGCGTCCAGTTCTCGCGCGTATAACGGGAACCGGAACCGCTGCGAGCGGGTGAGGATCCCGCCGTGGCCCATCTTGGCCACGGTCCGCTCCGAGGCAGGCTCTCCAGCCAGGAGCCGGGGGAGCAGCAGATCCACGGCCGTGGCCTTCGAATACGCCCCGCACGTCGGCAGGCCCAGGATGGACGTCCCACCGACTCGGGCCAGCCAGAGCATCGATCCCGGATGGGCGGGCACGCCCCGCCGCACCACCCGCCCGCCCAGCGCGTCGATCGCCGTGAAGAACGTGTCTCGCGGATCCGTGCTCGCAGAGCCGGCAGTGAGGACCACGTCCGCCGTCTCGGCGCCGCGCGTGAACTGGGCGATGGCCGTTTCGACTGCGTCGGCGTCGTCCTCGACGTAGACGATGTCAAGGATCTTCGAGCCCAGCCCGTCCACCTTGGAGCGTACGCTCGCCTCGAACCGGGCTCGCGCGGTCCCCCGGATCGACTCCTTGACCACGACCCCGACCCGCCGCTTCAGCAGCTTCGAGACCCACACGACCGGCTGACTGCCGAAGCCAGCCAGCCGGGCGGCCGCGTCGATGATGCCGGCGTCGACGATGTGTGGCGCGATCTTGACGCTGGCCACGAGATCGCCCTTCTCGACGACCTGCCCGTCGAAGACCGTGAAGACCTCGAGCGGGTCGAGCCGATTGATACGATCGAGCTCCGGCACGAGGACGGTCACCACCCCCGCAGTGGAGGCGACGAGGTCGAGCCGGCTCTGTTTGGGGCCACGCGCATCCAGGTTCTCGCCCGCCACCGCCTTCGCCAGCCGGATGGCCGCGTCGTCTTCGTGCAACTCGCCTGGCTCCACGAGGAGGACGGTGACCGGGGGTCCTTCATCCGCAGCGGCGAGAGCGAGCAGGTCGTCCTCGGACAGCCGTCGGCCCTTGGTCCAGCGCTTGCCGCCGACCGTCAGGTCGCGGGTCAGGACCCCATCGACAAGCCTCGCCGATGCGCGCCGGCCAGGAGTGACCTGCTCGACGCGCACGCTAAGGCGACGTTCGCGTCAGGCGGACTGGGCGAGGGCGGCTTCGATCGCGCGACGGGTGTAGACCACCGCCATCCGCGTTCGATACTCGCGACCCGCGTGGATATCGC
>JARDZW010000199.1 GCA_029240655.1 Chloroflexota bacterium
ACGCGATCGCGACCTCGGTCTCGACCCGGGCCCTGACGCCACGGGTGGCCCTGCTCCTGGCGGCGGTCATGAACTTCGTCGGTGCCTTCCTCGGCACCAAGGTGGCCAAGACCGTGTTCAGCGTGCTCGAGCCGCCGTCAGGGGAGCACGCCCTGGTGGTGGTCCTGGCGGCGCTGATCGGTGCCATCACCTGGAACATCACGACCTGGTACTTCGGCCTCCCCTCGTCGTCCTCGCACGCGCTGATCGGCGGACTGGTCGGGGCCGGGCTCGCCGGCGGGGTCACCGTGCAGTGGGCCAGCGTGGTCGACAAGGTCGTCATCCCGATGTTCCTGTCGCCGGTGGTCGGCTTCCTGCTCGCCGGGCTCCTGATGATCGTCATCCTGTGGGCCTTCCGGAGGGCCAAGCCCGGCCCGACCCAGCGCGGCTTCCGGATGGCGCAGACGGTGTCGGCGTCGGCGATGGCCCTGGGCCACGGCCTGCAGGACGCGCAGAAGACGATGGGTGTCATCGTGCTGGCCCTGGTCGTCGGCGGCTACCAGGAGGGGTTCGAGATCCCGATCTGGGTCGTCGTCCTGTCGGCAGCCGCGATCAGCCTGGGGACGTACTCCGGCGGATGGCGCATCATGCGCACCCTCGGCCGACGGATCATCGAGATCGACCCGGCGCGCGGGTTCGCCGCGGAGACGGTCGCCGCGTCGGTGCTCTACACGACGGCGTACGTCTTCGAGGCGCCGATCTCGACCACGCAGGCCATCACCGGCTCGATCATGGGGGCCGGCGCGACCAAGGGCCGCAAGGCGGTCCGCTGGGGCGTGGCCGGCAACATCCTCGTCGCCTGGGTGCTGACGATCCCGATGGCCGGCCTGGTCGCCGCCCTCGTCTACTGGGTCGTCCACTTCATCCTCGAGTGACGGCTCCAGCCGCGAGGGTCAGCCGAAGCGGCCGGTGATGTAGTCCTCCGTGCGCCGGTCGCTCGGGTTGCTGAAGATGGTCGCCGTCTTGTCGAACTCGACGAGCCGCCCGTGCCGCACCCCGGCGTCGTCCACGTCGGCTGTGAAGAAGGCGGTCCGGTCCGACACGCGGGCCGCCTGCTGCATGTTGTGGGTGACGATGACGATCGTGAAGTCCTCTGCGAGGTCGTGCATGAGGTCCTCGATCTTCGCCGTCGCGATCGGGTCGAGAGCCGAGCACGGCTCGTCCATGAGGATGACCTCGGGCTTCACGGCGATGGTCCGGGCGATGCAGAGTCGCTGCTGCTGACCGCCGGACAGTGCGAGCGCGCTCTCCGTGAGCTTGTCCTTGGTCTCGTCCCAGAGGGCGGCAGAGCGGAGCGCCTGCTCGACGATCTCGTCGAGGCCCTTCTTCACGCCGTTGACGCGCGGGCCGTACGCGACGTTGTCGTATATCGACTTGGGAAAAGGGTTGGGCTTCTGGAAGACCATGCCGATGCGCCGTCGCACCTCGATCGGGTCGACGTAGTCCGCGTACAGGTCCTCGTCGTGGAAGGTGATCTTGCCCGTGACCCTGGCGCCCGGCACCAGGTCGTTCATCCGGTTGAAGCAGCGCAGGATGGTGCTCTTCCCGCAGCCGGAGGGACCGATGAGCGCCGTGATCTCCCGCCGGGCCACCGGGAGGTCGACGTTGCGCACCGCCTGGTAGCTGCCGTAGAAGACGCTGACGTCGCTCATCTCGAAGACGGGACTCGGCACCGAGGCCGGGACTGCCCCCGGGGTGTCCTGGCCGGCGATCGTCAAGGCGGCCTCCCGGGCTTCGGACTGGGACAAGGCAGGAAAGCGAGACTCGATGTGCGGAGTCAAGGGTGTCACCACCGTCTCTGGAACTTGTTGCGGAGGTAGATCGCCAGGGAGTTCATGACGAGAAGGATCACCAGCAGGACGCAGATCGCGGCGGACGCGAGTGGCACGAACTCCTCACGAGACTGCTTGATGAAGTCGTAGATCTGCACCGGCAGCACCGTGAACTGGCTGAGCACGCCGTCAGGGTTGAACGAGATGTAGGCCAGGGCCCCGAGCAGCAGCAGGGGCGCGGCCTCGCCGATCGCCCGCGACAGGGCGAGGATCGACCCCGTGGCCGTTCCGGGGACTGCTGCGGGCAGGACCTGCTTCCAGATCGTCTGCCACTTGGTCGCACCGAGCGCGAGCGAGCCGAAACGGATCGAGTTCGGGACTGCCCGGATCGCCTCGCGGCCGGCGATGATCACCACCGGCAGGACGAGGAGCGACAAGGTGATGGCCGCCGACAGCACGGTCAGCCCCAGCCCCAGCCCGCGTGCGATGACGCCCAGACCCAGGATGCCGTAGACGATGGACGGGACCGCGGCGAGGTTCTGGATGTTGATGTCGAGGACCTTGTTCCACCACTTGGTCGGGTCCGCGTACTCCTCCAGGTAGATCGCGGACATGACCCCGATCGGGACCGTGATCAGTGCGGTCAGCGTGATCACCCACAGCGTGCCCATGATCGCGGACTGCGCCCCTGCAGTCTCCGGCCGCAGGGTCGATGGCATGTTGCGCAGCAGGTCGGCGTCGAGCCGGGGCAGCCCGGTCCAGAGCACGTAGCCCAGCAGCACGACGAGGAACGAGATGGCGATGCCGAGAGACGCCTGCAGCGCGATGCGGAAGAGCAGCTCGCGCGGTGGACGCCGGCCACCGCGAAGGCTCCTGACACCTGGGTCGGCGGTGCTCCTGGCGATCGTCGTGGTCACTCGTACACCTCGCGGTACTTGCGGACGAGTCGGATGCTGAAGAGGTTCAGGGCGAAGGTCATCACGAACAACAAGGAGGCCACCGCGAAGATGGTCTTGTAGTCGATCGAGCCGGTGGGCACGTCGCCCGAGCCGGCCTGCGCGATGAAGGCCGTCATCGTGAGCATGCCTTCGAGCGGGTTCCAGCTGAGATTCGCCTGCCCGCCTCCGGCGATGGTGACGATCATCGTCTCGCCGATCGCCCGGGACACGCCGAGCACGATCGCGGCGATGATGCCCGAGATGGCGGCAGGGACCACCACGCGGGTCGCGACGAGCATCTTCGAGCTGCCCAGCGCGTAGGCGCCGTCGCGGAGGCTGCGCGGCACCGCGGACATCGCGTCCTCGGACAGCGAGGCAACGGTCGGGATGATCATGATGCCCATGACGAAGCCGGCGACCAGCGCGTTGAAGATCGCCGGGCCGTCACCGACCGGCCAGATGTCGCGCAGGAACGGCGTGATGCCCTTGAGGGCGAAGAAGCCGTAGACCACGGTCGGCACGCCGGCGAGGACCTCGAGCGCCGGCTTGAGGACCCGGCGGGTCCGGTCGGCTGCGTACTCGCTGAGGTAGATGGCTGCGCCGACGCCGAGCGGGATGGCGAAGATCATGGCGATCACGGTGACGACGATCGTGGCACCGACCAGCGGCAGCACCCCGTAGGACGGGTCGGCGAAAAGCGGAGTCCAGCGGGTCCCGGTGAAGAACTCCTTCAGCGAGATCTGCTGGAAGAACTCCACCGTGGGGACCGCGACCGCGACGACGATGCCGATCGTCGTGACGATGGAGACCAGAGCGGCAGCGAAGAGCGTTACCTCGAT
>JARDZW010000087.1 GCA_029240655.1 Chloroflexota bacterium
GCCGCGATGGAGACCGAACGCGCCCCGGGCAACCGGGAGCTGATCACGCGCGGCCCCGAGGGCAGCGCGGTCCGTTCGAACATCGCGGCCGATGGTACAGGAAGCCATGCGACCGCTTGGGGCGCGTCGATCGATACCGGCATCCGCGGGGGGCACGTGGCCACACCCCGTCCGGGCTATCCTGTCGACGGAGCGCGCGCGGAGCCGTCCCGAGCCACGACGAGCTCGCGCAGGCGTGGAGGAGGTCGGGTGATGAGGCGACATCTGTCGTGGTTGACGGCCGTGATGACGGCAGCCGTGATCGTGGGTGCCTGTGCGACACCGGGCACATCGAGCGCGCCGTCGAGCGCGCCATCCGCCGGCTCGACGACGCCATCGACCGCGCCATCCGAGGCGGCCGGATCCGGGACGCCAGGTGCGGACTGCGCGGGAACCGGAACACAGGGCGGTGCCGACCCGCAGATCCCCGATGTCGAGGACGGCAAGTTCAACGTCGCCATGGTCCTTATCGGGCCCCACGACGACGGTGGCTGGAGCCAGGCTCACTACGAAGGTCTGCAATACGTCTGCCAGAACGTGGCCGACAGCCATGTCGCCTACATCGAGCTCGTCCCCGAGGGCGCGGACTCCGAACAGGTCTTCCGGAGCCTCGCACGGAAGGGCTTCGACTTCATCATCGGGACATCGTTCGGATACATGGACCCCATGGCGACCGTTGCCGAGGAGTTCCCCGAGGCCACCTTCCTGCACCTGACCGGCTTCAAGTCGAACGGCAAGAACTTCGGCAATTTCTTCGGTGCGATGGAGGACTTCAAGTATCTCGCCGGGATCCTGGCCGGGTCACGGGCCAAGCTCGATGGCAACCCGAAGATCGGCTACATGGCCACCTTCCCGATCCCCGAAGAACTGCGCCTCGGCAATGCGATCATGCGCGGCGTCAAGCAGACGTGCCCCGAGTGCACGATGGACATCCGCTTCATCAACACGTGGCATGACCCGGTCAAGGAGCGGGACGGCGCCGCGTCCCTGTTCGACGCGGGTGCGCAGGTCGTCTTCACCGGCGCGGACACTCCGGCCGTCGCCGACGTCGCCCAGGAAAAGGGCAAGTACGGCGTCACCTACGACCACCCGGTCTCGTGTCGTGTCGATGCCTGCCTGACGGCTCCGTATTGGATCTGGGGTCCCGAGTACGCGCGCATCGCGGAATCCGTGAAGGCGGGCACCTACACCGCCGGCTACGAGTACTTCGACGCCGATTCGGGGGCGATGGGCCTGTTCGGCTTCATGGAGGGCGAAACGCCGCAGCCGGGGATCGCCGACCTTCCGGCGGCCGACGTCCAGCTCGTCAAGGACACGCTCGCGAAGATGCTGGCCGGCGAGTTCGATCGCTTCGATGTGTTCGCCGGTCCCATCGTCGACAACACCGGCAAGGAGCTGCTGCCCGCCGGCCAGAAACTCGAGCAGTCGGATCTCGACCAGTTCCCACCTGGCGCGCCTGGCTCCGAGTGCAAGACGTGCATGTACTGGTGGCACGAAGGGATCACCTCGGAGCTGCCGCCGCTCGGCTGAGAGATTCGCGAACGGGCGCCCGAACGGCGCCCGTTCGCCGATCCTGCTCCCGGTCCATGGCCGGTCCACAAGGCACCCAGCCCAGGACGTCGACCCCGCTCGCCATCGAGGCCGTCGGGATCGTCAAGTCCTTCCCGGGAGTCATCGCCAACGATCACGTCGACTTCGACCTGCGCGTCGGCGAGATCCATGCCCTGCTGGGCGAGAACGGAGCCGGCAAGAGCACGCTCATGAACGTGCTCGCCGGCCTGTACCGTCCCGACGAGGGCGAGATCCGAGTCGGTGGCGAGCCGGTCCAGCTGCGCTCGCCACGGGACGCGATCGCCGCCGGCATCGGCATGGTCCACCAGCACTTCGCGCTGGTCCCATCGCAGACCGTGGCCGAGAACGTCCTCCTCGGCCTCGACCGGCCACGATTTCGCCTCGACCTCAAGCGGACCGAGGCCGAGATCATGAGTCTGGCGACGGACATCGGCTTGCGGGTCGAGCCCAGCGCACGGATCTGGCAGCTGTCGATCGGCGAGCAGCAGCGCGTCGAGATCGTGAAGATGCTGTTCCACGGGGCTCGCATCCTCATCCTCGACGAGCCCACGGCCGTCCTCGCGCCCCAGGAGACCGCCGAGCTGTTCGAGAACCTGCGGGCGCTGACGGACGCCGCTCGGAGCATCATCTTCATCAGCCACAAGCTCGGCGAGGTGCTCTCGATCGCCGACCGGATCACCGTCATGCGCGCCGGCAAGGTCACGGCCGCCGGCCTCGAACCCGAGGGGGTGACGCGTGCGGATCTCGCGCGTCGCATGGTCGGCCGACCGGTCCTCGAGTCGCTCGAACGCACCAAGGTGGAGCCGGGAGCCGTCGTCCTGTCCGTCGAGGATGTGACCGCCCTCAACGACCGCGGCCTCCCCGCCCTCCGCGGCGTGTCACTCCAGGTCCATGCGGGCGAGATCGTCGGGATCGCGGCCGTGGCCGGGAACGGGCAGTCGGAGCTCGCCCAGGTCATCACGGGACTGCGCGCGTGCACGGGGCGGGTCGTCGTCGATGGCCGCGACATCGCCGCCGGACCCGTTCGCGCTGCGATCGAGTCGGGCGTCGGCCACGTCCCGGAGGACCGGGCTGGGGTCGGCAGCGCGCCCAATCTCTCACTCATCGACAACCTGATCATGCGTCGTTTCCGACAGCAGCCGATCACCCGCGGCCCGTTCCTCGATGCCAGCGCGGCTCGCTCGAAGGCGCAGACGCTGCAGGGCGCCTACGAGATCTCCGCGCCGACGCTCGACACGCCGGTGCGCATCCTGTCGGGCGGCAACCTGCAGCGGCTCATCCTCGCTCGCGAGATCGATGCTGCACCTCGCCTGCTGGTCGCGGTGCAGCCGACGCGGGGCCTGGATGTCGGAGCCATCGAGGGGATCCATCAGCTACTGCTGGACCTTCGTGAGCAAGGGGCGGCGATCCTGTTGATCTCCGAGGAGCTCGAGGAGCTGCTCGCGCTGGCGGACCGGATCCTCGTCATGTACGAGGGCCAGGTGACGACAGCGGTGGAACGGCCGAGCGCCGCCGACATCGACGCGATCGGGCTGCACATGATGGGCGGCGAGGGCGCCGATTCGGCGATCGACAGGGCGTCGACGGTCGGGTGAGGGCAGTGCGACGGTGATCGTTCGACTGGAGCCCCGCGCGACGGCCCCGCGCTGGCTGCAAGCCGCACTGACCTTGGCCGCGATCGTGGTCGCCCTGGCCATCGGGGCGGTGATCCTCGCCTTCGTTGGCGGGGACCCGGTTCGAGCCTACCTCCACATCTTCGACGCGGCGTTCGGGGATATCGGCGTCCTGTCGGACACGCTCGTCAAGGCCACGCCGTTGATCCTGACCGGGCTCGCGTGCGCCCTCGCCTTCCGGATGCGGCTCTGGAACATCGGCGCCGAAGGACAGTTCCTCCTGGGCGCATGGGGCGCTGGCGCGATCGTGCTCGTTCCCATCCTTCCCGCCGGGATGCCCGCTTTCGTGGTGATCCCCGCGATGATGGTTGCGGGGGCCCTCGCGGGAGGTGCTTGGGCCTTCATCCCGGGCATCCTCAAGGCGCGCCTCGGGGTCAACGAGATCATCACGACGCTGATGCTCAATTACATCGCGCTCGCATGGCTGCAGTTCTGGGTGTTCGGTCCCTGGAGCGAGGGCGGCTTCCAGCAGACCGGCCCGTTTCCAAGGGAGGCGTGGCTACCCCGCCTCACCGACTTTGCCGCGCAGATTCCGGTGCTCGCCGGGCTCACGACCCACCTCGGCCTGGTCTTTGCCCTCGTCGCCACGGCGATCATGTCCGTGGTCCTTTCGCGAACGCGCTGGGGCTACGAGATGCGGCTGATCGGGGACAACGCCCGGGCCGCCCGCTACGCGGGTATCAACGTCGCGAAGTACGTGATCGTCGTGTTCGTGATCTCCGGCGCCCTGGCCGGACTGGCCGGGATGAGCGAGGTCTCCGGCGTCGTCCACCGCCTGCAGGACCGCATCTCGCCGGGCTACGGCTTCACCGCGATCATCATCGCCTACCTCGCTCGCCTCGGACCGTGGCGGGTGGTGCTCGCGTCCATCCTGTTCGGGGCGCTGATCCTGGCCGGTCGCGAGATCCAGCCCTCCGGCGTCCCGGCCATGATCCAGGGGATCATCCTGTTCTGCCTGATCGCGAGCGACGTGCTCCTGCGCTACCGGGTCCGCGTCGGCCGTCCGGCCGAGGCCACAGCCACGGCCCCGACATGATCGATCTGACCCTGATCCTGGCAGCCGGGGTCGCCAGCGGGACGGTCCTCCTGTTCGCGGCCATCGGCGAGATCTTCGCCGAGCGTGCCGGTGTCCTGAACCTCGGGGTCGAGGGCATGATGCTGTTCGGGGCCGTGGCGGGATTCTCCGTGGCAGCCGCGACGGGGAACCCCTGGCTCGGGCTGGTCGTCGCGATGCTCGCCGGCGGTCTCCTCAGCCTCCTGCACGCCGTGATGGCCATCCATCTCCGGGCCGAACAGGTCATCTCGGGCCTGGCACTGACCTTCCTGGGCACGGGGCTGGCGCGCGTGCTGGGCGACGGACTCTCGAGCGTCGGGGCGGTGGCCACGCTCCCTCGCTTGACCGTTCCACTGCTGGCCGAAGTGCCGCTCATCGGACCGGTCCTGTTCCGCGAGCAGAGCGTCCTGACGTATGTCGGATTCCTGCTCGTGCCGCTGGCCGTGTACTGGATCGATCGCACCCGACCGGGCCTGCACCTGCGGGCGGTCGGGGAACGTCCGGCCGCGGCGGACGCCCAGGGGATCGATGTCGTGCGGCTGCGCTACCTCTACGTCCTGGTCGGGGGGCTCCTTGCCGGGCTTGCCGGGGCGACGATCACCCTGGCCATCTCGCCGGGGTGGTTCGGCGACCAGACGACCAACGGTCGCGGCTGGATCGCGATCGGCCTCGTGATCTTCGCTCAGTGGAGCCCGCTTCGCGCCGCGCTCGGCGCCTACCTGTTCGGGGCGATCTTCCGGTTCATCATCGACATCCAGGGCGTCCCGGCGGTCCTGGGTTTCCCAAACCCGTTCCAGGCGGGTCGCTCCGCGACGTTCTTCCTCGAGATGCTGCCGTACGCCTTCGTGATCGTCGTGGTGGTCATCGGGTCGCGCGAGGCGCTCCGGCGACGCGTCGGCGCGCCCGCGGCCCTTGGGATCCCGTACGTCCGGGGTGAGCGCGGAGGCTGACGGCCGCGCTCCGTCCCTACTCGTCCTCGTGGGCGTCGAGGCCGAGCAGCTCCATCTGGACGAAATCGGACGTGTCGAACTCGAGCTGACGCGGCGCGAACGGCGAGGCATCCTCGCCACCGGCGCCGATCGGCGCGAACTCGACGATGACCCGCTCGTCACCCTGGACGAGCACGTAGACGAGCAGCTGGTCGGGACGCGTCTCGAACTCGAGATGCTCGAAGGAATCGATGTTCAGGGTGATCGCCAGAGGGGTGAAGTACGTCGAGGTGTCTGGCGCGTCCGTCACGATGCGCTCGACCCAGCCGGTTCCATGGGAGACGACCTCGCGGCCGCGCAGGTACCGGTAGCTGACGGTCTGCTTGAGCAGGGGCCGCAACAGGTGGAGCATATCGGCCGCGCTCGACACGACGCCCTGGTTCACGAAGAACTTGGCCGGCGGGGTCGACACGTGGGGTCTCCTCGGGGGCGCTGGGACGTGGTCGTTGGGGGGCGACGGACGTCCGCGATGGTACCGCACGGTGAGGGCCGCGGCGACCCCGAATCGGCCGCCGCGTATCATCGCGGCCATGTTGCTCGCCATCGACATCGGGAACACGAACGTGACGATCGGCCTCCTGCGCGGCGGTCGCCTGGTCGCGACGCGTCGGGCGGCCACCGACGCACGGGCCACGGCCGATGAGCTGGAGCTCCTGCTCGACGGGCTGCTTCGCCTCGATGACGCCTCGTTCGGTGATGTGGAGGCCATCGCCTGCGCGTCCGTGGTCCCCGCGCTGACGGCGCACATCGAGGCCGTCGCCGCCCGGCGAGAGCGGCCGCTGACCGTGGCCGCGGCCGGGATCGTGCCGCTCGCCGTTCGGGTCGACCGGCCGGGCGAAGTCGGTGCCGATCGTCTCGTCAATGCCCTGGCCGCAGCGCGGCTGTACGGCACGCCGGCCGTCGTGGTCGACTTCGGGACCGCCACGACCCTCGACTGCGTGGCCACGGACGGCGCGTATGTCGGTGGAGCCATCGCCCCGGGGCTGGAGCTCGGCCTCGAGGCGCTCGCCGCGCGGACGGCCAAGCTCCCGCGCATCGAGCTACGCGCCCCCGATCGGGCGATCGGGCGGGACACGATCGGTGCGATGCAGTCGGGGACGATCTTCGGCTACCAGGCGCTCACGACCGGGCTCTTGCGCCGCGTCCGTCAGGAGCTCGCGGATGCCGCCGGCGTCGAACCACGCGAGGTCAAGGGCATCCTGACCGGCGGTCTGTCCGCGGCTCCGTGGGCGGGCGACCTCGAAGGCATCGACGCCATCGACCCCGATCTCACGCTCAAGGGCCTCGCGATCCTGCACGCTGAGGTCGCCGGCGGGGAGCGGCTGGAGCTGGGGCTGCCGTGACGGACGAGCGTCTCGGTGGCCGGCTCATCGCGCTTGGGGTCACGGGCTCCATCGCTGCGTACAAGGCGGTCGAACTGCTCCGTCTCTTGCGGGCGGAGGGCGCCGAGGTCGCGGTGATGCTCAGCCCCGCCGCCACTCGATTCGTGGGCCCGCTGACGTTCGCCGCGCTATCCCGGCACCCGGTCGAGAGCGACATCCTCGCGCTGCTGCCGGACGGCCGGATCGGACACATCGTCGTGGCGGATAGCGCGGACGCGATCGTGGTCGCCCCAGCGACCGCGCACTTCCTGGGCGCCATGGCCAACGGGCTGGCCGGGGACGTGGTGACGGCGACAGTCCTGGCCTCCGCCGCGCCGGTCGTCGTGGCCCCCGCGATGGATGGCGACATGTGGGCCCACCCGGCGACGCAGGCCAATGTCGCGCGTCTGCGCGATGCGTTCGGGTACGGGATCGTGGAGCCCGCAGCCGGCGAACTGGCATCGGGGCAGTCTGGCGTCGGGCGGCTGGCCGACCTGCCGGAGATCGTGGATGCCGTGGTGGCCGCCGTCGGCAGCACCCCGGTCCGCGCCCCCGATCCGAGCCGGCGCCCACCGCTCGTCGACGGCCCGCGCGACACGGACCTCGCGGGTCGCCACATCGTCGTCAGCGCCGGCGGCACACGCGAGGCCATCGATCCGGTGCGCTTCATCGGCAACCGGTCGACCGGTCGGATGGGCGCGGCGATCGCCACGGCCGCCCTGGAGCGGGGCGCGCGGGTCACGGTCGTGGCGGCCAACCTCGAGGTCATGCTGCCGGACGGTGCCGAGGTCATCCACGTCGAATCGACCGCCGAGCTGCGGGCCGCCCTGTTGCGTCTCACCCACCGACCAGACGGCACCGCCGGCTTCGATGCGCTCGTCATGGCCGCCGCGGTCGCCGATTTCCGGCCGGTCGGCACCGCCGACACGAAACTCGAGCGCGCCGGCACCGGGCTCACGCTCCAGCTCGAGCCAACACCTGACGTCCTGGCTCAGCTCGCGCGGATCGTGCGCGGCACCGACAGCGATGGCGAGGCCACGGCACAGGCCGTAGAGCCGCGGCCCTACCTGGTCGGCTTCGCCGCGGAGACCGGGTCGCTCGAGCGGGCGGCCGAGAAGCTCAAGCGCAAGGGGGTCGACCTGCTCGTGGCCAACGACGTCGCAGAGGCCGGTTCCGGGTTCGGGACGGACACGAACCGGGTGAGCATCCTGACGCTAGAGGGCGGGCGCGACGACCTGCCGCTCCTGAGCAAGCGCCAGGTTGCTGACCGCCTGCTGGACCGCATCGCGCTCGCGCTGGACGCACGAGACGCCGACGCGCAGACTTCGAAACCATGAGCGCTTCGACCGACCCGCCGCGCCGCCTGACCGTTGCCGACATCGCGAAACGCTACGGCGACGGCGAGCGGCTGCCGATGCTGACGGCGTACGACTACCCGACCGCACAGACCCTCGACGAGGCCGGGATCCCGCTGCTGCTCGTCGGCGATTCCCTGGGGCAGGTGTTGCTTGGCTATGAGTCCACCGTGCGCGTGACGATGACCGAGATGCTCCACCACACCAAGGCCGTCGTGCGGGGCTCCCAACGGGCGATGGTGATCGGCGACATGCCGTTCCTGACCTATTCCACGGTGGACGAGGCGCTCGAGAACGCCGGCCGCTTCCTGCAGGAGGCGGGAGCGCAGGCCGTCAAGATCGAAGGCGGCGTCCGCTCTGCGCGTGTCATCGAAGCCATGGTGAAGGCCGGCATCCCGGTCCAGGGTCACATCGGCTGGACGCCACAGGCGCAGCTCGGGATGGGCGGCAAGGTCAAGGTCCAGGGCAAGGACCGATCCCAGGCCCGGAGCCTGCTGGCGGACGCGCTCGCGGTCCAGGAGGCGGGAGCCTTCTCGATCGTGCTCGAGCTCATGCCCGCACAGCTGGCCACGGCGATCACCGAACGCCTGCGGATCCCGACCATCGGCATCGGGGCGGGGCCCGGCTGCAGCGGACAGGTCCAGGTCATCACGGATCTCCTCGGGCTGGGTGACTTCGTGCCGCGGCACGCCCGGCCGTATGCGCAGCTGCGGACGACGATCGGCGAGGCGGCCCGCGCGTATGCGGCGGACGTGGCGGCGGGGGCGTTCCCGGGCGACGCCGAGACCGTGCGGATGGATGACGCGGTGCTCGACGAGGCGTTGGGCCGAGGGGAATCCGATCGGGCCGGCGCCAGCATCCCGGTCGGGGGCATCCCGCTCGATCGCGATCTCTGACCGATCCCCGGATTCGACCGATGACTGAGGTCGCCAAGACGACGGTCGTGCGCACGCGGGCCGAACTGCGCGCGGCCCTTGCCGACGCGGCTCGGCCGGTCGGCCTCGTGCCGACGATGGGCTGGCTGCACGAGGGCCATCGTGCCCTCATGCGCGGGGCGCGCGCCGAGAGCGCCACCGTCGTGGTCTCGATCTTCGTCAATCCCCGCCAGTTCAACGTCGCGTCCGACTTCACGCGCTACCCTCGCAACGAGGCGCGCGACCTGGCGATGTGCGAGGTCGAAGGGGTCGACCTGGTCTTCGCGCCCGACGTCGAGGAGATATACCCGCCGGGTTTCGCGACCACGGTTTCGGTCGGGGCGGTCGCGCTGCCGCTGGAGGGGGCGGCCAGGCCGGGACATTTCGACGGCGTCGCGACCGTCGTGGCGATCCTGTTCGACCTGGTCGGGGCGGAACGCGCATATTTCGGCCAGAAGGACGCCCAGCAGGTCATGGTGATCCGCCAGATGGCGCGCGACCTTGCGATCGGGACGGAGGTCGTGACGTGCCCCACGATCCGCGAGCCTGACGGGCTGGCGCTGTCCTCGCGGAACGTGCACCTGACCCCCGATGAGCGCGCCGCGGCGCCGGTCCTGCGGCGCGCGCTCTTGGCGGCGCGCGATGCGTGGCGCGCCGGCGAGCGGGATGGCGAGCGGCTTCGGGACGAGATGTTCGAGATCCTGACCCAGGAGCCGCTGGCGGACGTCGAGTACGTGTCCATCGCCGATGCGGTGACGCTGGAGGAGCTCACGACCGTGGACCGGCCCGCACTCGCCTCCCTGGCCGTCCGCTTCGGCACGACCAGGCTCATCGACAACGAGATCCTCGACACGACGACGGGAACCGCCACCGACCGAGGGTTGTAGGTAGGAGAGGGCGGCGCGGGTCGCGGCCCCGACCGGCGCCCCCTGCCCCGCCGCCCTCCGCTCCGGCTAGGCCGTCGCCGGCGAGGGGCGAACCTCCGCTTCCGTGGCAACCTCGAGGATCCGATCGATGAAGAGGTACTCCCACACGAGCGCCTTGATCTCCTCGATCTTGCCCCGGTCCGCGGCGTGCGTCTTGACGAGGAGATCGTGCACCTCGGACGCCACGGCATACGTGTCCTCGGGCACGATGGTCGCGAAGAGGTCCGCCGCGCGGATCGCCTCGAGCACCGGCTTGCGCGGCCGGTAGCCGCCGGTGAGCACGAGTCCAAGGGCATCGCCTCCTGCCTCCGCCCCGATCCGCCGCGCGTGGACGATCGCGGCGATCACGTCCTCGCGGTCCCCGGGCACGATGACGAGCGCTCCGGGGCCGATGCGCTGGAGCATGTGCTGCGGCTCCATCGCGCCGATCGCGACGCCACCGATCACCTGGTCCAGGTCGGGTCCGGGGTGGATGGTCTCGCCATGGACGCCCTCCAGGACCATCGACAGCGTCGGGTTCGAAAGGATCGGACGGTACGGGAGGACCCCGAGCAGCGTGATGCCGTGGCGCGCCAGCCCGCGCTCCAGGGTCCGCGCGAGATCGGGCTTGGCGAGCAGGTCGACCTTGTTCACGATGGCTCCCGCCACCTGCACGCCCGCTCGCTCGAACAGGGCCTTGTTGAGCACGATCTCGTCGATCGGGCGGCCGACACCGCCCTCGGAGACGATCACGGCCGGCGAACCGAGCATCGCGGCCACCTGGGCGTTCGAGAGCCCGATGACCGCGCCGACGCCCGCGTGCCCGGTCCCCTCGATGAGCAGCATGTCGCGATCGGCGGCGAACTGGGAATGGGCGGCCACGATCCGGCTGGGCAGATCCTCGACGACCTTGCCATCGATGTAGCTCTGCGTGAATCCACGCGGGATGTGGACGGGGCTCATCTGCCGAAGCGGCTCGGCGAGTTCGTACACGGTCTTCATCAGGACGGCGTCCTCGTCGGCCGGGACACCTTCCTCGATGACGGTGCGCTGCCCGACCGGCTTGATGAACCCGGTCGACAGGCCACGTCGCTGAAACCCGTCCATGACCCCGAGGCTGAGCGTGGTCTTGCCGCGGTTCTGTCCGGTCGCGGCGAGGTAGACGTGCCGCATTTCAGGCGGCCGCGCGCGCCATCAGCCTGAAGATCTTCAGCCGTGCGTGCCCGTCTTGCGCTCGACCAGGCCAAGCGCGTCGCGCAGCCGGGCCACCGTCTCGGCGTCGACCGCGTCAGGCTCGAGGTATGGGCCAAGCCGCTCGAGGATGTCGACCACGAGCCCGAAGAACACGCTCGCGTCGGCCACGAAGAACTGCGGCTCGTTGTTGTAGCGAACGAGGGTGAGCCGGCCCTGGAGGACTCGGCGCTCTTCGACGTGCGCGACCTGGGTCGCGAAGTTGTGGCCCTGGATGCCGTCGGGGTTGTTGAGAAAGTTGAGCGCGTTGTCGATCGCGAGGCCGAAGCGTGCCCGCCACGCGACTAGACGCTCGTGGACTTCTGACGGGATGCGCACCTCGGCGACCTCGTCGAACACCTCGGGTGCGACCGTCAGCAGCCCCACCAGCGTGGTGCCCGCGCGTGGCCCGAGCATGACCTGCAGGCTGCGCTCGAGCGTGAAGACCTCTGAGTCGAACCGCGGGCTCGTGATGACGTCGGTCAGGAGATCCTCGACGTTGTCGAGGATGCCTGGCTCCGCCACCGCGTTCGACAGGTGGAGGATCTCCTCCTTGAACAGGAATTTCTCTTCATGGTCGAGCATG
>JARDZW010000200.1 GCA_029240655.1 Chloroflexota bacterium
CAGCGGGTCGCGGCCGACTGTACCGAGCGGCTTGCCGAGTTCAGTCGACGCGACCGACCGTCGGGCGACTGACCGGAGGGCCGCGACCCAGCCCGCTTCGACCCACCGCTCCACCCGCACAGGAAGGGATCCCAGATGACCACCGACTACGCTACCGAGAATGCCCTCGTCGACGCCGACTGGGCGAAGGCTCATGCAAACGATCCGAACGTCCGATTCGTCGAGGTCGATGTCGACACGACGGCCTACGAGCAGAGCCACATCCCGGGTGCCATCGCCTGGAACTGGACCAGCCAGCTCGCCGATGGCATCCGTCGCGACATCGCATCGCGTGAGGACTTCAGCAAGCTCCTGTCCGAGTCCGGCATCGGCCCCGACACCACGATCGTCCTGTACGGCGACAACAACAACTGGTTCGCCGCATGGGCGTACTGGCAGCTCAAGCTGTACGGCCACGACGACGTCCGGATCCTCAACGGCGGACGCAAGTACTGGCTGGACAACGGCCTGCCGCTCTCCACGGACGTCCCGACCTACGACGCGACGGGCTACGAGCTGCCCGAGCCCGACTTCGCGCTGCGCGCCTATCGCGACGACATCCTGCCGCGTCTCGGTGACGCGGAGCTCGCGCTCGTGGACGTCCGTTCGCCGGCCGAGTACAACGGCGAGATCATCGCGCCACCCGGCATGAGCGAGACGGCCCAGCGGCCCGGACGCATCCCAGGGGCGGCGTCGATCCCGTGGGCGCAGACCGTCAAGGAAGACGGCACGTTCAAGGACGCCGACGACCTCCGAACGCTCTATGAGAGCAAGGGCATCACCCCGGACAAGGATGTGATCGCCTACTGCCGCATCGGCGAGCGGTCGTCGCACAGCTGGTTCGTGCTGCACGAGCTGCTCGGTTACGCGCGGGTCCGTAACTACGACGGCTCGTGGACCGAGTACGGCAGCCTCATCGGCGTCCCGATCGAGAAGCCAGTGGCGGTCGCCGCGGAGTAGGCGGCGCCTACAGGAATCCCGGGTTCGGGAACAAGCGAACAGGGTCCGCGAGCGAAGGTTCGGTGGCGCAGAACTGGTCGCGGTCGCGGATCCGCGCCCCTCGATCAAGCAGGGGCGCAACGACCGGATGCGGTCCTGGCACGGGCGCCAGCAGGCGCTCGTTGCCGGCCGCTGCCCGGAGCAACGCGAGGCCGATCCGAACCGGTGTGGCTTCCGGCGCCAGCGACGCGTGGTCCAGCCAGCGGCCATCCGTGCGTTTCCGCTCGCGCCGGGCCCAGCCGACCGCCACCACGGCGCCGCCGTCCTCGATGACATAGCCGGACGCCTCGGGCAGCGATGCGTAATGGGCGAAATCGACCGAACGATCGATGCCGGTCCACGCCCTCGACCAGCGCGCCGTTTCCTCCACGTCCGTGGGTCGAGCTACGACACCGGGGTTCGCTGCCCCGAGCACTCCCGCCGGGATCTCCAGGTACAGCAACGGCCACCACGGCCGCATGCCCGCCCGGATGTACAGCCCGAGCGCCCGCTGGTTTCGCGAGGAGAACGTCATCCGCTCCACCGAGCCATCCAGCAAGGGCGCGAGCAGCGATCGCCCCGCACCCTGACCGTGGCTTGCCGGGGCCACGTACAAGTCGGTCAGGAATCGGACGTCGTCACGCCCCACCACCACCGAGCCACCGAAGCCGACGACCTCGCCTCCGACCTCCGCGACGTTCGTTCGAGCCCGCGCGACCAGGTGCTCGAGATACGGCCAACCCAGAGCCGGTTGGTCCGGCCAATCCATCGGTTCCCTGTTCGCGGCGAGGATGGCGGCCATGGTCGGGATGTCGGCCGATCGACCGGGCCGGACGTTCATCGGCCGTTCGCGGTCATGACCTCGCGGAGGCGATCGTGCGGGAGCGCGTGCGCCGTGTTCCCGTCGCGCCCCACGACCGTCGTGGCGGCGACCAGCGCGTTCACGATCGCCTCCTCGGTCGCCTCGATCGTGGCGTCGAACAGCCGATCGATGACGATGTCGCCGACGGCCCTGACGTCGTATGCGCCGAGGCCGGACGGGTGCTCATCGTGGAAGGTGGATGGCAACCGATTGCCGGTGGCGAAGGCGATGAACAGGTCGCCGCTCGTGTGCCCGCCAGTGCCACCGACGCGGGCGATGCCGAGACCCGCTCGCTGTGCCAGCCGCTCACATTGGTGGGGGAGGAGCGGGGCGTCCGTCGCGACGACCACGATGATCGAGCCGGAGCCCGGCGCCGGCGCCGAGCGTGGTCGCGTGACTTGGTCGTACGGGCTCGGCACCTCTGAGGTCGGGATCGCCTCCCCGACTCGCACGCCATCGATCCTGAGCCAGTTCCGCTTGCCGTAGTTGGCCTGGACGAGGACCCCGACCGTGAAGCCGCCGGCGGCTTCGTCGATCACGCGCGACGCCGTCCCGATCCCGCCCTTGAACTCGTGGCAGACCATGCCGGTGCCGCCACCGATCGTGCCTTCCTCGACCGCGCCACCGGCGGCGGTCGCCAGCGCCGCATGCAGGTGCTCCGCACGAACGTGGAAGCCGTTGATGTCGTTGAGCAGCCCGTCGAACGTCTCGCCGACGACCGGGAGCGACCACGATGCGTCGTCACCATCGATCGAGGCCGCGACGAGCGCGTCCCGCACCACCCCGACGCTGTGCGTGTTGGTGATCGCGATCGGCGTCGTCAGCATCCCCGACTCGCGGACCCACTCGAGGCCCGTCAATTCTCCGTTGCCGTTCAGCCGGTGCGCGCCCGCAAACACCGGCTCGCCCCGGGCACGGCCCCGCGGGCAGACGACGGTCACGCCGGTCCGCACCGGCCCTTCCCCGACGACCAGGGGCCCATCGCCGCGGATCAGCGTGGTATGGCCGACGGTCACCCCCGCGACGTCGGTGATGGCGTTGAGCGGGCCAGGCGTGCCCAGCCCGATTCGGATCCCCAGGTCACGAGCTCGCATGGTCCGACTGTAACGAACCTGTGTCCGTCTGCTGCGGGCGTTCCGGCCGTTGACCGCGCGACCCGCCGTATCATCCGCGGGTGATCCCCGTCGGCCCCAACCTCCCCGGTTCGCCCACGGCCCCGCTCAGGTTGCGTCGCCTTCCCGAGCGGATCGCCGGCATGCGATCGATCGACGTCGCCGAGGCCTTCCGCGACCTGCCGGGCCTGGCCCTGCTCGAGAGCGCCCGGCCCGGCCGGAATGCTCGCTGGACCTACATGACGGCAGATCCCGTGGCGGTCCTCGAAGCGCCCGCCGCCGGGCCGGACCCTTTCGCCGTGGCTCGGCGCCTCCTGGCGCGGTTGGATCCGACGCCCGTCGTCCCGGCCGATGCCCCCCGATTCCTGGGTGGGCTCGTGGGATTCCTCGGGTACGACCTGGGTCACGTGCTGGAGCGCCTGCCCTCGGTCGCGGAGGACGACCAGGGCCTGCCGCCGCTCCGCCTGGCCCTGCACGACTGGGCGGTCGCCTGGGATCGCCGGACGGGCCACGCATGGTTGGGCGGTCGTGCCCTGGACGGCGACGGGCGCCGG
>JARDZW010000088.1 GCA_029240655.1 Chloroflexota bacterium
TGCCAGATCTCCCGGACCAGGCTGGTCGCGAGGAGCGCGACGCCGGTCACGACCAGGCTGATCAGCACGACCGTGCGGACCCCGACGCGAGCCATGAGCCAGCCGCTCAATGGGCCTGACAGACCGAAGACGACGAGACCGGCCGCCGCGGCGAACGACACCGATGCCGTCGACCAGCCGGGCTCCTCGGTCATCGTCAGGAGGAACGCCCCCGGCGCCGAGCGCACACCGGCTGTGACGAGCACGACCACGGCCGTGACCGCGACCACGACCCAGCCGTAGAAGAACGCCAGTCGCATCAGCGGATGCTACCGGTCGGGCCGCACGGTGGTCGGTTAGAGCAGCTCCCCGTGGGCTGCCGCGGTCGGTTCGCCCTCGCGTGGTCGGGGCTCCTCACCAGGGCCGTATTCGGGCGCTGGCGCGGCGGCCGCCTCGGCCTCCGGATCGGCGATCTCGCCGGCTTCGATCACGCGGAGCGGCGCCCCGGCCTGGCCCTCGAGCGCACCGACGCCGAACGGCACCCACTTGGATGGGTCCTGGAGCCGATGCGCCTCGGTGTTGCCGCGTGTGTGGACCTCCTCGAAGCCCTTCGGCTCGATCCACATCCGTTCGCCCTCGAGCAACCCGAGCACGCCCGATTGACCCGGCTCCGGGCGCTCGTGCTGGCAGTAGGAGCAGGCCGCCGAGTCGTGCTTGCGGTAGTTCTCCGGTTCCTCGTAGGTCGTGATGTAGCCCTCGTAGTTGCGCAGCACGACCTTGTGATCCGAATACGAGATCAAGTAGTTGGGCATGACCGGGATCTTGCCGCCACCGCCGGGCGCGTCGATGACGTAGGTCGGCACGGCGTAGCCCGATGTATGGCCGCGCAGGCCCTCCATGATCTCGAGCCCCTTGCCGACCGGCGTGCGGAAGTGCCCGGAGCCTTCGACGAGGTCGCACTGGTAGAGGTAGTACGGCCGGATCCGGTTGGCGACGAGCTTGTGGACGAGTGAGCGCTGGATATGGACGCAGTCGTTGACGCCCGCCAGCAGCACGCTCTGGTTGCCAACAGGCAACCCGGCCTTCGTCAGCTTGTCGACCGCGCGCGAGACCTCGGGCGTGATCTCGTTGGGATGGTTGAAGTGCAGGTTGATCCAGAGCGGGTGGTACTTCTCCAGGACCGCGCAGAGCTCGTCGTCGATACGCTGCGGAAGGAACACCGGCACGCGCGACCCGATCCGGATGATCTCGATGTGGGGGATCTCGCGCAGGCCGCGCAGGATCTTCTCGAACAGCTTGGGGGCGAGGGTCAGGCCATCCCCACCTGAGATCAGGACGTCACGGACCTGCGGGGTGCGGCGCAGGTACTCGAGCTGCGCCTCGTGATCACGGCTGTTGAAGTTCTGGGTGGGGTCGCCCACGATGCGCGACCGCGTGCAATACCGGCAGTACGAGGCGCACTGCGTCGTGACCAGCATCAGGACGCGATCCGGGTAGCGATGGACGAGCCCGGGCACCGGGGAGTGGCGGTCCTCGGCCAGCGAGTCCTCCATCATCGCCGTGAAGGCCTCGTGCTCGGAGCCGATCGGGATGACCTGGCGGCGGATCGGATCGTCGGGGTCGTCGGGGTCGATGAGCGAGATGAAGTACGGCGTGATATCGACCCGGAACTTGTCCGGCGCGGAGAGGCCCACGCGCTCTTCCTCGGTGAGATTGAGGATCTGCCCGACCTCCTCGAGGTCGTTGACCCGGTGTGAGAGCTGCCAGCGCCAGTCGTTCCACTGCGCGTCGGGCACGTCCTCGTAGATCGGGGCGCGCCGGCTCACCGCGGGACGGCCGTCCGGACCCAGCACTAGCGCCGGGTCTGACAGGTTCACGAATGGCGCCTCCGCGGCGGTGCGGGCCGCTGCCTGATGGGCGACGGCGGTCTTGATCTCGTTGGCGTCCACGCGGGGCGGCCTCCGGGGTTCGATCTCGGCTATGTCAGGCGGCTGCATAGAAAGTATGCAGCCTGCAAGTCGACGGATGATAGCCGAGGACCGTTTGCGCGGTCCAGCGCCCGAAGGTCCCGTTATGAGGTCTCGTGATGAGCCAGCGAGCTACTCCCCGATCACCGCCCAGAGCAGGCCCATCATGATGAAGAACCCGGTGAAAAGGGCGATCAGCCCGAGCGCGCCGTACGGGGTGCTGGCGCCGCTGTGCGGGACGAGCTGCAGGACGATCCCGAAACCGACGGCCCAGGCGATGAACAGGAACGTGAAGAGGAACTTCGCGTTCGGATTCGTGACCCTGCGAACCCATCCTGCGCCGCCTTCCGACGAGAGCGCGGCCTTGAGGATGATCCCGATCATCACGGCGACCACAAGGGTGCTGATGCCGAAGGGGATGGGCTGCTGGAAGGCGACGAGGAACAGCTGCATCGTGCCGGGATGCTAGCAGATGACCGGCCGGGCTTGACGGCCTCCCGGGCCCGTCGCGACTACGATTGGCGGCGTGACCCCCTTCGATCGCCTCGGCCGTTTCGTCGTGCGTCGCGCGCGCCTCGTGATCGGGGCGTGGGCGGTGCTGATCGCCGTGGCGTTGCCGCTCGCCCCGCAGGCGCCGGGCGCCCTCAGCGCCGGCGGCTTCATCAGCGACGATCTCGAGTCCGCCCGAGCGAAGGCCGTCCTCGAAGCCGAGCTCGGGACACCGCCGTCGGCGCTCGTCGTCGTCTTCTCGAGCCCGGAGCTCGAGGCGGGCACGCCCGAATTCGAGCTGGCCGCCGCGGCGGCCATGCGAGACATCCCCAGCGCGCAGCACGTGGCCGGTGTCGTGTCACACCTGCTCCAGCCACGCCAGATTTCCGCCGATCGTCACACCGCCTACGACATCGTCCTGCTCGACCTCCCACCAGACGACTCCCCGAAGGCGCTGCCGATCCTGCGCTCGGCCCTCCGCGAAGCACCGAACCTGACGGTCGAGCTGGCCGGTGGTCCGGCGTTCTACGGCGACGTCCAGACGGTCAGCGAACAAGACCTCCAGCGCAGCGAGCTCATCTCGCTGCCCCTGGCCGCGCTCGCGCTCCTGCTGGTCTTCGGGTCGCTGGTGGCCGCGGGCGTCCCGCTCGTGGTCGGCGGGGCGAGCGTGCTGGTGGCGCTGGCGGGCGTCTTCCTGATCGCGTCGGTGATGCCGATGAGCATCTTCGTGCTCAACCTCGCCACGCTCCTGGGCCTGGGCCTCGGCGTGGACTACTCCCTGCTCATGACCAGCCGCTACCGAGAGGAGCTGGCCAGGCGCCCCGCCGCGACCGAAGCGAACATCGCCGACGCGGTCCGGATCACGGTCGCGACCGCCGGGCGTGCGGTGTTCTTCAGCGGGCTGACCGTCCTGCTGGGGCTGCTCGGCCTCGTGCTCTTCGACTTCATGATCCTGCGCAGCGTCGGGATCGCCGGGGCGCTCGTCGTCGGGCTGGCGGTCATCGCCGCACTCACGCTGCTGCCGGCCGTGCTCACGGTGATCGGCCCGCGTCTCGACCGGTTCGCGGTTCGTCGCGTCTCGACGTCGTCCGAAGGTGACGGCTCGTGGGACCGCCTTGCCCGCTCGGTCATGCGCCGGCCGATCGCGGTCCTCATCCCGACGCTCGCCGTGCTGCTCCTGCTGGGCGCCCCGTTCCTGCACGTCCGGTTCAATGCCCCGGACGCCAGCATCCTGCCGCCGGGCGTCCCGTCACGCGCCGCGTTCGATCGACTCCAGGCGGAGTTCGGCGAGGGCGCATTCGCGCCGATCAGCGTGGCGATCCGGACCGACGGCGACGCGACACATCCCGACAACGTCGCCCGGCTGTACGAATACTCGCGCCGGATCGCCGAGGATCCACGCGTGCGCCGGATCGACAGCCTCGTCGACGTCGAGCCACGGCTGACGCTCGAGCAGTACCAGCTGCTCTACAACGATCCGAATGGCCCGCGCGATCGGTTCATCGCCACCGTCCTGGCGGCGTCGACGCGGGGCAACCTGACCGCTTTCACGCTCACCACGCCCTTCGGCCCCAACCGCGCCGAAGGACGTGCCCTCGTCGAGGATCTGCGCGACCCGACCAGTGCGATCGCGCCGCCACCGGGCTTCGCGGTCCTCGTCGGCGGCGGCGCCGCGGATGTGGCGGACGTGGTCGACGGTGTCGCCGCCGATTTCCCGCGGACGGCCCTGTTCATCGTCGTGACGACCTACCTCGTGCTCTTCGCCTTGCTTCGCTCGGTCGTGCTGCCGGCCAAGGCGCTGATCATGAACACGCTGTCGATCATCGCGAGCTTCGGTGCCCTCGTCTGGATCTTCCAGGACGGGAACCTCTCGGCGCTCCTTGGCTTCGCGCCACTCGGGTTCGTGGAGACGACCCAGCCCGTGATCCTGTTCTGCGTCCTGTTCGGGCTCTCGATGGACTACGAGGTCTTCCTGCTCACGCGCATGAAGGAGGTCTGGGACGCGACCGGCGACAATACGGAGGCCGTCGCGCGCGGCCTGGAGCGCAGCGGGAGGATCGTCACCTCGGCGGCGCTCATCGTCGTGGTCGTCGCGGCGTCCTTCGTCTTCGCCGACATCGTGCTGATCAAGGCACTGGGCCTCGGCGTCGCCATCGCGGTGGCCCTGGATGCGACCGTGGTGCGCGCGCTGCTGGTGCCGGCGACGATGCGGCTGCTCGGGAAATGGAACTGGTGGATGCCGGCGTGGCTGGAACGGCTCGTGGGCGGGCGGCTGCCCTCGTCCGAGGCTGACGCAGAAGCGGCGGCCGTCCGATGAGACGCCCGTTGCCCCGCCACGCCCGAGCCGCGCTGACAGCCCTTCTGGTTCTCGGCGCGTTCACCGCCGGCTGCACCGCGGGCCGGCCGATCCTGGCCAACGCGACAGCGCCTCTCCCCTCGCTGGCACCGCCCACGGACCCGCCCGTCCGAGTTGCCGATCCGGTCCCGATCGTCCTCCCGCGCGACGACGGGCCGCACGACCGCCTGTCGGAGTGGTGGTACTACACGGGCCACCTCGACGGCACGGCAGCCGGTGGCACGATGCGCAAGCTCGGGTTCGAGTACGTGATCTTCCGGGCCGAACGAGGCGGCTTCCCGACGGCCTGGGCCTCGCACCTGGCCCTTACCGACGAGACCGGCGACCGGTTCCTGTACGGGCAGCGTCTCGAGGTTGGTGCGGCGGTCGATCGCTCGCCCCGCGCGGACGACGGAACGCCGACAGGCTTCGACCTGTCCCTGTCCGGCGTCGATCCCACGGATCCCGCGACCTTCGAGCAGCCCGCGTGGACGATGAACGGCTCCGATGGCAGCGACCGGCTCAGCGCTACGCTCGCGCCTCACGAAGCGGCCGCGGCCGGGAGCCCGGACGGTCTCGCGCTCGCCCTGGATCTCGAGGCGACCAAGCCGGCGGCGCTGCACGACCGCGACGGATGGATCGATTTCGGCCCGGCCGGCAGCTCGTACTACTACTCCCGGACCGCGATGGACGCCCGCGGCTCGGTCACGTTCGACGGACAGCAGCTGACGGTGACGGGCCAGGCCTGGTTCGACCACCAGTGGGGCGACTTCATCAGCGTGGGCGGTGGTGGCTGGGACTGGTTCGCGGTCAACCTCGATGACGGCACGGACCTGACCCTGTCGCTCGTTCGCGACGCCGACGGGTCCTATCCCCTGATCTACGGGACGATCGTCGATCCCGACGGCCGCACCCGTCACCTTGGGCGCGATGACTTCAGCGTCGAGGTCACCGAGCGCTGGACGAGCCCCGAGACGGGCGCCGACTACCCGGCCGGCTGGACGATCCTGATCCCGAGCGCCGACGACCTGCGCATCGACCTCCGCCCGACAGTCGCGGCGCAGGAGCTCGACACCCGCCGGACCACCGGTGTGGTGTATTGGGAGGGCTCACAAGTCGTCCGCGGCACGCGCTCGGGGACGCCGATCGGCGGCGAGGCGTATGTCGAGCTGACCGGATACGCGCCGAGCGGCTCGCAGAGCCCGTAGCGGCCCGCCGAGCCAGGGCTACGGCGCGGTCAGGGGCGGCAGCGTGAGATCGGCGGATGCGGCCAGCGTGCGGGAGGCGGCATCGATGGCGTCGAGACCCCCGACCACCCGCAGCATCTCCTCCGCGGCCGCCACGTAGGCGCGGCGGCTCGACAGCGACGACGAGAGCCCATCATCGGCTGCCTTGGCGATGGCGGCGTAGAACGCGACGAAGTCCGCCGACACGGACTCGGCCTGGTCCCATCCGCCGACGTTCGGCGCGAGCCGCTGGCCGACCATCGCGGTCGAGGCCATCGCACGGAGGATGGGCGCGATCTCGGAGCTCGAAGGTTTCGTGGTCGCGAGCGCAGCGGACAGGCGCCCCGCGTCGGACACGACGCGCTGGTTGATGAGGGTCGTCTGGCGAAGGGCGGACAGGGCGCTGCTGGGAATGCCCGGGTCGATGGCGGGCGGAGGAGGCGCCACCGCGATCGGCGCCTGGCTCGGCGTGACGATCGGCGGGGCTGGCTGGATGACGGCCTGAGCGGGCTGCACATTGAGCATGGTCATGAGCGCGACGAGTCCGGCGCCGAGAGCGAAGCCGGCAAGACCGCCGGCACCGATGAAGACCACGGCGCGAGAGGTCTCGACACCCGCGAGAAGCCGCGTCGCGCATCCAGGGCAGCGACGGGTCCCCGAGCCGAGCGGCCTCGAGCAGGCAGGGCACGCGAAGATGTTGGCGTCCGACTCCCCGATCGGCAGGGACGCCGCCATGGGCGTGCCGCGCCCGCGACGGCCGAACCGTCCGACTTTCTGGCTTCCGATCTCGAGCGTCATGGGTCTCCCCCGTGACCTGGCAGCGGGCCGGTCCCGTGGCGACGAGTCTGGGCCGCTCGCGGCCGATCACACAGCCGGACGAAGGTCCGGTGCCCGAGGGGTACCGCGTCCGGGCCAGCTGCGGCGGCTGGACATCCTGTATTGATACTGAGTATCATCAAGGGGTGGATGCGACCGATTCCCCGATCGATGCGGCCCTGGGCCGGGCTGGCTATCGCGCGACCGGCGCTCGTCGCGCGGTCGTGGACCTGATCACCCGACGCGACGGCCACTTCACCGCGGCCGACCTCGTCGACGACGCCCAGAGCCGCGGGCTCCGCATCGGGCGAGCCACGATCTTCCGGACGCTCGATGTCCTCACCGAGCTGCGGGCGGTCGAGCGACTCGACCTGCCGACCGGGGATCACGCCTACGTTGCGTGCGAGCCCGCCCACCACCACCACGTGATCTGTTCGCGCTGCGGTCGCAGCAGCGACGCCGATGACGCCGGCTTGCGCGCCGTCGTCCGCGACATCGAACGGCAGACCGGCTATCGAATCGACGAGCACCGGCTCGAGCTGTTCGGCCTGTGCCCTGATTGCCTCGCTCGGGGATCCACCTGATGCCCCTCGCCCTGGTCGTGTCGCTCGGCGCCTTCGCGTCCGCCCTCCTCGGCGGTTGGCTGGCGATGCGGGCCGTCCGCTACGTCGGGGTGATCATCGCGATCGGTGCCGGGATCCGGATCGGCGCGGCCTTCTTCGACCTGATCCCCGAGGCGGTCGAGCAGCTCGGGTCCATCGACCTGGCGATGCTCGTGACCACAATCGGGTTCCTGGCCTTCTACGCCCTCGACAAGTTCACCTCCCTGCACGTGGGGCACGAGACCGCGTCGGAGCTCGACCACGAGGCGACCAGCCACCAGCACATCGGCATCCTGGGGGCCGGCGGGATGACGATCCACAGCTTCCTCGACGGGGTGGCCCTCGCCGCGGCGCTCAGTGTGGGCGGCGCCTTCGGCACGATCATCGCGGTGGTCGTCATCGTCCACCGATTCAGCGACGGCATCGGCGTGGTCAGCTTCATCCTGGCGAGCCGGATGCCCTCGAGCACGGCCTTTCGCTGGGTGCTGCTCGTGGCCGCGGCGCCCGTCCTGGGCGTGCTGCTGGGCAGCTTCGTGACGATCCCCGATCAGATGCTCGGCGCGATCCTTGGGTTCTTCGCCGGCTTCTTCCTGTACGTCGGCGCGGCCGAGCTCTTGCCGGAGGCGCACCGACGCGACAGCTCGCGCGTCGTGGTCGCCGCGACCCTGGGCGGTGCGCTCGCGATCTACCTGTTCTCGGTCTGGGTCGGGGCCATCGGCGTCCCCACGCCCTGACCGCCAGATCGGGCAGCCAGTGCCGCCTCGAGTTCGCGAGCGGTCGGCATCCCCTCGCGCGCGCCGTGGCGCGTGATCGCCAGGGAAGCGGCGACGACCGCCCGGCGCGTTGCCTCCATCACCGGCAACCCGGCCGCCAGCCCGGCCGCGAGCGCGCCATTGAGCGTGTCCCCGGCTCCGACCGTGTCGACGACGGGGACCTCCGCTGCCGGGATCACGGTCGCTCCATCCTGACCGACGAGCACCGCCCCGCGACTCCCAATGGTGATCAGGACGTGACCCCCGCCTGCGATCCGGGCGAGGAGCTCGGGACCGAGCGTCTCGGGATCGTCCTCCCGCCCCACGAGCTGGGCGGCCTCGCGCTCGTTCGGCGTGAGGACGTCGCTGAGGGCCAGCGTCTCGGAGCCCACGTCCGTGGCGGGCGCGGGGTTGAAGACCGTGATCGCGCCGGCCGCCTTGGCAAAGCGGAGGGCCTCGATCGCCGTGACCGCGGGGATCTCGTGCCCGACGAGCACGACGTCGCCGGCCTCCGTACCGAGTCGCTCGAGCGATTCGCGGACGTGCCCGCGTTCGAGGGCGGTGTTGGCGCCACCCGCGACCGCGATGCTGTTCTCGCCGCGTGCATCCACGAGGATCAGCGCGACGCCGGTCGCCTTGTCGGGGAGGATCCGTAGCTCGGTCACGTCCACGCCCTCGGCTTCGAGAGCCGCCCGCGCCCCCGTCCCATGATCGTCAGCGCCGACCGCGCCGACCAAAGACGTCGAGGCACCGAGCCGCGCGGCCGCCACGGCCTGGTTGCCGCCCTTGCCGCCGTGATGCTGGGCGAACCGACCGCCGGTCACGGTCTCCCCGGGTGACGGCAGGTGGTCGACCGTCGCGACGAGGTCCACGTTGACGGAGCCCACGACGATCACGCAGGTCAATGCCGACCTCACGAACCGGTGATGTACTCGCCGCCGTCCACGCTGATGATGTCGCCGTTGATGAACTCGGTGCCGTCGCCGGACAACGCCAGGATCGCGTTCGCGACGTCCTGCGGCGTCGTCATCCGGCCGGTCGGATTCCGCTTCATCGTGATGTCGATCATCGTCTGCGACTCGGGGATCTTGAGGAGCGCCGGGGTCACCGTCACGCCGGCGCGGATGCAGTTCGCCGTCGCGCCCGTGTTGTTGCGCGCCAGCTCCATGGCGAGCTGGCGGATGTGCGACTCGAGTGCCGCCTTGGCCGATGACACGACGCCATAGGACGGCACCACACGGGTCGAGCCCTCCGAGGTCATCGCGTAGATCTTGGAGCCCTGACCGAGGAAGCCGCCCCGCCACAGGTCCTGGACCCAGTAGACGAGGCTGTTGGCCATGACGTCCTGGGTCATCTCCATCTTCTTGCGATCAACGCCGCCCTTCGGGTCGTCGGTCAGGAACGGCACGAGTGAGCCGAAGGCAAGTGAGTGCATGACGACCCGCACGTACGGCTCGCGGCCCTCCGCCCTGGACCGGTCGAACCGCTCGCGCAGGGTCACAAGGGCTGCCGCACGCTTCTCGTCATCGGCGGCGTTCATGTTGATGAAGAGCGCCTCCGAGCCGGCAGCCTCGATCGCGCCCTTCACCTCGTCAACGTGGGCAAGCGCCGCGCGGAAGTCGAGATGGATCCCGGCGATCTTGTAGCCGGCCTTCGCGAGCGTGATCGAGGTCGCCTCGCCCATGCCGGATGAGGCGCCAAGGATCAGCGCCCAGCGTTCACGATCGTCGGTCATGGTCGGGTGGGCCTCCTGTCGTGGGTGCGCTCAGCGGTTCGCACCGTCGAGCGGGCCGAGTCTAGCAGCGGCTGACCGGCCGACTTCCTGCGTACGCGTGCAGTCCTGCACGTGCGCTCAGCGGCTAGACGACGCCCTGCGCGCGCAGGCGCGCGACCTGGTCGGCGTCGATGCCAAGCTCCGCGAGGATCTCGTCGGTGTGCTCGCCGAGGAGCGGCGGGGCCGTCAGTACGGCCCCCGGGGTCGCCTCGAACTCGATGGGGATGCCGGCCTGGCGCAGCACGCCGAGGGCGGGGTGCTCGACCTCGACCAGCATGGATCGAGCGGTCGCCTCGGGCGACTGGAACGCCGTGAGGACGTCGGTGATCGGGCCGCACGGGATGTCAGCGGCGCCCAGGGCCGCGAGCCACGCGTCGGTGGATCTCGCCGCGAGACGCTCGGCGATCAGGAGCCGCAAGGTCGCGCGGGCGGTGACGCGGTCGCCGTTCGTGACGAACCGCGGGTCCTCGGCGAGCTCCGGCGCTCCGATCGCGGCGCAGAAACGCGGCCACTGCCGCTCGGACCCCACTGCGACGACGATCTCGCCGTCGCTCGTGGCAAAGGTCTCGTACGGAACGATATTCGGATGGGCGTTGCCCCGGCGACCCGGCGAGGACCCGGTGACGAAGGCGTTCTGCGCCTGGTTGACCAGGACGGCCAGGGTGGATGCCAGGAGGGAGACGTCGACGCGCTGGCCGCGCACCGGACCGTCGGAGCGGCGAGCCAGGAGGCCGGCCAGGATGCCGACGGTAGCGAACAGCCCCGCGACGATGTCGCTGATCGCGACGCCGACCTTGGTCGGGTGGCCGCCATCCGCGTCCGCGTCCCCCGTGATGGACATCAGCCCGCCGACCGCCTGGATCACGAAGTCGTAGCCCGGGCGTTCCGCGGCTGGGCCGTCGGGCCCGTACCCGCTGATGGCCAGGTGCACGAGGTCGGGGTTAAGGTCGCGCAGGGTCTTCTCGTCGAATCCGAGTCGTGCCAGGGATCCCGGTCTGAGGTTCTCGACGAGGACATCCGCGTCGGTGAGCAGGCGGCGCAGGACGTCGGCGCCGGCCCCCTGCCGCACATCCAGTCGCACCGACCGCTTGTTTCGATTGACCGCAAGGTAGTAGGCGGCAGTCCGCGTTCCGGCCCCCTCGTCCCCGACCCACGGCGGCCCCCAGCCGCGGGTCGCATCACCCTCAGGCGGTTCCACCTTGACCACGTCCGCTCCAAGGTCGGCCAGGAGCATCGTGGCGTACGGACCGGCGAGCACGGTCGAGAGGTCGATGACCCGGAGCCCGGCAAGTGGGCCAGCCGCGGTTGGCGACGCATCGCTCATGGCGCCGATGGTAGCGCCGGGTCGGGAACGTCAGGAGGGCGGGGCCCCGGAACACCAGGCCTTCGAGCCCTCGGAAATCGACTAGCCGGCCTGACCTTCGGCGAGTGGCCCCTCGCAGCTCCGGCCGAATGGGTCGCGGACGTCGACCACGCCATCGCGGGCCGGCGTGATCCAGTCGATGTGGTCGCGGTTGACGACGATCGCCCCGACGTGATGACGGTGGTGGGTCGAGCCATCGTCGTACTCGATCCAGGCGTCGGTCAG
>JARDZW010000201.1 GCA_029240655.1 Chloroflexota bacterium
GCTCGGGCGGATGCCGGACGGCGGCACCATCGTGGCCAATGCCGGCGACACCGGCGTCGAAGCGGTGCTGGACCGGGTCATCGGGGATCGGCCGCTCGCCGTCGTGGCCTACGCGCTCACCGAGGTCGACCCTGCGCGCGGCGGGTACCTGCGCGGCCTCGCCGATCGGTTCGGTGTCGATGGACGGGCCGCGATGCCGCTCGTGGGTCGCATCACAGGCGCAGATCCAGACGGGACGACGATCGAGATCCACGGGCTGGACGCTCCGACCGGACCCGTCGTCGCTCGCCTGAGCACCGCCGGACGGCACAACGCGGCCAACGCGCTCGCCGTGGCCGGGGCGGCCATGACGTTGGGGGTGCCGGCCGCACAGATCGCCTCGGCGCTCGGGTCGTTCCGAGGCGTCGGGCGCCGTCTTGAGCACAAGGGCGAGGCGGCCGGCGTCGTGGTCTACGACGACTACGGCCACCACCCGACCGCCATCCGCGAGACGCTGGCCGCGATCCGGCAGCGCGAGCCGGGCCGCCGCGTGTGGGCGGTGTACGAGCCGTTGACGTACCATCGAACGGCTGCCCTTCTGCCCGCCTTCGCCGAAGCGCTCGCGACAGCGGACGCGGTGGTCGTCGCGGACATCTGGGCTGGCCGAGATCCGGACACGACGGTCGCCTCCGCCGCGGGCCTCGCGGAGGCCGTGGCTCGGGTCCGGCCAGGGATCCTGGTCGACGCCCCAGGCTCGGTCGACGAGACCGCGAAATGGCTCGCGCGGCAGGTCAGGCCGGGGGACGCCGTCCTGGTGATGGGCGGGGGCAACAGCTATCGGATCGCTGAAGGCCTGCTACGCCGACTTGGATCGGAGGAATGACCGTGGATCACGCTTCCGCCGCCGACCTCCTCGATCGGTACAAGCGCGCCTGGGAGACGTTCGACGGCGACGGCTGGACAGATCTGTTCACGGAGGACGCCGAGTACCACGAGGATCCATTCGAACCACCACTGGTCGGGTCCAACGCGCTGCGGGCATACTTGCTCGAAGCGGCCGAGGCCCAGGACCAGGTCGAGATGACCGTGGAGCGGCACTGGGTCGTGGGCGACACGGCACTCGCCGCGTGGCACGCCAGCTATGTGCAACGCACGAACCGTGCCCGCGTCCGGCTTGCCGGCTTCATGACGCTGGAGCTCGCTGGCGACGGCCGCATCCGTCGCTTCCGCGAGTGGTGGCATCGACGCGAGATGCCGGCGACCGGATAGCGAAAGAGCCGGATAGGAAGAGGAGGACCATGGCAGGCGATGCCTCATTCGACGTCGTGAGCGACTTCGACGAACAGGAACTGCGCAACGCGCTCGATCAGGTCCGGCGTGAGGTCGGTCAGCGCTTCGACTTCAAGGGCGTGACGGTCGAGCTGACACAGGCCAAGGAGGAGATCGTCCTCGTCACCGACGACGAGCATCGCGCCAGCGCGGTCAAGGACCTCATCGAATCGAAGGCGATCAAGCGGAATCTGTCGCTCAAGATCTTCGACTGGGGCAAGGTCGAGCCGGCCGGCGGCAACAAGGTGCGCCAGGAGATCAAGCTGCGACGTGGTCTGCCCGAGGACCTCGCCAAGCGCATCACCAAGCTGATCCGCGACGAGTTCCCCAAGGCCAAGTCGCAGATCCAGGGTGACGCGGTGCGGGTCACGAGCAAGAGCAAGGACGAGCTTCAGAAGGTCATCACGCGCCTGCGCGAGCTCGATGAGGCCGTCCCGTTGCAATTCCAGAACTACCGCTGAGGTGGTCGGTGTTACCTGGATCTCGTTTCGCCCGGATCGTCATGGTCATCGTGACCGTCATCATCGTCCTTGGCCTGATCGCCTCGGCGGTTGCCTATCCGGTCGCGGTCTGAGGCCGTTCGCCCCATGGAACGCCTCATGAGTGAGCCCAAGACCGCGGCCTTCGTCGCGGCGACCAACGATCCGACGATCGACGCACCGGACCCCACGCCGCTCGAGGCCACCGGGCAGTCAACCGGGGAGCCGGAGCCGCCGATGGCTCCGCCCGATGCGCTCGGAGAGCAGCCGCCGCTGGACCTGCCACCGGCCGGGCCGCCCGGCTCACCGGAGGGACCCCCGTCCAAGCCGCCGGGCGAACCGCCAGAGCCGCCTTCGAAGCCGCCGGAGGAGCCGGGGCCGCCGCCGATGGAGGCGCCGGGAGCGCCCGGTCAGCCTCCGGCTATCGAGGCCAGTGAGGCGCCGGCCGCCGAAGCGCAGGCGGGCGAGGCGCCGGCTGCCGAAGCCCCCGCCGCCGAAGCCCCCGCCGCCGAGGGCCCGCGCACCGTCGGGCGCCTCATTGCCGACGCGCTGCGCAGCGCCGGCGTCCGCTACGCCTTCACGGTCCCCGGCGAATCGTTCCTCGGCCTCCTCGACGCGCTCGGTGATGCCGGTATCCGCGTGATCGCCACGCGCCACGAGGGTGGCGCCGCCTTCATGGCCGAGGCGCACGGCCAGCTCACCGGTCGACCCGCCGCCTGTATCGGTACACGCGGCGTGGGGGCCGCGAATCTCGCCATCGGCATCCACACGGCCCGTCAGGACTCGACCCCGATGTTCGCGATCATGGGCCAGGTCGAGAACGCCCATCGCGGGCACGAGGCATTCCAGGAGATCGAACCGGTCGCGACCATCGGGGGCCTGGCCAAATGGGCGGCCGAGCCCCGGGAGCCCGCGGACGTCGCCCCCGTCATGTCCGAGGCGATCCGTGAGGCCCTCGGCGGGCGGCCCGGGCCGGTGCTGCTGTCATTCGCGGAGGACCTGCTCGATCAATCGGCCCCCGACGATGCGCGGGTCGATGCTGGGCGGCCGGGCCCGGCACGACCCGCGGACGACGACCTGCGAGCCGTCATCGAGCTGCTGGCCTCGGCCGAGCGCCCGGTCATCCTCGCCGGCGGCGGCATCCTGCGCGCCCGAACGTCGACCGAGCTGCTGAAGTTCGCGGAGCTGCTGCAGGTACCGGTCATCGCCGCGTGGCGTCGAGCCGACGTCATCTCGAACGAGCACCCGCTCTATCTCGGGATGGCCGGCTTCGGTGCGGCCGCGTCGGTGCACGACCGCCTCGCCGCCGCCGATGCGATGCTAGTCATCGGCTGCCGCCTGAACGAACCGACCTCGTACGACGACACGATCCCGGTGGAGGCGACCCGCTGGGCCCACGTCGACCTCGAACCTGTGCGAGCCGGCGGCCTCCGCGAACCGACCCTGACCGTGGCCGCCGACGCGCGCGGATTCCTGCGGGCGGCCAACGAGCGGTTGCTCGGCAAAGCCGTGCTCGATGCCGCGCTCGTCGCGCGCCGTCGGGGACACAACGTCGCCGACCGCGCCGCCTGGGAAGCCGCCACGATCGTGGACGCCGACGCGGATGCCTGGACCGGGCCTGGCGTCCACCCCGGGCGCGTCATCACGACGCTGCGCCGCGTCCTGCCTGACGACGCGATCGTCACGACGGATGCCGGCAACTTCGCCGGCTGGGCCGGTCGTGGCTTCCGGTTCCGC
>JARDZW010000089.1 GCA_029240655.1 Chloroflexota bacterium
ACCCTCTGCTACAATCCGCCCTCCGTGGGGCTATAGCTCAGCTGGAAGAGCACCTGCATGGCATGCAGGGGGTCCGGGGTTCGAGTCCCCGTAGCTCCACCAGAAACGTGGAACCGCCGACCCTCACCCCTCGCCGACGGCGGGGGGTGAACCGTCTCCGGCGAATGACCAGAGGCTCGCTCCGTGACCGACACCGCCGACACCGCCAAGATTGTCGAAACCGCCGAGTCCGGCGACGGCCGAACCAGGGTGGAGCGCTACGACCCGACGGCCGTCGAGCCGCGCTGGCAGGCGCGCTGGGCGGAGCTCGGGCTGCACGACACCGACCTGGCGGACACGAGCCGGCCCAAGTACTACATGTTGACCATGTACCCGTATCCGTCGGGCGACCTGCACATCGGGCACTGGTACATCGTGACGCCGAGCGATGCGCTGGCGCGCTATCGACGGATGCATGGTTTCAACGTGTTCTTCCCGATCGGCTTCGATGCGTTCGGACTGCCTGCCGAGAACGCGGCGATCAGGGAGGGCGGCCATCCGTTCACCTGGACGATGCAGAACATGGAGAACATGCGCCGGCAGTTCCGGACGATGGGCGCGACCTTCTCCTGGAAGCACGAGGTGGTCACCGCCGACCCGTCGTACTACCGCTGGAACCAGTGGATGTTCCTGCGGTTCCTGGAGAAGGGCCTCGCCTATCGGAAGAAGTCGCCGGTCGACTGGTGTCCCAACGACGGGACGCTGGCCCGCGAACAGGTCGAGGGCGCGGATCGGCATTGCTGGCGCTGTGGCGCTCCCGTGGAGAAGCGCGACCTCGATCAGTGGTACCTGCGCACGACGGCCTACGCGGACGAGCTGCTCGACTTCCGCGGCATCGACTGGCCCGAGCCCATCCGCATCCAGCAAACGAACTGGATCGGCCGCTCGGAGGGCGCGGAGATCGACTTCGAGACGGCTCGGTCCGACGGTCATCGGGGCGGCGAGACCCTGCGCGTATTCACGACGCGTCCCGACACGCTGTTCGGGGCGACGTTCATGGTCCTCGCCCCGGAGCATCCCCTCGTCGAGACCCTGACAGCGCCCGAGATGCGGGCGGAAGTCGAGGCCTACGTCGCGCAGGCCAAACGGCGAACCGAGATCGACCGGCTCTCGACCGACCGCGAGAAGACCGGGGTCGCGATCGGAGCATCGGCTATCAACCCGATCAACGATGAGCAGATCCCGATCTACATCGCGGACTACGTCCTGTCCGGCTACGGAACCGGGGCGATCATGGCGGTGCCCGCGCACGACGAGCGTGACTTCGCCTTTGCCCAGCAGTTCGGTCTGCCGATCCGCCGCGTCGTCGCCGCGCCCGGGACGGCGGCAGACGGCCCGATGGCCGATGCCTACGTTGCCCACACCGAGGGCGAGCGCCTCGTCAACAGCGGTCCGTTCGATGGGATGTCGGCCGACGACGGCGGTAAGGCCATCGTGGCGAAGCTGGCGGAAACCGGCAAGGCCGAGCCAAAGGTCACGTATCGATTGCGCGACTGGCTGATCAGCCGCCAGCGTTACTGGGGAACGCCCATCCCGATCATCTATTGCGAGACGGATGGGATCGTGCCGGTGCCCGACGCGGACCTGCCGGTCCGCCTGCCGGAGAACGTGGACTACAAGGGCCGCGGCGACAATCCGCTGACTCTCGACGAGGCCTTCCTGCGCGTCGATTGCCCGCGGTGTGGTGGACCGGCGCGGCGCGAGACCGACACGATGGACACGTTCGTCGACTCGTCCTGGTACTGGTTCCGCTACCTGTCGCCCGACGACGACGAAGGGCCGGTGGATCGAGCGATGGCCGATGCCTGGACCCCCGTCGACCAGTACACGGGTGGCGCGGAGCATGCGGTGATGCATCTGCTGTACAGCCGGTTCTGGACCAAGGCGATGCGCGATTGCGGGCTGGTCGGACAGGACGAGCCCTTCCTGCGCCTGTTCAATCAGGGCCAGATCCTCGGCGCGGACGGCGAGCGGATGTCGAAGTCCCGTGGCAACGTGCAGGACCCCGACGAGCTGGTCGCACGCTATGGCGCGGACACGGTTCGGTTGTACCTGATGTTCATGGGGCCATGGGACCAGGGTGGCCCGTGGAGCCCGACGGGCATCGGCGGCCCCCATCACTTCCTCAGTCGGGTGTGGACACTGACGATCGATCCGCACGGGCGCGAGCCAGGCGATCCCGACGCTGGCAACCTGCCTGCGGGCGAGGACGTGGCCGCCGCCGAGGCCAGGCTGCGCTCGGCGGCACACCGCACGCTGCGGGATGTGACCGCCGACTACGAGGCGTACCACTTCAACACGATGGTCGCCAAGCTGATGGAGCTCTCGAACGTCCTGTTCCGTTACCGCGGGACGCCGATCGCCGGGGGCGCCGCCTGGGACGAGGCGATCCGCCTCCTGCTGCTGATGCTCGCCCCGGCCGCCCCACACATCACCGAGGAGCTCTGGTCGCGCCGCGCCGCCGAGGCCGGTCGCGAGTGGTCATCCATCCACACCGAATCGTGGCCGGAGGTCGACGTCGCCGCGACCGCCGAGTCGACCCGCGAGGTGCCGGTCCAGGTCAACGGCAAGCTCCGCGACAAGCTGACCGTCGCAGCCGCGATCAGCGGTCCGGAGCTGGAGGCGGCGGCCCTGGCCAGCCCGAAGGTCACCGCGTTCCTTGCTGGTCGCCAGCCCGACAAGATCATCGTGGCCGGGGGCGGGAAGCTCATCAATATCGTCGTCCGCGAGGTGTGATGCGTCCGGCGCAGTGGCGGGCGGCCTTGCTGCTCTGTGCCCTGACGCTCGCTGGCTGTGCGCTCCCGATCGGCGGCGAAGTCCGGGTCCACATCGAGAACCAGACCGACGCCCCCGTGGCCGTGTACGTGAACGGGGGATGGGTCGGAACGTATCCACCCGACACCGAGACCAGCGCGCCGATCGCGGGGCACGGTGGCCCGCCCTACACGGTCGTGGGGGAAGGGCCCGGCGGGGCCGTCCTCACGTCCCTGGTGGTCGCGGCGAACGATGCCGCGTCGATCGCCAGTGGTTCCACGATGATGGAGACGTCAGTGGCCGTGGAGTGCGGCTACGTTCGCATCGTGATCGCGACCCCTGCGTCGTACGACGCGACGTCGATCACCGATCCTGACGCTTGCCCAGGACCGTCCTGAGCGTCAGTCGCCTTGGAGCCACGGCTCCTGGCCGACTCGTGGCGCATCGACGGGGGCGGCATCCGGCTGACAGCGCGCCGGGGTCGGGCCTGCCTCGGAATCCATCCGCGGCTCGCAGTGCACGCCGATCATGAGCCGCTCGCCGTCAGCCAGCTCGAGGACCACGATGTTGTAGGTGACCCAGCCAGCGGTGGTGGCCAGGATCGTCCCGCCTCGCCCGTTCCGGTACGCCCCCACTGGCGTGGCGACCGACGCCGACGTCACGGTCGCCTCGGGCTCGATCACGGCGAGACGCTCGAGCGCCGCACCGAGCGCCAGCGAGCATTCGTCCCCGCCCGCGAGGGAACAGGCCGTCCCCGTGCCGAGCCACAGGCCATCGACGACGTGCGCGCCCGGATCGGACCAGCCGGCAGTTTCTGGCTTCGTCAGCTCGACCACGGCGACCACGCCGATGCCAGCGGCAAAAGCGATGGCCAGACCGAGCACGAGCGGACGCATGCGGGCAAAGTACGTGTCGACGGTCCGCCCGTCCATGACCCAACGGTCGCGGCCCGACCGGGGCCTGGGCTAGTTCGAGAGCGGCGTCGAGCTCTCGGTGGTCGCCGAGGTGTTCGGCGCGGTGTCCGCCTCGCGGGCCTGGCCGGACTCGCCGGCCTCGCCGGACTCGCCGGCCTCGCCGGCCTTTGCCCGAGCGCGGTGCCGGGCCGCCTTGGCTCGGTTGCCGCAGGTCGCCATGTCGCACCAGCGTCTTCGACCCGTGCGCGACGTGTCGTAGAAGACCCAGCGGCAGCGGTCGTTGTCGCAGATCCGGATGCGCTCCGGGTGGCCGCCCGTGAGCTCGCGCACGAGCGGATCGGCCAGGCGGGCCAGGGCGTCGTCGATCGGGTCACCGACGTGGCGATGATCCACGCTCACGCCGTCCCACGCGGGAATCAGCTCGATGACCTGGCGGGCGTGGAGCGCGCGGTTCACGGTGTCGAGCGCGGCCGGATCCGGGGCGCGCTCCTCGGCGATCGAATCGACGACTTCGCGTAGCGCGGCTCGTACCGCATGGATCCGGGCGAGCTCCTCCGCACCGGCCGACGGTTCGGCAGTGGTCTGCTCACGCCAGCGTTCCGCGCCCTCGTAGTGGATGACCCCACGCTCGACGAACCAGGCGAGAGCGGCCTCGAGCGTCGGCAACCGATCGACCGCGAAACCCTTGTCGACGTCATAGGTGTTCTCTAGGTCGTAGGTGTTCACGAAGTCGAACGTGCCCTCCAACGAGACGTCGTGAGCGTGGTTCGGGTCGGTCGTTTGTAAACGTTGGGTCGTCATGGTGATAACCACTATAGAGCGCTTGACAGGTTACGCGCAAGAGGGTACAGTTCACCTAGTAACCGGTAAGACACGATAAACGGGTTACACCTCGGGAAAGGAGGTCGGTCATGGAATTCATCATCATGTTCGCGATCCTCATCGCCGGTCTGATGAGCCTGGACGTCGCGGCCCTCAATTGGGGCGCCGATTCGCGCGACCGCCTCCCTGACGACCACACCCGCTGAACCCGTTCTGAACTAAACCGGCTGCGGCCGGAATGGAGTCCTCACGATGAACTACCTCTATAGCTTCCTCGCCCTCGATCTCGCCAACCAGCGTCGTGACGACGTCTTCAGCATGGAGTATCGGCAGACGCAGGAGGCCGATCAGGCCCGCCATGCAGCCGAGGTCTCGGCCTCGGGTTCCGATCGACCTTCGTACGCCCGGCGCGCGCTCGCACATGGCCTCGCTGCGGTCAGCCGCGGCAGTGCTGCTGCGGTGCGTCGTCTCGACGATGTGGTCGCCGATGACCTCGGCCGCAGCCTCAAGGCCGCCGAGTAACGACCCCGAACCCAAAAGGAAGGAGCGCCTGCCAAGCGGCAGGCGCTCCTTGATTCCCCGGCCTGGGACCGGGCGCTCCGGGCGACCGCCGACCGGTTCGGGCGACACATCGGTTCGGCCGTCACTGGGTTCCGAGGGCTTGTCAGGCCTCTGCTTCGGCTTCGGCGCCTTCCTCACCCGGCATCGCGACCACCCGCTCGATGACGTGGCTCGCCTCGACCATCGTCGGGCGCCCATCGCGGTCCTTCCAGCGCGTCTCGATGCGGATGTCGTCGGTCTCGCCGGTCAGGTGCAGAACGGCGACGTACCCGGAGCCGGCGACGTCGACGGATTCGACGGCGGCCTTCGTCAACGGCAGCGGCAGCTGCGACACCACCTCGCCGATGTTCTGCTTGAGCTGCTGGCTGAATTCCTCGGAGGCGCGTCCGATGTCGCCGGCCAGGAGCGCCGCGCAGTAGGCGTCCGCGTGTTGGCGAACCGTTTCGACGTCCATCGTCAGTCGTCCAGGATGAAGGTGACCATCATGTTGACCTGGTACTCGGCGATGGAGCCATCGCGGATATCGACGCGCTGCTCCTTGATCCAGGCGCTACGAACGTTGCGCAGCGTCTTCGTGGCGCGTGCGACGCCCTGCTGGATGGCGTCCTCGAAGCTCTTCGAGGATGTCGAACTGATCTCGGTCACTCGGGCAACGGCCATGGGAGGTCCTCCTGTGCGGGAAACAAGGGTGGCCGGGGACGTGGCTCGGATTCTACGCTGCGCCGGGCGCTGGCCTTGCATTTGGGTGGCAGCAGATAAGTCGCAGCTAATCGTCCCTGAGTAAAGTCGCGACGACGTCTCGCCGCGTCGGAAGTGCCCCCAACGTGGCGAGACGTCGCGATGTTCCCCGACGTCGGTCCACGACCGCCCGCCGGGGAGTGCGATGTGGAACCGACCGCGACGCCGCCGTGGCGAGTGCTGGATGCGCCTGCCGACCCGAGGACGCCCGGTGGGACGGCACCGGAAGGGGATCGTCCAGCTCAGGCATGGATGTCGCCGGCCATCCTGAAGGTCGTCGCGACGGTCGTGGCGGCCGTCGCGTTCGCGGTGGTGGCCTTTGTCCTGGCGTTCTCGGGGGCGCCGGAAGGAACCGTGATCGTGGATGGCGGCGCCGCCCTGGCCGTCCCGGGTGGGACCGCCGCAGCCGGCTCATCGGCCGTCCCGGGCGTCGGCGTCGAGTCTGGGGGCGGTGCCGGGCCCGGAGCTGAGATCGTCGTCGAGATCGTGGGTGCCGTCCCCAGGCCCGGCGTGTTCCGCCTCGCGCCCGGATCTCGGGTCGGCGACCTCGTCGGGGCGGCGGGCGGATACGGTCCGCGAGTCGACACGGCAAGGGCCGAGCTCGAGCTCAACCTCGCGGCGACGCTTCACGACGGCGATCAGGTGCGGGTGCCGTCGCGGGATGACGCGCCGGCGGTCGAGCCGGCGGGCACTTCGGCCACACCCGGCGGGCCGGCCACGCCGGGCGGTGCTCCCCTCGACATCAACCGTGCGACCCAGGCCGAGCTCGAGGCCCTGCCCGGGATCGGTCCGGCGACGGCTCTGAAGATCATCGCCGCGCGCGAGGAAGCACCGTTCGCCGCCGTCGAAGAGCTGCGCACCCGCGGCGTGCTCGGCGAAAAGACATTCGAAAAGCTTCGCGAGCTCGTCGCGGTGCGCTGAGATGCCCCGGACCGGCTGGCTGGCGGCCGGAGCGGCGATCGCGGCGCTGGCGGTCGGGGCACAGGACCGCCATCTCGTCGCTGCCCTCGTCGGCGCGGCGGGCCTGTTGCTGCTGGTCTGCCTGTGGCTGCCTGAGAGCGGTCGCGCCGGGCTCCTCGCGTTGGCGGTCGGGATGCTCTCGATCGCCCTGCGGGCGGGGGTAGGACCAACCGGCACAGCCCTGTCGGGCGAGCCGGTGGGCAGGGGGCCGTGGACGATGGTGGTCGAATCCGTCGGATCTCCGCGCGAGGGTCACCAGGTCGCGACGATCCGGACGGCAACGAGTGGCGTTGGCGGATTCAGGATCGCCGCCACGCTGCCGCGCTATCCAGCGATCGAACCTGGTGATCGGATCGAGGTTGCTGGTCGTGCGCGGCCCAGGCCTGACAGCCCGTACGGTCGGTACCTCGAGCGTCTCGACGCGTGGGGCACCCTCGACGCCCGGTCGATGGAGGTGCTCGAGCGGCCCATCGATCCGGGCACGGTGCTGGAGGGTTGGCGCCGCGATGCCGGTGAGTTGCTGACCCGCGTGCTCCCCGAACCCGAGGCTGGACTCGCGGCGGGGATCCTCATCGGCCTGCGCGATCGAGTCGACCGTGCGGTCGCCGCCGATTTCACCACCGCGGGCGTCAGTCATGTCGTGGCCATCTCGGGCTGGAACATCGCGATCGTTGCGGCCGCAGTGGGGGCCATGGCCGGTCGGCTGGGGCGCCGTCGGCGAGGCATCGTCACCGCCATCGCCGTGGTCGCGTACATCGTGTTCGCCGGGGCCTCGGCCTCGGTGCTTCGTGCCGGGGCGATGGCCGGAGTCGTCCTCCTCGCCCGGGAGTCCGGTCGGAGCGGCCGGGCTGCCACGGCGCTAGGACTGGCGGCCTTCCTGTTGCTCATCGCGGAACCGGGGCTCGTGAGTGACGCCGGGTTCCAGCTGTCGACACTCGCGACCGCCGGGCTCGTCGCCTGGGCAACGCCCCTGACGCATCGGCTCGATCGCCTGACGCGTGGACGAATGCCGCGCTGGCTGAGCGAGAGCCTGGGCGTCTCACTGGCGGCGCAGGCGGCGACGCTCCCCATCGTCCTGGCCTCGTTCGGCAGGCTGGCGCTGATCTCACCGGCCCTGAACCTGGTGGTCGTGCCGCTGGTCACCCCGGCCATGGCTGCCGGCCTGATGGCGCTGCTCGGCGGTGCCTTGGTAAGCGCCGGTGCGCCAGCGACGCTTGGCGCCGTCCTGGCGGCACCGGGTTGGATCGCGTTGCGCCTGATGATCGGGATCGTCGAGGTCGCGGCGGGAATCCCGTTCGGCAGCATCGCGTTCGAGCGCGCGGTCGGCGCTGTGCTCGGCCTTGCGAGCGCCGTCGCGGGAGCCGCCCTGGTCTTCCTGCGGCGGCGTCCGCGGTCACGACGTGCTGGCATCGCCCGCACGGACCAGGCGGCCCGTGCCCGCGACTCATCGGCACGGCCAAGCTCGCAGCACGTCGGCCCATCAAGCGTGAACCGCGTGGCGACGGCGAGCCTCGTGGTCGCCGTGTCGGTCGCCGGTGCCGTCGCCGTCAGCCGGCCGGCGGGCGTCGCGCGGATCACCATCCTCGACGTCGGGCAGGGTGACGCGATCCTCATCGAAGGCTCACGCGGTGGACGGCTCCTGGTCGACGGCGGGCCCGATCCTGATCGGCTCCTGGTCGAGCTGGATCGACAGATTCCACCATGGGACCGGCGACTCGACGCCGTCGTGCTGTCGCATCCGCACGAGGACCATGTCGCCGGCCTGGCCCTGCTCCTGGACCGATACCGCGTTGACCGCGTCCTGGAGCCCGGGATGCGCGGGCCCGGGCCCGGCTATGCCGCCTGGCTCGAGGCGCTCGCCCGACCCGGAGCCCCGATGCGGATGTCGATCGGGGCGGGTGACCGTCTGACGGTCGATGAGGTCGCGATGCGCGTGCTCTGGCCGGTGCGCGGCCAGGTCCCCGAAGAACCGCCCGATGCCGGCAGTGGCATCAACAACGTGTCGGTCGTGCTGCTCGGTGTCATCGGTGAGCGCCGGTTCCTGCTGACCGGCGACGTGGAGGAGGAGGTCGACCCGTCGTTGCTGACCGGCGGGCTACCCCGGGTCGATCTGCTCAAGGTCGCCCATCACGGCAGCCGAACAGCCACGACCGAGGCGTTCGTCGAGGCGGTCCGGCCGCGTGTCGCGGTGGCCTCGGCGGGAGCCGACAACCCGTATGGCCACCCGGCCCGTCCGACCCTGGAACGACTCGCTGCGTCCGGAGCGCGGGTGTATCGGACCGATGTCGACGGATCGGTCACGGTAACGTTCGGAGCCGTGGGTCCCGCGGTCCGCACGGAGCCACGGCGCTCGGTGGCCGCGTTGTCGCGCACGGCGGAGGTCGGTCGGCAACCTGCGGCGACCGCTGTGGTGGGTGGGGCCGGACCCCAGCGCAGGTTCTTCTGTGCGATCCCCGAGGTCAGGACCCCGGCCGGTCCGAGGATCCAGCCGGTCGCCGCCCGCGGGCCACGAGGAGGTACGAGAGTCCCAGCGACATTCCCGCCACCGCAACGAGCCACACCGGCACGACGGAGTCCACCGCGCACAGCCCCGGTCGCACCAACGTGGGCGGGCCGTACAGGCTCAAGGACGGTTCCAGCGGCACCGCGCATTGACCCGGACCCGTCAGATACAGAACGAACACCGTGGCCGACACGACGGTCAGGCCAGCTGCGAGCAGCCGAAATCTCGTTCGCGTCACGGTCCCTCCGCCGTGCTCATCGGCGCCAGCATGCTCGGCGACGGAGCGAGCGGCTATCCGGCAAACGTCACTGACCGCTCCCAGCACCCGGACAGTCGGGCCGACTCGGCTACCATCGAGTCGATGACCATCCCCGGGCGCGTGGCTGCTGCGGCCCTGCTCGCCTCCCTGGATCCGCCCGCCTGGTTCCTCGCGCACGTGCGCGCGGTGGCCGAGGTGGCGGGGTTCCTCGCAGCGCGCGTCGCGGCGAACGGGACGGCCGTTGATCGGTCGCTCGTGGAAGCCGCCGCCCTCCTCCACGACGTCGACAAGATTCTCCCCGCCGACGATCCGGTTCGGCGGCTTGGGCACGGCCACGGCTCGGCGGCATGGCTGACAAAGCAAGGCCACCCGGAGCTCGCCCGGTCGGTGGCCGCTCATCCGCTGACCCGCCTCGCCGACGGGGACGCCTATCGGCGCTGGGCGGCCTTCGCGAGCCGCGAGGAGCGGATCGTCGCGTACGCGGATAAGCGCGCTGGCCAACGGCTCGAGTCGATGGCGGCCCGGTTCACCTCGTGGCGCCGGCGCTATCCCGATGGCTGGGACGAGCTGACCTGGCGAGCCGTCCGTTCCCGGGCCGAGCGCCTGGAGTCCGAGGTGTGCCGAGCCGCCGGCATCACGCCGGCCGAGGTCCGGCGATTGCCCTGGACCGCCGCAGCGATCCGGGCCGCACGCGCAGATTCGACGGCCCGATGATCACGCCGCTCCTGTATGTCTGGGGCGACGACGAGCTGGTCGCCGAACGCCTCGTCGACCGATTCTCGACGGCCATCGCCGGCGAGCTGGGCACCCCCCTCGAGCGCTGGGACCTGCGCGGAGATCTCGCGACGGCCTCGACTGGGGCTGCGCAGCTCCACGAGCGCCTTGCGACCGCCACCCTGTTCGGCGGCGGCACGCTGGCGGTCGTAACGAACCCGGGCGCGCTGGTTCGCCGAAACGACGCGCGCGACCGCGTCATCGAGGCGATCTCGATGATCGCCGCCGGCAACGCGCTCGCGTTCGTGGAGGCGGCGAAGTCGGGCGCCAAGGGACCAGGCTCGAAGCGGCTGGTCGACGCCGTCAAGGCGGCCGGCGGAGCGGTGCGCCAGGCGATGGCGCCCCGCCCGACGGCCCTCGGTGCCTGGATCGAGACCGAGGCGCGCGATCGGGGCCTGTCGCTGGGGCCCGGGGCGGCCCGCGCGCTCGCCGACCGGTTGGGCAGCCGGGTCACGCAGGGCGACGTCGAGCGCCGCTACCTGAGCCGGATCGCGTCGGGCGAGCTCGACAAGCTGGGGCTGCGCCATGCGCTCGACAAGGGCCCGGTCACGGCCGACGACGTGGGGGCGCTCGTCGCCGAGGCAACGCCGGGGTCGGTGTGGGCACTGACCGACGCCGTCGGGGAGCGACGCGTCGATGCGGCGTTGACCGCGCTCGATCGCCTCATCGACATCACGCCAGAACCGGTGCTGCTGGCCGTCCTGCACCGGCGGGTCGTGGAGCTGCTCGAGCTTGGCGACCGACTGGCGGCGGGGACCGCGCTGCCGGCAGCGGCGCGGGAGATGGGCATCGCGAGCGAGTACCGGGCCAAGACCTTGGCCGGACAGGCACGCTTGTGGTCGACGGCTGAGCTCGTCAGCGCGCTCGAAGGACTGGTCGATCTCGACGCGATGGTGAAAGGAGCGCCGGGGTCGGAGGTGGACACCGCACAGCGGCGGCTGGCGTTCACGATGTGGGTCGGCGACCACGCTGCGCGACACGGCAGCGGAGAGCGGCGCGCCGGCCCCGGCTGACCCCGGGACCGGACACCTGCTCGGAGACGGTCAGTCGGCGGACGACCAGGCCTGTTCCTGGAGGACGAGGTCGCTCTCGATCGCGAAGACGCAGCGGCCTTCGCCGAGATCGAGGAGCTCGATCAGCTCGGGATCGATGTAGAGCTGCGAGCAGTC
>JARDZW010000202.1 GCA_029240655.1 Chloroflexota bacterium
CCTCGGCATCGGCGACCACCGTGTGGTGGCGGACCTGGCGCAGCCTGAAATCGTCGCGTAGCGGGAGGCCCATCTCGAACCCCAGGTACGACCCGAAGGCGATCGTGGACCCTGGCTCTGCGTTGTCACGCACCCACGCGACGACGGTATCGACGGCCTCCTCCCGGGTCGCCACGGTCCGGCGGAAGTCGATCGACGCGATGAGCACGGCGCCGGCGCTCACCAGGGCAACGGTCAACAGGGCACCGACCGCGCGTTCGCGCATGGCCGGATCCGAGCGCGCGCCAAGGCGTCCGGCCCGAAGGGCAGCGGCGACGACCCCGGCGGCGATCAGCCCGACGGCCAGCCCACCGATCAGTCCGATCCGGATCCTCACGTCGACGACATCGGCGACGGCTGCCCCAAGCATCGGGCCGAAGAGGGCACCGACCGCCAGGATCGTCGGCGTGGGCCACCGGCGGAAGGCCGCCTCGAACAGCCACAGCCAGCCAGCCGCGGCGATGCCGGCGCCGATCGCGAGCTGGGCCAGGTAGTTGCGCGGCGCCTCGCCCACTCCGATCACCAGGATCACGAGTGGCAGGCCACAGACCGTGGCCAGCCACAGGTCCTCCAGCGCTTCGCGCCGACCCAGCGCGCGATCCCGACGTCCCACGATCGACAGTACGAGACCGACGGCCCCGATCGCACTCGTGACGAGGATCGGATACCACTCCCGAACGTATCGGGCGATCTGGGGCAGATCGATCAGCCCGGTGCCGCGCGTCCTCAGCGTGCCCGTGAAGACGAGCGTCAGGCCGACGACCCACGCGATCGTGAGGCCGACCACCAGCCAGGTGCGGCCGCGACCCCCGAACCGGTCGCCGAACCCCGCCCTCGTCCTCGGCATGTCGAGACGACTTCCGAGCACCGCGGCCAGCCCGACGGCCAGCAGCGCAAGACCGATCGGCGCCAGCGTCCAGCCAGGCGTTCCCAGGCGGTAGACCTGGTCGGTCACCTGTGCCACGAAGATGAACCACGGTGCCACCACGGCGGTCCCGCTCAGGATCAACCAGCCCGCCGTGCGGATGATCGGCCGCCACGGCTGCCGGTGGAGCACGGCCGCGAGGATCGGCACGGGCGCAAGCGGCAGTGCGATCTCCTTGACGAGGAACGCCACACCGAAGAGCAGCCCTGCCGTGATGGCATATCGGGTCGAGCCCTGCCGGACGGCGACGAGGCCCAGCGCAAGGAAACCGATGGCGAGCGTCGCCGACGGGATGTCCAGGCGCGACGTCCGGGTCAGCTCGTGGACGTAGGTCGTCGCCACGAGCGCGATCGCGGCAAGCGCACCGGCAGCCGGGCGGATCCGCCATCCGAGGGCGGCGCTCAAGAGGAGCAGTCCCACACCGCTGAGCGCATTGAGGGACCGTCCCACGACGAGCGGATCGATCCCGAGCGCGACCGCAGGAGCCACCACGAGGGTCGACCACGCGGGCGCGTGCGGCAGGAAGTAGCCACCGAACACGGTCTGGGGCCCCTGCCCCTCGACCATGCTGTACCCGACCCCGACGTAGCGGGCCTCGTCGAAGGTCACGGCGAACGGGGGCGCGAGCACCAGGACGACGCCGAAGAGGATGGCCGACGCCGCGACGAAGGCCAGCGACAGCCGCCGTTCCGAGATCGGGATGGACATGACCTCGGATGGTACCGGGCGCCGATCGCGTGGAAGGTGGTGGCCCGGTCCGAGCGGCGCCGGGGCCTAGCCTGTTACCGCCTTCGGCCCCGTCCCGTTGGTCGCCTCGGTCGCAGCCTGCGCCCAGCGCTCCGAAGCCGCCTCCAGCTCGCTCGCCAGGGCCGGCGCCACGCGACCGACGATCCGGACGTCGCGCTCGCCGTACTCGACCTCCACGGTCCCGCGCTCACGGACGCGGGCGAGCAGCTCTCCGGCGGTGTAGGGCACGGCGGCGTCGATATCGACCCACAACGTGCCCAGCAGCGCCGCGATCTCGGCCCGGAGCGTGTCCATCCCGAAGCCGGTCAACGCGGAGACCAGCACCGATCCCGCGACTGCCGGCGCCACCGCGCCGCCGTCCAGCGCGGCCCGCTCGACGAGGTCCGCCTTGTTGAAGGCCAGCAGTCGCGGCTTCTCCCCTGCCCCGAGCTCGTCGAGGACGGTCTGGACCGTCGCCCGGTGCTCGTGGACGTGCGGATCGGACGCATCGACGACCTCGACGAGGACGTCCGCCCGGTTCACCTCCTCGAGCGTCGCGCGGAAGGCGTCGACCAGCTGGTGCGGCAGCTTGTGGATGAACCCGACGGTGTCGGTGATGATCGCGGTCTGGCCCTCGCCGAGCTTCACCTGGCGGCTCGTCGGGTCGAGCGTGGCGAAGAGCTTGTCCTCGGCCCGGGCGACCTCGGAGCCGACGAGCGTGTTCAGTAGCGTCGATTTGCCGGCGTTCGTGTAGCCGACGATACCGACCGTCGGCCAGAGGCGCCGGTCGCGCCCACGCGCCGCGGTGGAGCGCTGCTGGCGGACCTGCTCGACGCGCTCCTTCATCTTCGAGATCCGGGTCCGGATGATCCGCCGGTCCGTCTCGAGCTGGCTCTCGCCGGGCCCTCGGGATCCGATCCCACCCTGTGTGCGCGAGAGATGGGTCCACAGCTTGGTCAGCCGCGGGAGCTGGTATTCGAGCTGGGCGAGCTCGACCTGCAACCGGCCCTCGTGGGTCTGCGCGTGCAGGGCGAAGATGTCGAGGATCAACCGGCTTCGATCGATGACCTTCACCCGCAGGAGGTCCTCGAGCGCGCGCTGCTGCGCCGGCGATAGCTCGTCGTCTGCGATCAGGAGGTCGAACCCAGTCTCGCGCTTCGCCGCGGCGAGCTCCTCGGCCTTGCCCTTGCCGATATACCAGTTGGGATCGACGTGGCGGCGGTTCTGCCATTCCGCGCCCACGACCTCGGCCCCGGCGGTGGTCGCGAGGTTCGCGAGCTCCGACAGGGATTCCTGGGCCGTCCAGCCGTCCTCTGAGCCGGTGTCGACAGCCACGAGGAAGGCCCTTTCGACCGGCACTTCGAGATCGATGAGGCGCGAGGTCATGCGCATGCAGGATAGCGCGGGCTGCCGAAAGTCGGCCTCGTGGCTGGCGTTGGTCCTATATCGGTGATCGGTGCGAGCACGCCACGATCGGTGCGATGTCCCAACACCGATCCCCGGTCGATACGATCGGCTGGTTCCGACCGACCATGCCCGGCCGCGACATGCCCGCCCCGGAGGCCCGTTCGCGCGCTTGGGCGATCCGGGCGATCGCGGTCGTCGCGCTCGCCGTGACCGTCGCCTACCTTTTGTGGCGGGCGACCTCCACGCTGGCGATGAACGTTTGGTGGGTATCGATCCCCCTCTACATCATGGAGGTCCACGCCGCGGTCGGGCTTGGGCTGTTCACGTTCTCGCTGTGGGACGTCGACCGTCGACCGCAGACCCGCGAGGTCCTCCGAACTCGCGCCCGCGTGGCCGTCCTCATCCCGACCTACAAC
>JARDZW010000090.1 GCA_029240655.1 Chloroflexota bacterium
GGCTCGGCGACGGCGGAGTACCTGGACCGGGTCCTGCGCGGCGAGCCGCTCGTGCCGCTGTCCGACGTGTCCTTCGCCGAGGAGGCCGGACGCCTGGACCCGGAGCGGACCAACGGTCATCGCCCCGCGCCGGCCGTGCCGGCTACGCCGTCACGCAAGCGCGCGACCGCCGCCGCCAAGGCCAGCCGCTGAGGCCGCCTCGGGCCGTCATCGGGGGGCTAGCATAGGGCCGTGCCAGACATCGACTTCGCGTTCCTCGCCGATGCGGCGGAGACCGTTCCCGGCCAGAAGTTCCACGTGCTCGGTGGGGGGATCGCCCGGATCGGGGGCCGCCGGTTCCCGCTTCGGCATCCACACCTGGCGCTCGTCATCGGGCTCGCCGTCACCGCACCCGAGACCGAGCGCGAGCACGAGATCCGTTTCGTGCTGCTGGATCCCGACGGCGGCGAGGTGGCCGGCGCGACCGGCAGCCTCGTGGCTCGCAGCCAGCGTGACGGCCGCGACGCGACGCTGACCTTCTCGATCGACCTCTGGAACCTGACGTTCCCGTCGCCGGGTGACTACTCGTTCCGGATCCTGGTCAACGGATCGGAGCGTAAGCGCCTGCCACTCCTGCTCATCAAGCCATCCGATGGGACCGGGCCCGACGGCGCCGCGGCCACGCCGCAGGATGGCTGACCCCGCCCGGACCGTCGTCCCGGCACGCCATCAGTACCCGGTCATCGACGACCTGGGTCTCGCGGCGGCGCGCCACGCGGACCGTCTGCTCACCGCCGCGCGCGAGCGGGGTCACGCGCGCTGGACCGCCTATCTCGAGCCGCTCCCGGACCGCCTCCGCGACGACGACCTGCGCGGGCTGCGGGCCGCGGCGGTCCGCTCCCGGGCGGCCTACGGCCCGAAGGACTCGATCCGGGATGTGCTGCCCGAGGAGCTGACGGAGCCCTTCCTGGAATCGATCGATCGACTGCTGCGCGAGATCAACCGGTCGAGGAGCTGATCTCGGGGGCCGCTGGTTCGTCGAGGCCGAGCTCGCGACGACTGAAGGCTTCCAGGAGAAACGGGGACGGCACGGCCGGGTCATAGCTCAGCGTGAGGGTGCGTCGAGCGCGAGTCCACGCGACGTACCCCAGGCGTCGCTCCTCCTCCAGGGCGCGGTCAGGCTCGTCGGATTCGGCGATCGCACGCCCGCTCGGGAAGCGGCCGACCTCCATGCCGACGACCGCGACGTGGTCGAACTCCGCGCCCTTGGTGGAGTGGGCGGTGGCCAGGCTGAGGCGGGCGTCGTCCCGCCGTAGCTCTGCCAAGCGGGTGCGCATCGCTCCGATCGCGGCAAGGAGAGAGGCGAGGTCGCGATACGGCGGGGCCCACGCGAGGAGGGCGGTGGCCAGGTCCCGTTCCGTCTCTGTCCCGTGGCTTCGCACGGCGCGCCGGAGTGCCCCGAGTCGCACGAGCAGCGGATCCTGCGGGTCCGTATCGTCGGCCGCGCGCGCGAGCAATCCGTCGAGCGCGGGGTGCTCGACGAGCAGGTCGACCGAAGGCGCCCGGAATGGTTCACCGAGGGCCAGGGCCGCGATGACGGCTGCCCGCAACTCCCGGTTCGTGCGGGCCAGGACGGCACGCGTCCGACCGTCGTCCGGCCACGAGCGGAGCAGGCGCTCCGTGCGGGCGGGCTCGTCCGCGGGGTCCGGTGCGAGGATCAGCGAGCCTGGGGCATCGGGTCGCGGGCGAACGACCTTTGCGAAACGCTCGCGGTTGTGCTCGATCAAGCGGACCGCGCGTTCGACGACCGGGACCGGGCATCGATGGTTGACCTGCAGGTCGACGCGCCGGAGGCCCGGAAGCGCCGCATCCAGGGCGAGGACACGACGAACATCGGCCAGGCGCCAACCGTAGATCGACTGGTCGTCGTCGCCCACGAGGAAGATCCGGTGGCGCGGCGCGGCGAGCAAGAGCGCCAGACGCAGCTGCGAGCGGTCGACGTCCTGGACCTCGTCGACGAGCAGGTGGCCGCAGCGGACGCGCCAACGAGCGAGCAGGACCGGATCGGCCTCGAGGGTGTCCAGCGCACGACGGACCAGATCGTCGAAGTCGAGGCCACCGCGCTCCGACATCGCGGCCTCATAGGCCATGAAGGCCTGCGCGATCGGTCCGGCGCCTGGGTCGGTGGCGATCTCCGCCGCCGTTGCCCCGAGGTCGAGCTTGAGGCGCGAAAAGGCGGTGTCGAGTCGCCCGATCTCGGCGGCGGTGACGTCCGGCCAGAGCCCCGTGATGATCTCGGCCCGATCCAGGAGCGGCTCCACAGATAGGCCGGCATCACGCAGGATCTCCCGGCCGAGTGCGTGGAACGTGCGTACCCGCACCGTTCGTGACGAGCCGCCAAGCGGCGCCACGGCCGCGTCCAGCCGCTCACCCAGTTCTTGGGCGGCCCGCTTGTTGAACGTGATGGCCGCGATCGACGAGGGTGCCGCGATGCCATCGATGAGCCAGGCGATCCGTGCCACGAGCGTTGTGGTCTTGCCGGATCCCGCGGGAGCCACGCACAAGACCGGTCCGGGGGGCGCGGTGGCGGCCGCTCGCTGATCGACGGTCAGGCGGGCGAGACGTTCCTCGACCGAGGCGTGCATCGGCATCGCAGGCCAGCATGGCCGGCGCCGCTTATGTCCCACTCACCGGTGCCACGGCGCACCGCCGAGGTGCGGAGAAGTGCGGTCTTGGCGTTAACAGAGCGGTCACATCGCGCTATCGTTGACGACCAAGCCTCGGCAGTGTGCCGCCTGGAGGAGACGGCCACTCGCCCGCCCGCCGCCACCGTTCCGGTCGTGCCCGACATCCTTGGAGGAGATACGGTGAGTCGTTTCCGTTCACGCCTCACGGCGATCGTGACGGTCGTCGCCCTGCTGGCCGCGGTCGTGCCGGCCGCCTCAGCGGCCAAGCCGGTCCCGCCACCGCCCGCTCCCAAGCCGAGCACAAAACAGGCGATCTTCTTTGCCTCCGACGGCATGCGGCCCGACCTCGTCGACAAGTACGTCGGCCAGGGGGCGATGCCCACCTTCGCCTCCATGTACGCAGCCGGGGTCAAGGGCGACAACGGCCTCAAGCAGGCGTTCCCCCCGAATACCGGCGTCGGCTGGTACACCCTGGCGACAGGCACGTGGCCGGGCGAGCACGGTTCCACGAACAACACCTTCCACCGGACGGGTGAGGGCAACTTCAACGACCGCACGAGCCTCGGCGCTTCGATCCTCCAGGCTGACACGATCCAGCAGGCGGCGGAGCGAGACGGCCTCAAGGTCGCCTCCGTGGAGTGGGTCGGGTCGCGCACCCACAACCTCGCAGCGCCGACGATCGATTTCCGCAACTTCTTCTCGACCCGCGGCGTCCTCGCCGCTCCCCTCAACACATCCGAGCAGGCGGGTGCGGCCGCGTTCGGCGTGTCCTATCAGGTCGCCGCCTTCGCGCCCGCGTCCGGTTGGACGAACGTCCCGGCCGGCGATGCCGCCGCTCCGCCGATGCAGTCCTCGTTGAGCGTGGGATCGACGTTCGCGGCACAGAACCCCAACCGCGTGTACGACCTGTACGTGTACGACAGTGTCGCGGACGGCGTGGCTGCCTACGACAAGGTGCTGATGGTTCGCACCGGCCTCACGAAGGACGGCAGCCAGGCGTCCGCGACGCTCGGTGCCGGTGAGTGGGCCGAGATCCGCCTGACCGGAGCCGACGGCCTGATCGGGCCACGGGCCGGCCAGACAGCGGGCTTCTACGTCAAGCTCCTTGGCCTTGCCGGTGACCTCAGCTCCTTCAAGCTGTACTTCACGTCGGTCACGCGCGCGATCGCGACGTGCGCCTGCGACACCAACTTCGAAAGCACCCTCGTTAACCAGTTCCCGACGAGCACCGCAGCGGACTTCGCGCCGCTCGAGGCCGGGATCATCGACGAGGACACCTACGTGGAGCAGGGCCTCAAGTGGGCGGACTTCCATTGGGCGGCCCTCGAATACATCATGACCGAGGTCCAGCCCGACACGGACCTGCTGATGCTGGGCAACCCCGTCACGGACGAGTTCTCCCATCAGTTCCTGGGGCTGACCGTCCCCGTCGACATCGACGGCGACCCGAACCCGTACTTCGACGACCTCACCAACGACGACGTCCCGGACGATCGCGTGGCGGTTCGTGAGGGCTATATCCGCGATGCCTATCACGAGGCGGACCAGACGCTCGATCGTGCCCTCGACCTGATGGGCGGGCTCAGCGAAACCACGGTCTTCGCGAGCTCGGACCACGGGTTCGCGCCGCAGTGGTATGCCGTGAACGTGAGCCGGGCGCTCGTGAACCTGGGGCTCCAGGAACGCGAACAGAGCAGCAACTGCCGCAAGGCTGCGAACGACCCCGCGCCTCCTGCGAACGTGCCCGGCGACACGCTGGTCAAGGTCTGCTACGCGGGTGGCACCGCCCAGTTCTATCTGAACCTCGCCGGTCGCGATCCGACCGGGGTCCCCGTCTCGGGCACCGGCACCGACTGCCCGTGCATCAACCAGCCGCAGATCCCGGCCGCGAACTACAACGCGGTTCGGCAGCAGATCGTCAACTACTTCAACAACCTGACCGATCCGGCCAACCCGGGCAAGAAGGTGGTCGAGCGCGTCTTCCTCAAGGAAGAGCTCAGTAACGTCGACGGGACGAACGCGCTGCACCCCAACCGCAGCGGCGACGTCGTCGTCGTCTTCCGTCCGCCCTACCAGACGGATGCCTCGACGCCCGGTCAGCTGATCGCGTTCAGCCAGTTCTTCGGGCAGCACGGGTATCTTCCGGAGCTCGTCGACCTGGACGCCTCCGTGAACATGCACGGGACGTTCGTGGCCGCTGGCCCGGGCATCCGCCACACGGCGCCGGTCCCCGGGGTCATGGCCGTGGACCTCGCACCGACCCTTTCGTACCTGCTCGGAATCGATCGACCGCACAATTCGACCGGGCGGATCCTCCACCAGATCACGACCGAGCCCGGGTTCAAGACGCTCCAGATCCTCGATATCAGCGACTACCACGGACAGCTCGTGCCGCTGACGGACACCTCCGACAACCTTGCCGCGCCCGGCGCCAATCCGGCCTTCGCGATCGGCGGATCCGCCTTCCTCAAGCCGTGGTTCGACCGATTCCAGTCACTCGAGCCGTCCCGGACGATCACGGTCGCCGCCGGAGACTCGGTCGGGGCGACCCCACCGATCAGCGCCTTCTTCGGCGACACGCCGACGATGGACATCATGAACCTGATGGGCGTCGACCTCGACGGCCTGGGGAACCACAACTTCGACAAGGGTTCGGCTTACCTCCGGGAGACCCTGATCCCGCGGGCCGACTTCAAGTTCGTGTCCGCGAACGTGATCGACCCGGCGACCGGCGACACGCCCGAGGAATGGTCCAAGAGCCGCAATTTCACCCTCGACGGGATCCAGCTCTCGATCATCGGCTTCACGAACGAGGACGCGCCGACCCTCGTCTTCCCCGACTCGTTCGATCCGTTCGTCGTGACGAACGCGACCGACGCGGTGAACCAGCGGGCGGCCCAGCTCGACAAGCAGAAGATCGGCACGATCGTCGCCATGGGCCACCTGGGTGCCACGGACGGCACGCTCGTGAACCCGACCGGGCCGGCCGTCGACCTTGCCGACAACGTCTCCAAAGTAGACGTCGTCATCGCCGACCACACCGACTTCCAGACCATCAGCCGGCGCGACAACGGCGTGCTCCTCGTCGAGAACCGGAGCAAGGGCCTCCGATTCACTCGGGTGAGCATCGTCGTCAACCCGGCCACGGGCGACCCGGTCTACACGAGTGCTGACTTCCACCGCCCGTGGACGATCGGCATCACCCCGGACCCGGCCATCCAGGCCGAGATCGACGCCTTGAACGCCCAGCTGCAGCCCATCCTCGGGACCGTCATCGGTCAGGCGAGCAAGGCGATCTCGCGCGCTGACCAGTGCGGGCGGGCCGATGGCCGGCTGTGCGAGTCGCTGGTCGGGAACGTCGTAACGGATGCCATGCGCGACCGGTACGCCTCGATCGGCGTCCAGTTCGCGATCACGAACTCGGGTGGCCTGCGTGACGCGCTGACTTGCCCGGCCGCCGGTGGCGGGACCGGGTTCTGCCCGGCCGCCGCGCAGCCCCCGTTCCTCATCACGCGTGGCCAGGTCCTGGCGGTCCTGCCATTCGGCAACGTCGTGTCCACCGTGACCATCACCGGCGCCGAGCTCAAGGCCTTCCTCGAGAACGGTGTGTCACAGGTGCCGGCCGCGAACGGGCGCTTCGCGCAAGTCTCCGGTCTGTGCTTCACGTACGACATCGCGGCGACCGCCGGGAGTCGTGTCACGGGCGCCGTTCTGGCCAACGCCAACGGGACGTGCTCGGCAACACCGGTCTCGTTGACCGCTGGCGATTCCTACAAGATCGCCATCAACGACTTCATGGCCTCCGGTGGCGACAGCTATCCGAAGGTGAACTCGCGGCCCGGTTACGCGACGCAGGACATCATGGATCAGGTCCTCGCCGACTACGTGACCGCCAAGAGCCCGCTCAGCCCGTTCGTGCTGGGAAGTCCCAACGGACGGATCAATTGCACCGATACCAACGGTGCTACCGCTCCGAACTGTTCGGCACTCACGCCATCGCCGTGACCGGGTGAGGATCCGACCCCTTCGGGCGATCATCTCGAGCGCGGCCGCGATCGCGGCGGCGCTCCTGCTCTCTGCCTCGGTGCTCGCGCACGGGGGCGAAACGTTCTTCGTCGCCGAGCCGAGCAGGGTCTCCCCAGGGGGAGCGGTGGGCATCCGGGCGGACGTGCTGAGTTCGGGGCCCGTGCGGCTGTCGCTGGCCGGGATCGATGGCACTCGACTCGAGGTCGGGGTGATCGAGCAGACCGAGGACGGCCATTTCGAGGTCTTCCTCGAGATCCCGTCCGACTTGCCCACCGGCCATTGGACACTGCTTGCGGAGGCCGACGGCGCCCCGCTCGCGTCCACCTCGATCGAGGTTGCCGGCGCGCCGATCGGCGAGGAATCCGGCGGGGAGGGCGAGCGCGACGAGGACGGACCGCTGCTCGTCGCCCTGCCATCCGGATGGGCGGCTTCGCGCTCCTTTCCGCCTGCCGAGTCTCGACCGTTGGCGGTCGCGGCCCGCGACGAGGCGGTCGATCTCGTACCGGTGGTTAGCCTGGGAGCGGCGATCCTCGCCCTGGCGGCGCTCGTCGTCAGGACCCGGCCTCGCCGCCCATCGGAAGGACCATCCGACCCGTCACGGTGATTCCGCGCACCGAAACGGTACCGATGGGGGGCGCGACGGCGCAACGAACCGCCCTATCCGCCTATTGGGGTCATGCGCCGGGTGAATGACGATTCGCCTGCGCCAGGCCCGACGGCGCGTCGATCGGGCCCGGCGATAACGGGGAGTCCTCGTCATGAATCACCGACCCCTCCGCCGCGCGATCGCGTTGTCCCTGCTCGCCCTGCTGGCGTTGGCGGGCACGGCATCGGCCGATCGCCTGTTCGCCGACGGCGATCTCGTATCTCCAACCACCCCCCAAGGCATCAAGCCCCTTGGTGACGTCGCGGCAGGCGCCGAGGTGTCCGCGGACATCGGCTTCGTGCTGACGTGCGTCGGGGTGGCCCACGTCGATGCCGGCCAGAGCGTGGTCCTGACCGAGAACGGCGGGACGCAGCCAGCTGACGGGGAGATTCTCTCGGTCACGACCGCCGTTCTCGATCCCGTGCCCAGCGATTGGGCGGACGATGGAGCGGGTTGCCCCGATCCGGTGCCCTCGCTGCCGGGCGGGGCCGTCAGCACGGTCACCCTTCGCGCCCCCACCGTGCCCGGGCCACACACGTTCACGGTCGCATGGGCCCGATCCTTCCAGCCGGCCGGGAATGGCGACAGCCTCGCGCTGGGCCCGTCCATGACGTCCATCAACCTGACGATGAACGTCGTTGGCAACATCGCTCCCCGGCTGGTCCTCCCCGTCAGCTTCAGCGTCCAGGGCAACACGGCCAACGGCTGGACCGCCGACTGGTCCGGCATCTCGGCGACCGACCCCGAGGACGCCCCGGACCCCGTCCCGACCTGCACGCCCTCGACGGGCACGACGCTGCACCTCGGGACGACGCCCGTGTCCTGCTCCGTCACCGATCGCGGCGGGCTCACCACGACGGGCGGGTTCGACGTGACCGTGGTCGACACGACCGATCCCGTGCTCGCCGGCGTCCCGGCCGACAGCGAAGTCATCACGAGCGACCCGACCGGCACGACGCTCACCTACGCGACGCCGACCGCGACCGACATCGTCGATCCGTCACCCGACGTGACGTGCACGCCGGCCACCGACACGCACGTCGGCACGGGCACGACGACCGTCACCTGCACCGCCACCGACGCGAGCGGGAACAGTGTCGAGGACGCGTTCGACGTGACCGTGAGCTACCGGGCGCCGCATACCGCCAGCGCCACATGGCAGGACCCGATCGACGTGTCGGGCAACACGTTCTCGACGAACTATGGGCGCACGCTGCCGATCAAGGTGCGGCTGTTCGTGGACGACGCAGAGGTCATGACAGGTTCCGCGTCGATCACCGTCACGCCGTGCGGCGGCGGGACCGGCCTCGAACTGTCGCCTACCAGCGGCGGAGGTCGCTGGAACGCATCGCTCGACACGTCGCTGCTGGTCGGTTCGTGCCACACGGTCACGGCTTGGGTGCAGGGACTCGAGGCCGGAAGCTTCCGGCTCGAGCTACGCGGCGCCGAGCCGACACGCGCCAACAAGACCCCGGCGACTCCCTCGAGCACCGCGACACCGGCGTCCACGAGCGACACCAAGGCCGGCACGGCCACCGAAGCGACGACCGAACAGCCAGGCACGTCGAAGCCCGACAGGTCCAAGGACCCGAAGCCGGACAAGGCCGGGAAGAAGTAACCGCGCCCGCCGGCCAGTTGTCCTAGCATCGGGGGCGTGACCCCCGAGCTCGAAGCGACCCTCAAACGCCTACCGGACCGCCCCGGCGTCTACCTGATGCGAGACGCTCGGGGCGACGTCCTGTATGTCGGCAAGGCGCAGAGCCTGCGCAGCCGCGTGCGGAGCTACTGGCAGAAGCAAGCGCCGGGCGGCGAGATCCACCGCATCCGCAGCGTCATCGACCGGGTGGCGGACGTCGAGGTCACCGAGGTCGACAGCGTGTCCGAAGCGCTGCTTCTCGAGGCGAACCTCATCAAGCGGTTCAAGCCGCGCTTCAACGTCCGGCTCAAGGACGACAAGAGCTACCCGTACATCAAGGTCACCCTGGGGGACGACTTCCCGCGCGTCGAGCGGACGCGCAAGCTCGTGAACGACGGCAGCCGCTACTTCGGGCCCTACGCGTCTGCGTCGAGCGTCGACGAATCGATGAACCTCGTGCGGCGGCTCTTTCCGTTTCGCACCTGCACGATCGATATCAAGGACGGCGAGCGGGCGCTCCAGCGGCCGTGCCTGCTGTACCACATCAAGCGCTGCCAGGGGCCGTGCATCCAGGCCATCTCCAGGGCCGACTACCGGGCCGACATCGAGCAGGTCGAGCTGTTCCTCGAAGGCCGGCAGGAGACTCTGGTCAAGGCGCTCCAGGTCGAGATGGCGGCCGCGTCCCAGAAGCAGGACTACGAGCGCGCGGCCCAGCACCGCGACAAGATCCGGGCGATCGAACGCACGATGGAGAGCCAGAAGATGGCCGCGTTCGCGCGCACGGAGCTCGACATGGTCGGGATGGCGCGCCAGGACAACCAGGCGGCGATGACCCTGTTCGTGATCCGCGACGGGAAGATGATCGGACGGGACGTCTACCTGCTCGACGCGGTCCACGAGGCGTCGGACGACGAGGTCCTCGCGAGCTTTCTCGAGCAGTACTACGCCCGGGCCACCTCGATCCCGCGCGAGATCTACGTGCCGGCCGGGGTGGGGGAGGGCATGGCCGACCTCGAGCACTTCCTGGCCGAGAAGCGTGGCGGGCCGGTCTACCTGCGCGTTCCCCGACGCGGCGAGAAGCGTGCGCTCATGGGTCTGGCCGGCCGGAACGCAGCGGACACGCTCGCCCGCGAGCACGCCCGCTGGCTGGCCGACCACGGCAAGACGCTCGCCGCCCTGGAGGAGCTCGCCGAGGCGCTGGGGCTACCCGGTCCGCCCCTGCGCATCGAGTGCTACGACATCTCGAACTTCCAGGGCGCGGAATCGGTCGGGAGCATGGTCGTGTTCGAGGACGGCAAGCCGCGCAGCGGCGAGTACCGCCGATTCCGGATCAAGACCGTGCAGGGCCCGAACGACTTCGCCAGCCACCAGGAGGTCCTGCGCCGCCGCTTCCGGGTCACGCGATCCGGCGAGGAAGGCAGCGAGGAGGAGCGGCGCTGGGCGATGCCCGATCTGGTGATCGTGGACGGGGGCAAGGGTCAGGTCAGCGCGGCCAAGGCCGTGCTGGACGAACTGGGACTCCACGACCTGCCGCTCGCCGGCCTGGCCAAGGAACGCGAGGAGCTGTTCCTGCCCGACCGCACAGACCCGATCGTGCTGCCGTCGACTTCGTCGGCGCTCTACCTGGTCCAGCGCCTCCGTGACGAGGCGCACCGTTTCGCGATCACCTATCACCGAACCCTTCGCGACCGGCGCACGGTCCGCTCGGCGTTCGACGACCTGCCGGGTGTCGGGCCCAAGCGGAAGCGCGAGCTGCTGAAGGTGTTCGGGTCGATCAAGCGGGTGCGCGACGCCCCCGTCGAGCAGATCGCGTCCGTGCCCGGCATCAGCCGGGCGCTCGCCGAGCGGATCAAGGCGACGCTGGAGGCCTGACCGGGCGGTCCTTCAGGCGTCCGCGGGGCGCAGCGTGTACCATCCCGCCGGTATGCGAAGAGCCGGACCCATCATGATCATCGTCATCGGCGTGCTCGCGCTGTTGGTCGTCTTCTTCCCGAACCTGCGCCTGCCCGATCCGAGCGCGACCGACGGCCAGTGGCGCCTCGTGGAGACGAAGCTCGGGCTCGATCTCGAGGGCGGCCTGCGGGTCGAGTATCAGGCGCTCCCCAAGGACGGCGTCTCGCCGACGGCGGAGAGCATGGGCGTCATCAAGGACATCATGGAGCGCCGCGTGAACACGACCGGTGTCTCGGAGCCCGTCGTCGTCGTGCAGGGCTCGGACCGCGTCGTGATCGAGCTGCCCGGCGTGTCGGACGTCGATGCGGTGCGCCGGCTCGTCGGCCAGACCGGGGAACTCGACTTCGTGCCACTCGGCCAGACCCAGGTGACGGACGGCCAGGTGCTCGACCGGGAGGAGTACCCGCCCCTGTTCAGTGGTGACCAGATCTCGTCGGCGGCGATCGGGACGGACCCCCAGGGTGGCCTCGCCGTGAACTTCCAGCTCAAGGACGATGGGCCCCAATCGGG
>JARDZW010000203.1 GCA_029240655.1 Chloroflexota bacterium
TCGGTGTTCCCGATCCGCCGCCGCCGCCGCCGGAGCCGTGCCCGCTGCCGGTCGCGGCCTTCACGACCAGCCCCGTGCCGACCGCCGGCGGCCGTGTGAACGGCACGGTCAGTCCGCTGCTGGTCAGCTTCACCACCCCCGCGGAAGACCCGCTCTGCCCTGTCAACGAGTATCTGTGGGAGCGCCGAAACCTTCCCAGCGGTCCCTACACGGAGATCGGCGACGGGGAGCCGAACCAGGCCAACGTGCCATTCACCGATGCGCCGGGCGGCGGCGGATCGAACTACGAGGTCAGGTTGACGGTGACCACCGACGGCGGATCCGATACCGAGACGATCCAGATCCGGGTGACCGTGCCATGAGTACGACCCGTGATCGCCGCGGCCAGTCATTGGTCGAGTTCGCGCTGATCCTGCCGATCTTCGTCCTGCTATTGGTCGGTATCTTCGACCTGGGCCGAGGGGTGTATGCGTTCAACACGATCAGCCAGGCCGCGCGCGAAGGAGCGCGCCTCGCGATCGTGGATCAGACGATCGCCCACATCCGGGACGAGGCCGCGAAGACGGCCGTCCAGCTCGATGTCGATCCGGCGGACATCCAGGTGGAGTTCCGGGACCGCGAGGCGCTCGATACGCCGAATTCCTGCACGGGCGCCGTCGCAGGTGATGACAACAACGCCCCGTCCATCGTTCGTTGCATGGCCATCGTGACCGTGCCGTACGACTTCCAGGCTGCGACCCCGGTTCTGGGCGGGATTCTGGGCACGATCCAGATGGAAGGTCGCTCGCAATTCAAGGTCGACTTCAACTGTGAAGGGCCCGAGTGCCCGCTCGGAGAGTCATGATGTCCACACTTCTCGCTCGCGTGGGGCGGGCCATGCACCGTCGGCCGGACCCCTCGGGCCAGGTCCTCGTCATCGTTGCTGCCGCGTTGATCACGCTCATCGCGATGGTCGGGCTCGTCATCGATGGCGGCTATGCCTGGGGGCGTCAGCGCGTGACGCAGAACGGCGCCGACGCCATCGCGAAGGCGGGCGCGGTGGTCATTCTCCAGTGGCTCGACGAGCAGCCGAAGGACATCGATGACGTCGCCTGCGCAGTCCGGACCGCGCGGGATGAGAACGGCGTCGATATCGAGGAAGTCCTGTTCACGGACCATGCGGGGGAGCTCATCGATGTGGCCGTCCCCGAGTGTGGCGCGACGACAGGTGCAATCCCCGAGGATGCCCAGGGGATCCGTGCTGTGGCTGCGCAGACCTTCGACACGTTCCTGATGTCGGTGGTGGGCATCGATCAGCTCACGGCCAGGGCCAATGCAACCGCTGTCGTGGGCCCGATCACCGGGTCCGGGGTCGGGATGCCTGTCACGTTCCCACAGACGATGGAGATGTGCGACCAGGCTGGCGAAATCCATACCATCCGAGACTGGAACGAGGCTGACTACGACGGCACGGGCCTCGGTAACGGGACCTGGGAGCCGTACGAGATCCTTCCGACCGGGGCGACGCTCGACGCGTCGAACCTGGCGATCGTCCCGCTGTGCACGACCGGGCCTGGGTCAGTCGGCTGGCTGGACTTCGCCTGCGGCAATCTTGCGGACCAGATCATGGAGCCATGTGACATCTTCGTGAACATCCCAGGCTGGGTCGAGACCAATACAGGAAACATCAACTGCTGCGAGGGAGAGCTGTCCACGTATAACGGCGACGAGCCGGGCGTGTACGAGGAAGATGGGATTGACGACGACGACAACGTCGACGTGCCGATCAAGCTCCCCATCCACACCACGACGTGCGAGGCAGCCCCCGTGCCGGAAACGACCGTCGGTGAATTGACTCCGTGCCCGGGCGGTGAGTGGACGGGTGAGGGCGACAACCTCTCATACGGCGTTCCGTTCTGGGTGGCCTTCGTACTCGACGAGGCCTTCGTCCAGGGCAATGACAGGCAATGCGAGGAGCTCCCTGGTACCCCGCAGCTGGTCAATCCATCCGGACTGACCGGATGCCTCAAGGGCTGGTTCGTCAAGCGAATCGGTCCCCCGGACTCGGTGTCGATCGGTGACGTGAACCCGGGCGATGAAGTCGACCTCGGCATCACACTGATCAACTGAGGACTCGTCGAAGGCCAAGCTCCGACCCCCGCAGCAAGACGCCCCGCTCCTCGAGCGGGGTGTCTTCACGAGATCCGCTGCGTAAGGTCTCCTGCAAGGTCGCGCGGCTAGGGTGACCGACGAAAGTACCCCGATGGTCCCTGTGGCCCATCAGCCCCCGAGCACGAGATTGATGCTGCTTCATCGTTTGCCCCTGCGCGCCACCGAGGCGCCACGCTCCCGCACGCGCGGTCAGGCCCTGGTCGAGACCGCGCTTCTGCTGCCCATCCTCCTCATCCTGCTGCTCGGCGTCATCGACTTCGGCCGGCTCTTCTTCGGCTGGGTCAACCTTCATCAGGCGGTCCGTATCGGCGCGAACTACGCCGCTACGCACGCCGACATGACCGCAGACGAACGCCTTCGGTACGAGGAACTCATCAACGGCGATCTGGCGGCACTGAATTGTGAGCTCGATACGCCCATTCCCAACCCGATCTACACGACGCCCGATGGCGCGCCGGTCGCGGATCCAAGCGTCGGCGACTTCGCCAGCGTGACGATGGGCTGCGATTTCTCGCCGATCACGCCCCTGGGCACCGTGTTCTTCGGCGATCCGATTCCCATGTCGGCGACCTCGACATTCCCGATCCGCGAGGGCTGCGTCAACTGCCCGACTCCCGTGCCGGTTACGCCGCCACCCGCTCCGCTGCAGTGCCGCCCGGTGCCTGACGTCACGGGAATGTCCGTGGCTGGAGCGCGGCTGGCTTGGGCTGCCGCGGGCTTCGACCCGGAAAACGTGATCCCACTCCTTGGGCAGGACGTCGAGACGGTCGAAAGCTTCGAGGTTGTGGAGAACGACACCCTCTCGACCTGCGACTTCCCGACCTTGGCGGTCTTCTCGTCGGACCTCGTCCTCACGATCACAGCGCCCGAACCGGAGACGCCGCCGACGTGCATCACCGTGCCCAATCTCGTTGGCACCCTGGTCGGTGGCGCGGAGGCGGCATGGACCGGTGCCGGGTTCACGGGCGAGCTCACGGCGGACGGGGTCGACCCGGCGACCCTGGATGCGAACCGGGTCGTTGTCAGCCAGGTCACCGATCCCACGTCGGAGATCGGGGTGGAGTGCCTCGACCCGGCGGCGACGGTCAACGTCGTCACCGGAGATCCGTTGCCAGTACCACCACCGTTGCCATGCCGCGTGCCGAACATGATCAACCTCCAGCGCGCTGAGGGCCTGGCCGAGTGGATCGATGAACGGTTCGACCCCGCGAACTTCAGCCCGTCGACCGGCGACTTCAAGATCAAGTCGCAGTCGGTCGTGGGCGGGACGTATCTCCCGTGCACGGCATCGGTCACGGTCGAGGGTCCCGGCGGTGGCGGCGGTGGCGGCGGTGGCGGCCAGAGCCTGGTCGAGTTCGCGCTGGTACTCCCGATCCTTCTGATCCTCCTGCTCGGCATCCTCGACTTCGGGCGGGCGATCTTCGCCTACAACTCGGTGTCGAACGGTGCGCGCAGCGGAGCCCGTGTGGCCATCGTCAACCAGGACCTGGACGACATCACCGCGGCGGTCGAGGAGGAGGCATTCGGACTCGACGGCGTCGACGTCGCATTCGACCCCAACGTCGAGGAGCTTCCGGGTTGCCCGGCGGCGAACGTCGAATGCTGCCCGTCCATCGGTTGCGTCATCGAGGTATCGGTCTCCACCGAGTACATCCCGGCCACACCCATCTTCAGCCAGCTCGTCGGCAGCATCACGGTCAGTTCCGAGAGCCAGATGCCGATCGAGCGCGTCTCACCATGAGGTTTCCATCCATGCGGCTCAGCACAAGGTCCCGCGATCCGAAGGGTCAGACGCTGGTGATCGTCGGCATCGGCATGATCGTCCTTGTCGGGATGGTCGGCCTGGTGATCGACGTCGGGCTGCAGTGGGGTGACAACCGAGGCTCCCAGAACGCGTCGGACGCATCTGCCGAGGCGGGCGCGATCGTGCTGATGGAATACATGCTGGGCGCGACACACGATGACAGCGACGTGCTGGAGGCAGTGGACGACGCGGCCGCGGCCGGCGAGATCGAAGTGGATTACGCGGAGTACACCGACTGGCAGGGCGTCGCGCTGGATCCCGCTGTCGAGGTCGGCACCGCAGGGGTGATCCCGGACGGCGCCCAGGGCGTGCGCGTCGTGGGCACGCGCACCCACGAGACGGTGTTCGCCCGGGTGCTGGGCGTGAATGAGCTGAGCGTCCATACCGATGCCACAGCCGTCTCCGGCCCGACGGAGCCATGCCTTCCGTCGTCCGGCCCGTGCGCACTGCTGCCCGTGACGGTCCCGACCACGGTCGTGACCTGCGATGGGCAGAACAAGTCGGTCGCGACCGAGACTGAGTGGGAGGGACCGCCGGACGGGCCGGAGTACATCATCCCGCTGTGCGGCAACAACCCGGGGAGCGTTGGTTGGATCGACTGGACGCCACCCGAGGGCGGTACGAACGAGCTCGCGGATCAGATCTGCGACCCGAACCCGATCGACCTGTTCTTCCCAGACTGGTACTACGTGACATCTGCCGGCAACGTGAACGCAGGGACCGTCCAGACCTGCTTCGAGCAGTGGATCGGCAGCGACATCCTCATCCCCCTGTTCGAGGACACCTGCCGGACCGATCCGGGCCCTGTGGACGAGTGCACCGACCCGGCGCCGATCGGCGGCATCAACCAGTGGTATTCCTTCCCGCAGGGTGCGGCGATCCACCTCACCGGCGTCTACATCCTGGGGAATAACGCGGACGTCTGCGACACCGGGAACGGGGCGACGAGCTGTCTCACCGGGACGTTCGTCGACACGAGCATCGAGGGCGATCCAGGGGAGTGGATCCCCGACGAGGACGCGATCAGCCAGTTCTTCACCGTCCAGCTCGTGGACTGAGCCACCAGCTGGGGTGATCAGCGCGAGACGGCGGCGGGCTCGAGACTGGCCTGCGGAGTCGCGCGCC